>NZ_JBEOPU010000006.1:0-314627 GCF_040310405.1 Pseudomonas sp. E45-MNA-CIBAN-0222
AAGGGCTTCTCCCATGCACTGATTTGAGCGCTAATTATATGATATTTATGGATAATTTCCAAAGTTGATGACATTGGTGGTATGACAATGCTTCTCTAAGCAAGGAAGATTTGTATGCAGATGGTGGCAATAACATTTCAGAAAGAAAAGAAGAATAAAGAAAGACCGTAGAGGACAGACCCTCTGAGGGAAAAAGGGGACAGATTTATTTTCCGCCCTATGTGACATTGCGCCTCCGCACCCGGCTGACTCGTCGGGCCACTAACCTGGCCGGCGCGGCAAGTCGTCATGCCACACCGGCCCGCTAAACTGTTCTTCGTCTCCACGAAAACAAGAAAAACGAATGAGTAGCACCGACGGCATACCACCGGATACGTGGCGCGCCAGCGCTCGCGAGTTCGATTTTGGCGGCAAGCGCATCCGCTACTGGACGGCTGGCGAAGGTGAGCCGCTGCTGTTGATCCATGGCTTTCCCACCGCCAGCTGGGACTGGAACAAGGTCTGGCAGCCGCTGGCGGCGCGTTACCGGCTGATTGCCTGCGACATGCTCGGCTTCGGCTATTCGGCCAAGCCGCGCGGGCACGCCTACAGTCTGGTCGAGCAGGCCGATCTGCAGCAGGCACTGCTGGCGGAGCTGAGTGTCGACGGCGCGATCCATGTGCTGGCTCATGATTATGGCGACAGCGTCGCTCAGGAACTGCTGGCGCGGCATTGCGAAGGGCGCATCGCGCTGGCCAGTTGCGTGTTCCTCAATGGAGGGCTGTTCCCTGAAACCCATCACCCGGTGCGAGTGCAGAAACTGCTGCTCGGCCCGTTCGGCTTTCTGCTGGGCAGGTTGTTCTCGCGGCGGTCGCTAGGTGCGACCTTCGGCCGGGTGTTCGGCGCTCAGACGCAGCCAAGCGACGCCGAACTGGACGATTACTGGCGACTGATCGCCGAGGGCAATGGACCGGCGGTGATGCACCGGCTGATCCGCTACATGCCGGAGCGGGTCGCGCAACGCGAGCGCTGGGTTACGGCCATGCAGCGCTGCAGTGTGCCGTTGCGGGTGATCGACGGCGCGGCCGATCCGATCTCTGGTGCGCACATGGTCGCGCGCTACCGCGAGCTCATTCCGGCGCCCGACACCGTGCTGCTGGAGGGCATCGGCCACTACCCGCAGGCTGAGGCTCCGGAACGGGTACTCGAACACTACTTCGAGTTTCGCACCCACCTTGTGTCCGTGGCGTGCGGCAGTTGAGTCGGACGCGCGTTATCGCTGTTCGGCAACCGGTGCGACTGCGCTGGCCCCAGGCTTTACGCGGCTGGCAGCGCTGCGAGCTAGGCGCCTTGTGGTAGAAGCGGCGAGGGGCGCCAAGGAGCGGTGACCAACACTGACTATGGATCTGGAGAATGGCCGCCTAGCTGGTTGACTCTCGTCGGGCTCGTTTTGAATCGTGCGGTTCCAGGATCTGTTATCTAAACGCCCCGCTGGCGTCAGCCGAACGGGGCATTGGTCCGCACTTCGCAGTACAGCCTTCGAGCGGCTGGGCGATGGCGTCACTGCATTATCGCGATCACACGGCTGAGCAAGCTCAGCGGCGCAGCGAGAAGCGGTAGTCATGCCGTTCAAGAGGTGTGTTGCCTGCGCCGGCTTCGTAGGTATCCACTACTACCGTGTCATCGCCGTAGAGTGAAACGACGCGAAACATGGGCGTGTGCTGTTCTTCGTCAGGGATCTTGGTGCGTTCGAGGGCGGGTATGTGCAGGTAGTGCACGTGGCCAATCTTTTTCGAGTGCTCGACGCGGTCCATGTCCATGTGCAGATCACCGGAGATCATCACGGCAAGGTTTTCTTTGCTGGTTATTTGATCAAAGGCACGGTTGGTGATGCCTTTGTCGGCATTTTCCGGAAAGACGCCGACTTGGGCGCCATGCACCACCAGGAAAACCGGTTTGGGGTGTAGCCGATCTATCTGCTCGGCGATCCACTGCACGCCGCTGTCATCGAAGTCGCGGCCGTGATCCGGCGAAGCGAATACCAGCGCAACCTGTTCCTGCTCGACTACGTAGCGGGCGTTCTCGATGTGAACTTTGTCGGTGTTCCAGCGGTTGGCGTACTGCAGAAAGCGGGCGACGCTGGCGCCGTGCTCTTCGTTACCCATGATGGGGTAGAACGGCAAGCTGAGGCGTTCCAGTTCAAGACTGGCATTTTCGTACTGGACCTGTGTGCCCTTGTGAGCAATGTCGCCGACACCTACTACGAAATTCATGGGTTGCGCTGCAGCCAGCGCGTTGACGTGATCTACAGCGCTGGCTAGCCCTGGGAATTCGGCGAGCGGTTTGGGCTCGGCGTCGCCTAATACGGCGAAGCGCAGCACGGGCTCGGCGCCCGCTGTTGGCGCGGCGTGAAGGATGGCTGAAGAGAGCATCAGCAAGAGGGCGACTAGACAAGCGCTAGGGCGGATAAAGACGTTCATATAGCTCCTGCTTGGTTGGTTTTCAGATTCGCTGGGATTGGTGAGCTTCGGTCGACTCAAGTGCTTGCTAGACGCCACTCCATGAAGATTTGCGCTGCAGACGAGCGGTCTGGAAGCCGCGACGGTTATTGATCTACCCGTGGTGGTCGCCTGTGGTTCGCATGAGGCGGATGTGAGCGGGGGGCCGACCAACGCAGTTGCCGCGGACCTTAGCGGGGGTAAATGTCACTTCGGTGACAGCTTGTGGGAGCGGTTCGTTATGCGGTGTTTTTGCCTGGAAGGCGAGGCTGTTTTGAGCTTATTTGACCCTGTGCAGTGCTCTGCTTTGTGGGCCTGGCGGGGGGCTGGTGGGCTCAAGCCCACCCTACGACGGGTCTGTCTGGTGCTTGGTGGCTTGGGCGGGGGGAGGGCGTTGCTCTCAGGGCGATCCGATTTGTTTTAGGAGTAGTGGGGCTGGCGTAATTGGTGACCGGATGGGTGATCTAGATTGACCTGGGCGCGGATGCGTATGGATTTTGGGCATGGCGCAGAGCGGGGGGCGAAGAGGGATGAGTCGGGGAGTGCGTGACTGATTTTGACTCCCGCGTGCCAATACTTGGGCGATTTGGTAGTTACGCTTGCGCGATTCGGTTACCCGGTAGAGTTTTAGCTGGCGATAAAAAGCCCCGCATGCGTTAGCTCTGCGGGGCTTTTCCTGCCATTTGTGCGTGACGCGTCAGGCAGTGCCGCGCGCCTCAGGTGTAATCACTGCTGCATCATCGCGATCACACGGTTGCGCAATTCCGGGTCGGTCTGCACGGCTTCGTTGATGGCGTTGTACTCGTCGATGCTGATGTCTTTTTCCTCGATTACACCAAGCATCTTCTCATTGGCTTGCTGCTGAAGCTCGCGAGCCTTGTCTGCGTCTTCGGTCTGCTGCAGCTTGCCGGTGAACTCCTCGCGAATTTCCATGATCTCGCCGAGTGACTCGGCAAAGCTTTCCAGTTTTTCCTCGCCGAACTGCTGGGCCTGAGCGCCGGCCGCCGGCTGGGCAGTGGGTGCTGGGGTGGCTGATTGCGCCGATGCGAGGGGGGCAGCCAGGCCGAGGAAGAGCGAGAAAATTCCGGCGAAGGCGAGACGAGCGTTGTGCTGGGTCATGTTCATTCCTGCTTCGGTTAAAGATGGTTTGGGTTAGTGCAGCACCCGTGCCAGCTTTGTAGCGTAGAAATAACTAACTGTTTTTTAAGCAGTTATCCGTTTCGTCGGGGCGGGGTGGACCCATACATTTAGCGTCTGTAGTGTGCCTATATGACACATGTATCAATCTGGCAGCGCCCATCCAGCTTACGTGGCGCACTCCTGCTCAAGGTCGTCGTGCCGCTGATGGCGATCATGTTTGGCTTCAGTTCGGTGGTGCTTTGGACCGTCGAGCGCAACAGCGAGCGCCGGCTGCAGGCCGAGGTGGAACTGGTCGCGCGTGCGGTGCGGCTGCCCCTGAGCGCCAGCCTGGAAAAGAACCATGAGCGCACCTTGCAGCAGGTGCTGGAGTCGGTGCTCGGCGTAGGTCGTGTATATGGCGCCTATGTCTACGATCGCGACGGCAAGCTTGCGGCCTATGCCGGTGCGGTGGAGCCGGATCAGGATGAGTCGGCGATTCAGCAGCTCACCGAAGGCGGCGAGCTGACCGGCGAGTACCAGCGCATCAACGGTCGCCCGGTGTATTCCTATTTCGTTCCGCTGGAAGAAAGCGGTGGGCAGATCAATGGCCTGCTGCAGGTGACCCGGCGCTGGGGTGACTTCGAACGCGACATCCGCCGCCTGCGCCTGATCGCCGCGGGCCTGGGCGGCTTGCTGGCCGGGGTGGCGCTGGTGGTGATCCTGCTTGGCCACCGCTCTGCCGTGGGCAAGCATTTGCAGCAGCTGGCGCGCAGCATGGAGCGCGTCGCGGCTGGCGAGCGCGAGCATCGTGCTCCGCGTAGCGGGCCGCAGGAAATCGTCGTGCTGTCCGGTGCGCTGAACCAGATGCTCGACAGCATTGCTGCCGCCGAACGTCAGGTGGCCGAGCAGCAGACCCGCGAAGAGCAGCTGCAGGCGCGCCTGCGTCAGAGTCAGCAACTCGCGGCGGTAGGACGGTTGGCGGCCGGCGTGGCGCATGAGCTGGGTAGCCCGCTCAGCGTCATCGACGGCAAGGCGCAGCGGGTGTTACGCGACGACGGCCTGGCCGAAACTCATCGCCGTGCGCTGTTGCAGATTCGCCGGCAGGTGGCGCGGCTTAGTGCGATCGTCCGCCAGCTGCTGGATTTCGGTCGTGCCGCCGGTTCGCCCTTGCGCAGGATTCCTGCTGAAGTGCTGGCGCACTCGGCAGCCGCTGCGGTGGCCGATGAGCTGGCCGCGCTGCAGGTTCGGTTGGAGCTGCAGGCACCGGCGCAAACGCTGTTTTGCCGGGTGGACCCACCGCGTTTCGAGCAGGCACTGACCAATCTGCTGCGCAATGCCGCCCAGGCCAGCCCAGGTGGGCAAGTGCGGCTGAGCTGGTGGCGCGGAGCTGACGAGCTGCTGCTGCAGGTGGAAGACGACGGCCCGGGTGTGGCCGAGGCAAACCGTGCTGCGCTGTTCGAGCCGTTCTTCACTACCAAGCCGGTGGGTGAGGGCAGCGGCCTGGGTTTGGCGGTGGCGCACGGGGTGGTCAGCGAGTGTGGCGGACGTATCGAACTGGTGGACGGCAGCCTGCCGGGCGCCGCCTTCCGTATCGCATTGCCATTGAGCGACGAGGGGGTCGAGCATGACTGAAGTGACGCAGGAGCGGGTGCTGCTGGTTGAGGACGACGACAGCCTGCGCCAGCTGCTGGTCGAGGAGCTGGAAGATCGCGGCCTGCAGGTGCGTGCGTTGGCCAGCGCAGAGGAGGCGGTCGGCTCGCTGGAAAGCTGGGAGCCGGCGCTGGTGGTCAGCGATCTGCGCCTGCCCGGTGCCGATGGCATGGCCTTGCTGCGACGGGTCAAGACGATGCAGGCGGCACCGGCCTTTCTGGTGATCACCGCGTTCGGCAGCATTCAGCAGGCGGTGGCGGCGCTCAAGGAGGGCGCCGACGAATTTCTCACCAAGCCGCTGGACCTCGAGCACTTCGCCCTAGCGGTGGCCCGTGCGCTGGAGACGCGGCGGTTGCGCGATGAAGTGCGGCGTTTTCAGCAGCTGCTCAGTGATGATCGCTTTCACGGCATGCTTGGTCGCAGCCGGGTGATGCGTGGCTTGTTCGACCAGATCCGTCAGCTCGCCCGTGCCGAGGGGCCGGTGCTGGTGATCGGCGAGAGCGGCACCGGTAAGGAGCTGGTCGCCCGTGCCGTACATGCGCAAAGCGAACGCGCCAAGGAGCCGTTCCTTGCCATCAACTGTGCCGGGCTGCCGGCCGAATTGTTGGAAAGCGAATTTTTCGGCCATGTCTCTGGTGCCTTCACCGGTGCCAATCGCACGCACAAGGGGCTGTTCCAGCAGTCCGACGGTGGCACGCTGTTTCTCGACGAGATTGGCGAGATGCCGCTGCCGCTGCAGGCCAAGCTCCTGCGCGTGCTGCAAGAAGGCACGATCCGTCCGGTGGGCGCCGAGCGGGAGTTGACCGTGGATGTGCGCATCATCGCGGCGAGCAACCGCCCGCTGGAAACCGAGGCCGGCCGTGAGGCCTTCCGCGAAGACCTGTACTTCCGTCTGGAAACCTTCATCCTGCAGGTGCCGCCGCTGCGCGATCGTGAAGAGGACCTCGAACTGCTGGCCGCCGGTTTCGTCGCCCACTTTGCGGCGCGCAGCGGTCGGCCGGTGCGCGGTATCGCGCCGGCGGCGCTGGCGCAGCTGCGACGCTATCCATTCCCCGGCAACGTGCGCGAACTACAGAACGCCATCGAGCGCGCGGTAACCTTCTGCCACGGGCGCAGCATCGAGCTGGAGCACCTGCCCAGTCGCATCGCCGACTATCGTGATGACAACGCCCGTAGCGCCGGCGCCGAGTTGCTCGCCCAGCTCAGTGACGGGCCGCTGCTGCCGACCCTGGAAGAGCTGGAACAGCGCTATATCGAGCATGTGCTTAAACTGGTGGACGGCAACAAGCGGCGCGCGGCGGCCCTGCTCGGCATCGGCAGGCGCACGCTGTACCGACGCCTGGGCGAGCGCGAGGAAGGTTGATCGGACTCGCCCCAGGGCGTTCGAGAGCGCACACTGCCGGCCTTCATTCTCAGCAAGGAGAGAACATGCTCAACAACGACGTCCTGCGCAGCCTGCGCTACACCCTCAAGGCCAGTGATGCACAGATGGCCAAAATCGCCGCTCTGGGTGGCTGCACGGTGGATGAAGCGGAGGTTCGCGCCTGGCTTAGCCGGGAGGACGAGGACGGCTACGTGGAATGCCCTGACGAGGCGATGGCGCGGTTTCTCGACGGGCTGATCCATTTCAAGCGTGGCAAGGACGACAGCCGTCCGGCGCCGCCGCTGGAGCTGCCGGTCAGCAATAATCAGATCCTGAAAAAGCTGCGAGTGGCCTTCGAGCTGCGCGACGAGGACCTGCAGGCGATCCTGCATGCCGCCGACCTGCAGCTGTCGAAATCCGAGCTCGGCGCGCTGTTCCGCAAGCCCGGCCACAGCAACTACCGCGCCTGCGGCGATCAGCTCTTGCGCAATTTCCTCAAGGGTCTTTCGCTGCGCCAGGGCTGAGCTGCAAGGGCGGCTGGGCGCTCTCCACGCCGCCGCCCGCATGACATCTGGTTAGCGGCTGGCCAGTCGGCTCGGGTGCTGCGGCGAGCGGGGCCCGCTGAGAATGCCGTTGGGGATGCCCGCAGTCAGTAGGCGACGGCTGGTGATGCCGGCGATCTCATGGCCGCGATCGCTGAGGGTGTTGACGATCTGGTTGACGGCTGCGGTGATGAGCATGCCCACCAAGCCTCCGCTGTTCTGGTTCTGGTTTTCCGCCGAGCTGGCCAACGCTTTCCCTTCCCAGAGCAGGTCGCCGCTGCGCAGGTCGACGAGCTTGCCGTGCGCTTCCACCGCGACCTCGCTGGTCAGCACCTTGTAGCTGCTGCCGTAACGGGTGACCTCGATATACAACGCAGCATCCGCGCCAAAGATTTCGCGAAGCTTGGCTGGCGGGGCCATGTGCATCTCGTCGGCATTCATCAAGCCGTTCTGTTTGAACGTCTCGTCCACCACAGCCACCGGCAGCACGTAATAGCCTGCTTCGGCGAGTGGGTAGCTGACTTGCGAGAGCACGCTGTAGCTGGCCTTGATGTTCGGTGAGCGGTTGACCGGGGGCAATACCAGAATCGATGCCGGATTGTTCCGCTCGAATGCACTGTAGTCGTAGGGTGTCGGTGTCGCGCAGCCGCCGAGCACGCTCAGGGCAGCGAGCACCAGCAGGGTTTTCAGACTGATGTTTGGCATCATGGCCTCTTATTTCTCGAAGTTGCGCATCAGAAAGTCCATGTAGGGCGCGGACTCTGGGAACAGGGTTTTCTCGGTTTCAAACTGCTGGCGAACCTGATCGCCCTTGCCAACTTCGGCGTAGAGCATGCCGAGGTGGGCGTGAAAGCCCGGTGCCGGCGTCACATCCCGCGCCCGCGCCCGGGCCTGCTGCAGGCTGGCTTCCAGTGCGGCGATCTGTTCCTGCGGGCCTTTTTCGTTCTTGAAGTGCTCATAGACCTGCTCTTCGTAGCCGGCCCAGTGGTAGAGGGTTTTCGGTTGGCTGGCACAGCCAGTCAGGGCGGCGAGCGACAGCAGTGCGACTGCGAGCGCGCCGGTTCTCAGATAGGTATTCATCGTTCTCGTCCTTGAGGGTTACTGCACGGGGCGCCATGCGCCGCTGTCGACGCCGGTCACGAGGTTGTTCACTGCTTCGCGGATGGCCAGATCCAGCACCTTGCCATTGAGGGTCGAGTCATAGCTGGCGGTGCCGCCGAAGCCGATCACTTCACGGTTGGAAAGGCTGTACTCGCCAGCGCCCTGTGCCGAATAAACCACTTCGGAGGTGCTGACATTGACGATGTTCAGGTTGACCTTGGCGTAGGCGATCTGTGACTTGCCACGGCCCAGGATGCCGAACAGCTGATGGTCGCCGACTTCCTTGCGGCCGAACTCGGTAACGTCGCCGGTGACCACGAAATCTGCACCGCGCAGCTGCGCACGCTTGGCCGCGATGGCACTTTCCTGGGCGATCTCGGACATGTTGTCGCGATCGAGCACGTTGAAACGATTCGACTGCTGCAAGTGAGTGATCAGGATGGTCTTGGCCTGGCCGCCGAGACGGTCGACGCCATCGGAAAACAGGCCGCGCATATAGCTCGAACGGTTGTCGAACTTGCCCACCGCAATGGGGCTGCGCTGGCCATGGTAGACGCTCTGCGCCGAAGTGACCTTAGCGACTTCCAGGGTGCGCGACTGCTCCGTAGCGCAGCCGCTGAACAAAATACTCAGGCCGATCAGAGGCGCGGCCATCAGCTGCTTCTTCATATTCGTGTTTCTCATTTTCAACGACGATTGAACGCCCTGCCGCGGGCTTCGGTGCTCCGGCTGCTGCGGGATATCGGTGCAGTTGGTCCTGCGCAGGACGGCCGGCCGTGTGCTGGCGGGGCGGTGTGGGGAGAGTGACGCTTCCATGTCTTTCTAGCTCTTGCAGACGTTTCGCCCAGAGGCGTACCCGGGCGCATGTCCGGCGACTGCCGTTCCTGGCAGGCGTACCGAGGGCGGCGAGTCTACAAATCCGTCAGGCAATGTGCCAGTACTGGTGCGAAGCGCAGTGCGGGCCATCACAGTCATTCGTCGTAGCGGCGCCTGCTATGGCAAGCAACAGCAGCCCGCGCTGAACGTTTATGTGTCGTGTCCGGCCTAATGACAGACAAATTCCGAGAGCACGCACATGACCTTTTCCATCGTCGCCCGTTGTCCGCGCACAGGGCAGTTCGGCGTAGCAGCCGCCACAGCGATGCCCGCGGTGGGTAAGTTGCTGACCCACGCGGCGGCACATGTCGGCGCAGTGGCGACCCAGGCGCAGATCAACCCTTATCTAGGCATCGACGGCCTGCGTTTTCTGCGCGAATTCAGCCCCGCTGCCGAAGTGCTCGAACGGTTGCGGCGCACCGACCCTTGCATGAGTCAGCGCCAGTGCGCGGTGATCGATGCGCAGGGCCACACGGCCTGCTGGACTGGGGAACAGTGTCTGCCCTGGGCGGGTTCGATTGCCGGCGAGCAGTTCTGCGTGCAGGGCAATCGGCTCAAGGGGCGTGAGGTGTTGGAGGCGGCCTGCGAGGCGTTTCAGCGTACCGCCGAGCTACCGCTGGTGGAGCGTTTGATGGAAGCCGTAGCTGCCGGCGATGAGCTGGGTGGTGATCGTCATGGCGAGTCCTCGGCGACGGTGTATGTCGTCGACCGCGAGGAGTATCCGCTATGGGACATCCGCGTGGACCATCATCGCGATCCGGTAGCCGAGCTGCGTAGGCTGCATGATGTGTTCGAGCGCGAAGTCGTACCGGAAATCCTCGCCATGTCAACCCGCGCCAATCCCGCCGGGTCAGCCGAGGAGGATTCTATCTAGTCGGTGCCGAGCGGGAGTGGGCTGAGCGGCGCGGCACTGGACTGTGGCAACTGCTCCAGACGCAGCGCACCCTGGGCACGGTTGCGTACGGCCATCCAGTCCTCCAATGCGCTGAGTGAGCGTGGCGGGGAGATCAGATAACCCTGGAACAGGTCGCAGCCGGCTTGCAGCAATGCCGACTGCTTTTCCATGTTGTCCACGCCTTCGGCATTCACGCGCTTGCCCTGGGCGTGGCAGAACGCGATGAGGGCGCTCAGGCTTTGCTGCATTTCCGGCCGCGTCAGCCGGGTGATGATCGCCATGTCCAGCTTGATGGTGTCGGCGGGGTATTCGAGCAGTTGCTGGATCGAGGTATAGCCGACGCCGAAGTCATCGATGGCAACGCGGAAGCCCGCCTGACGAATCGCCTGAACCACTTCCATGGTGTCCTTGCAGAGCTCGGCGGCGTAGGTTTCGGTCAGCTCGATCTCGATCAGGCCGGGCGCAACGCCGTGGTGCGCTGCACGCTCGATCAGCGAGCGGCAGATGCGGTCATCGACCAGCTGCGCGGAGGAAACGTTGATCGCCAGGATTACGCCCTCGCCGAATAGCTGGACCAGCTTCGGATAGTCCGCCAGCGCATGATCGATGACCCAGCTGTCGATCTTCGGAAACAGTCCGGCGCGCTCGGCAATCGGTATGAACTCGCCAGGCGAGACGGTTCCCAGCAGCGGCGAATGCCAGCGCAGCAGGACTTCGCAGCTGACGACTGCACCATCGCGGTCGAGCGCCGGCATATAAACCAGCCGCCGCTGATCATCGCCATCTAGCTCACGCAGCTGCTCCTCGATCAGGCGGATGCGCTGGTTGCGCTGCTCGAGTTCTTCGCTAAACGCCACAGCCGTGTTCTTGCCCACCGCCTTGGCCTGATACATAGCGGTATCGGCACGGGTGAGCAGCTGGGTGATGGAATCCGCATCGGCGGGGTAGCAGGCGGTTCCGATGCTGACGCTGACCGGATAGATGCGGTCTTCCAGGTGGAAGCCGCCGCGACACAGGCCAAGCAAGGCCTGGCACAGCGCACCAAGGCCGTCGTAGCCGGCATCGGTCATCAGCAGAATGGCGAATTCGTCGCCCGACAGCCGAGCGAAAGCCGCTTCTGTTTGTGGGTAATCCGCCTGATGGCGTTTGAGTACGCCCTGTGCACGCTGGGCGAATATCTGCAGCAGCGCGTCGCCGGCGTCGTGACCGTGCTGGTCATTGACCTGTTTGAAATTGTCCAGGTCGAGGAACAGCAGGGCCAGGCGTTTGCGGTTATGGATGCACTGCTCGTACATGGCATTGGCCAGTACGCCGAAGTGCGCACGGTTGCTGATCTGGGTCAGGCTGTCGGCCCAGGAAATCTCCTGGATGCGTTGCAGCGCCGCAGTGTTGCGGTCGTGCAGCGTTTTCATGTTCTCCGTCAGTCGGCCAATTTCGCCGCCGTCACTTGGCTCGTCGAGCGCCGCGCGTTTGCACAGCAGCAGATCGGTGAGCTGATTGTCCAGTCGGCTGACGGGCCCCGTGATATAGCGGCGGATCAGCCACAGCAGCAGGCCGATGGAAACCAGGCAGATCAGCGCACTGCCGGCAAGAAATGCCAGGCCGAGTGTCCGCAAGCGCGTGGCGATGTACTCCGGTGCAGGGGTGAGGCGTGCATGCAGCGCTCGCGACAGTGATATCTGCGCAGACAGTCCAGGGGCGACCGGCATCTGTTGTGTGGTGATCTCGACGGCGGCGCCGTATTCGCTCTCGAGGTTGCGCTTGAGCTTGATAAAACGTTCCGGCCGCACCGCCAGCTGGACGGCAAAGGCTTCGCCGCGCTGGCTAGGCAGTGGCCGGCTGCTGGACGCCGGCAGGATGAAATCGGTGTCCAGCAGCAGGGGCCCACCTTCGGCCTGTTCGACATAGATCATTTGCCTGGACGCCGAAGATTGCTTGGCCTCACGGACGATCTGTTGCTGGGTGTCGTTCATCGAAGCGAACGGTGAAAGGCTGCTTTCGAAGTAATAGGCTGGTTCGCCATCCGGTTGCACGACAGCGAACGAGACGAACGAAAGTTCGGTATTGGACAGCGAGCGGATGCTCTGCTGGAAGCGCAGGCCTAGGGTGTCGTTGCGGAAGGCAGTGTCGGACTCGCGCAGGAACATCAACAGCGCTTCGCTATCGATGAGCGAATAGAGCACGCTGCGATTGAACGCCTCGTAGTCCAGATAGGCCGATTTCAGTGCCGAGAGCTGTTGCTCCAGGCGCGCCTGTTCCAGCCCCAGCAGCGAGGAGCGTTGGGTCAGGTAGGCGGTGGTCGCGGCAACCAGCTGGATGATCAGGATGACCGGGAAGATCACCAGCAGCGCACGTTTACCTAGCGTCATGGGCGTTGATCAGGGCGCTGATGATGCGCCGCCGCGTCTGCGTGGCTTCCAGTGGGCGCATTTCGTAGACCTGGCTGCGTGCAAGCACGTCCTCCGGTGGATAGATGGTCTGGTCCTGGCGGATATCATCGGGCAGCAACGCCCGCGCGGCGGCGTTCGGTGTGGCGACGCCCAGCTCGGCTGCGTTGAGCGCCGCGATGTCCGGCTGGTTGAGAAAGTCCAGAAAGCGGTAGGCGAGTGGCTTGTTTCTGCTGCTGCTCGCGACAGACAGGCAATCGACCCAGAGTAGCGTGCCTTCTTTTGGCACCACATAGCGCCAGGGTTCGCCCTCGACGCCCTCGACTTCGTTAAGCACCTGTTGGTCGCCGCTATAGGCCAGGGCCATGTCTGCCTGGTCCAGGTATCGCTGGCTACGCAGGGACGTGATCACATATTCGTAGGTCAGTACGGCTTTGGACTGAGCCATGAGCAGCTCGAAAGCGGCCTTTAGCTCATCGTTGTTCGAGGTATTGATCGAGTGTTGCCGAAGGATAAGCGGGCTGGCGAGGATGTCCTCGTGATCTTCCATCATGATGATGTGCGGCTGATCGGGCCTGACCGGCTGCAGCAGATCGGCCCAGGAATGCGGGGCGCTGTCGATACGGTCGCTGCGATAGGCAATGCCCAGCGTGCCCCAGAGGTACGGCATGCTGTAGGCACCACAGCTTTCCTGCCAGCGCTGCGGGACATGGCGCAGCCCTGGCAGTGCCTTGTCGTCCAACGGTTCCAGCAGCCCGCGAGCCCCGAAGCGTGACGAGCTGATCAGCTCGGTCAGTGCGACATCGATCTGGTGATCGGGTTTGGCGAGGATTTCGTCACGCTTGTCGCCGCTGTCGAAGTAGATCTGTCTGATCTGGACACCAGTTTCGGCCTGCCAGCGTTCGATCACCGCTTGGCTGAGGTATTCCTCCCAGGTAAGCAGGGTGAGGGTGTCTTCTGCGTGTAGCGAGCCGGACGGAAACAGCAGACTGAATGCCATCAACAGCGCGCTGCGTGTACGCCATGGCGCAAATGTTTTCTTATTGGTCATCGGGTATCCATTTGCTGACTGGCCGCTGAAATGATTGGCGGGCTGCCTGGGCGCGCTGCCTGGATCGCACATAGGCTGCACGAGCGCTGCACACGTTGTATCGGCAGACAATGATGTCACTTTATTGGCGCCAGATAGACGGCGGCAACGATTTTGTAATGAACTCCGGGCTGCCCCGATCAGCGGATGTGCATCGATTGGCAGGGCCAAGTGTCGAGGTGGGCTGCCCGTCTGCCCTAGCGCCCGGCTTTGGCGTGTTTTTTTGTCGCATACAGGCCTCTTGCGGCCAATTCTTGAGCCAGACTCCTAAGCAGTCAGCATCGACGACGAGGAGCCTGCCATGACCCTGAAGATTCCGTTCCCCGATCGAGTGCAGGCTGGTGAGGCATTGGCCGAGCGCCTGGCACAGGATGGCAACTGGCAGGACGCTCTGGTGCTCGCATTGCCGCGTGGTGGCGTGCCGGTGGCCTTTGAAGTGGCGCAGCGCTTGGGACTTGAGCTGGACATACTCGTAGTGCGCAAGCTCGGCGTGCCGGGCAATCCCGAGCTGGCCATGGGTGCCATAGTCAGCGGCGGCGTGCGGGTGATGAACGATGACATCGTGCATTACATCCACATCTCCAAGGCCGAGATCGACGGCACCGTCGCTCAGGAAACCCATGAACTGCTACGCCGCGAGCGGGCTTATCGTGGTGATCGACCGCGGCCCGCCATCGAAGGGCGCGCAGTGATTCTGGTGGATGACGGCCTGGCGACTGGTGCCACCATGCGCGCCGCGGTGCAGGCGGTGCGTAAGATGAGCGCAGGTAGCGTCACCGTTGCCGTGCCGGTGGCAGCGCCGGATAGCGTCGCGCTACTGGAACCACTGGCCGAGCGTATCGTCTGTCTGTATCTACCCCATGATCTGTACGCCATTGGCCGCTGGTATCAGAACTTCGATCAGACGTCCGATCGGCAGGTGATGGAGCTACTGCAGCGCGCCTGGAGCAAGGGAGACCAACCGGCATGAGCCAGCACCCGTCGACACCGATGCGTTTTACCCTCGGCAAGGCTCGTCTGCATGGCGACCTGTGCGTGCCGTCCGCAGCCACCGGCCTGGTGGTGTTCGTCCATGGCAGCGGCAGCAGCCGACACAGCCCTCGCAACCAGAGCGTAGCGCGCTGTTTCAATGAAATGGGCTTGGCCACCTTGCAGTTCGATCTGCTCACGACACACGAACAACCCATCGACGAGATCACCCGTCAGTTGCGTTTCGACATTCCGCTGCTCAGTCAGCGGCTGAGTGGCGTGGTCGATCAGTTGAGCAGTGACGCTCGCCTGCGAGAGCTGCGCATCGGCCTGTAAGGTGCCAGCACCGGTGCTGCTGCTGCGTTGACCACCGCAGCTTCGCGCCCGGCTGACATCGCTGCTGTGGTGTCCCGTGGCGGGCGAGTCGATCTGGCCGATCTGTCGCTGGCTCGGGTCAAGGCGGCCTCGCTTTTTGTCGTCGGCAGTCGCGATCTGGAGGTGCTTGAGCTCAATCGCGCCGCTGCCGCGCGCCTGCAGTGCGTGCATCAGTTGGTGGTGGTGCCGGATGCGACGCACCTGTTCGAGGAACACGGAACGCTGGAAGAGGTGGCGCGGCTGGCCGGTGACTGGTTCATGCGCCATCTGTGCTGATCGCACCGGGGCCTATTGCGCCTGCGGCTCGGAGCCGTGCACCCGGTCACGCCGCATGCACCTCGGTTGGCGCGGGAACGCGGCGGGCGCGATGATTGGCCGCTCGAATGACACGGAGGTTTTCATGAGTAGCACCAACCCCTACGCACCACCCCTTGCACCGCTGGCCGGCGACGCCGAGACGCGTATCGAGGCTCTGCCGGTTTCAGATACCTGGAAGCGTCGTTTTCAGGCTATCGCCAAGGCGGGCGGGCCGAGCCTGCCGCAGTTCAAGAGTATGTCGCGCGCCGAGCGGCGTCAGGCAATGGCCTTCAATATTCTGGCCTTTCTGTTCGGGCCGCTTTACTACCTGGCCAAGGGCATGTGGCGCCGGGCGCTCAGCTACACGGCGCTGGCGTTGGCTGCCGTCATGCTGATCGATCTGCTACTCGAGGCGCTGGGATATGGCCAGTTCACTCGCTTCCTTTCGTACGGGGTGGCGGGCGTGTTTGCCATGCGTGCCAACCTCGATTTCTACAAGCTCAAGGTTCAGGGCGACAACGGCTGGCTATAGGGCTGGTGTTGCCAGCAGCCTGACGAAGGCTTGCAACGCTGCGTGCCCCTGAACGTCGCTGGCCAGCAACGGCAGTTGCTGCAACGGTAGGTGGCCCAGGGCGTCGCGCAGGGTTTCGAGGTGCAGACTTTCCTGGGCGTGTCGCTCGGCCAGGAAGGCGCCGGCATCGGCCGGCGAGCGTTTATTGACGATCAATGCGCCAACCGGCGTGCCCGCCCGCTGCAGTTGCGCATGCAGCTCAAGGGTTTCCAACACTGGCAAGCGTTCGGCGGCCAGGACGATGACGAATGCGCACAGGCTCGCATCGCCCAGCACTTCGCGCAGCCGGTTGAAACGCTCGCGGCGGCGGTCGAGGATGTTGCGAATGCGGCTGTCGCGATCTTGCGGGGCGTCGTCACTGCCGTGGCCAAGGATGGATTGGCCGTAACCGCGGTCGTTCTCGCCAAGATTCTTCAGCACCTGGGCGAAGCGCGAACCTCGCTCCTGGCGGCGCAACAGTCCCTCGGTCCAGGCGGCCATCATTTCCGGCAATGCCATCAGCCGCGCGGTATGTCCGGACGGCGCGGTGTCGAATACCAGCAGGTCGTATTCGGCCAGTCCCTGATCAACCGTCTCGGCGATGCGTTCGAGCAGCGCAGCCTCGTGCATGCCCGGCGCATCGCGGGACAGCGCCATGTGTTTGTCGACCTCACCGGCCAGGTGTTTCGGCATCAGTTTGCGCAGGGCGGCGCCGACCTCGTCGAGGTGCTGGCGCACGGTCAGCTCGGGGTCCAGCTCCATACCATCGAGGCCGGGTGCCAGGCGTACCTGCTGCGGGCCGACCGGGCGATCCCAGAGGTGACCGAGGTTGTGCGCCGGGTCAGTGGAAATCAGCAGCACGCGCCGGCCTGCCTGCGCTTGCGCGAGCGCCGTGGCAGCGGCGACGGTGGTCTTGCCGACGCCGCCCTTGCCGCCGAAGAACAGTACGCGCCGCTGTTCGGCCAGCTCTAGCAACATGGCGTCAGCAACATCCGATGTGATCCAGTGGCGAGCGCTCCATGCCCATGCGCCGATGCCAGTCATGGAAGCGCTCGTACAGCGCCGGCATCAGCTCCAGGGTGTACCAGGCGGCCGGGTTGGGCACGCCCAGGGTTTCGGAGAACACCAGCAGCATGAACAGGTCGTCTTCATCACGCCGGGCGCGGGCGAAGGTCCGGCGATAGGGCGCAACGTAGAACTCGCGCAACCCCGCGGAAACCTTGCCGAGGATGCTCAGCGGCTCGCTCACGGCTGCGCCTCGAAGGCCTGTTCGGCCGGGTCGCGGCCTTTGCGCATGGCGATCACCGCTTCCAGGGTGACCCATAGCGCAGCAATCAGAATGATCACGTCCATGCCCAGCAGCAGCCAATTTTCGGCGCGGTAGAACTGGCCCATCTGCACCAGTAGCGCATAGATCGACATGGCCAGCAGGAACACCAGCGGCACCAGGGTGTAGATCGGCGATCGGCCGAGCTTGATCAGGATGACGGTGATCACCGCCAGGGTCAGGCCGGCCAGCAACTGGTTGGTGGTGCCGAATAGCGGCCAGATGACCATGCCGCCGGAGCCGTCCGCGCCAGCGCCGAAAGCCAGCGCCATGCACACACCGACCGCGATCAGCGTGCCGATCAGCGTGTTGACCTTCATTCCCGCCAGCTCCCCGGCTTCCTGGATAACGAAGCGCTGCAGGCGCAGGCCGGTGTCCATGGTCGTGCCGGCGAAGAGGATAGCCATCACCGCAAGGATGGTTCCGCCGAGCTCCGCCGGCAGGCCCAGGCCGTTAGCCAGCAGCGTGCCGCCGCCCTGCACGAAGGCCGTGACGCCGCCGGTGCCGAAGGAGGTGTACACCTGTTGCCAGTCGGTCAGGGTGGCGAAGCCGGCGGTGCAGCAGATGATCGCCGCAAGCGAGAGCATGCCTTCGCCCATAGCGCCGAAATAGCCGACGAAACGGGCGTCGGTTTCCTTGTCCAGCTGCTTGGAGGTCGTACCGGAAGCGACCAGTCCGTGGAAGCCGGAGATCGCGCCGCAGGCGATGGTGACGAACAGCAGCGGCACGATGCTCGGGGTATCGGCCGGCAGCTCCTGGTTGAAGGCCGGCGCCACCAGCTCCGGCGCGCCGAACAGCACCGCCAGATAGAGCAGGCCGAGGCCGACGAACAGTTGCAGGCCGTTGATGTAATCGCGCGGCTGCAGCAGCACCCACACCGGCAGCAGCGAGGCGATTGCGGCGTAGACGAACAGCAGCAGGATCCACACTGATTTAGCCGACAGGCCCATGATTTCATCCGGCAGCGCGACGGGGTACTGATTGCCCAGCAGGATCAGCGCGTAGAGCACGATCACCCCGCCGAGCGATGGCCACAACAGCTTCACGTTGTAGCGGTAGATCATCTGACCGATCACCAGCGCCACGATGATTGCGCCCCACACGGGGATCACCGAGGTCGGGGTCGACACCAGCAGGTTGGAGATCACCGCGGCGAACGCGCCGTTGACCATCAGCAACACCAGGAAGATCACCACCAAGAACAGGCTGCGGCCGCGTGCGCCGATCAGCCGACCGCTGAGCATGCCCACCGATTGACCGCGGCTGCGGGCGCTGGCCCAGAGTGCGCCCAGGTCGTGCACGCCGGCGAAGAAGATGGTGCCAAAGACGACCCAGGCGAAGGCCGGCCCCCAGCCCCAGATCACCGCAATGGCCGGGCCGACGATGGGCGCGGCGCCAGCCACCGAGGTGAAGTGGTGGCCCCAGAGCACGAATTTGTTGGTGGGGACGTAGTCCACGCCATCGCGCATGGTGTGCGCCGGTGTGCGGTAGTTGGGATCGAGACGGTAAATCCGTTCGGCGATGAACTTCGAGTAGAAGACGTAACCAAGGCCCATGGCGCCCAGGCCTACCAACAACAACGCAATTGCACTCATCTCGGATTCCTCGGCGTGCCGTTCGCCGGCAGCTCAGCCCTGTTTTGCCCTCGTGGGGTGATTGTTATGACCGGGCGTCCACGCCGCAGCCTCAGGGAGGACAGACCAGCACTGGGCGCGGACGTTCCGCCGCTCGTGACCGTCGTTCTGCGGACCTGGCCAGCGGCAATCTGCTGATACAAGGCATTTCGCTGCAGTTGGTGGACAGTGGCGAACTCTTGGCCTCGACTTGTTACAAAGACCGGTATGCCAAGGAGAATGAGATGACTCAGGCCGCATGGCGTCGCGGAGCCACCGACGCACTCTTCTGGTCACTGATCTACACCGCACTTTGGGCCTTGTTCGCCGCCGGACAGGGCTGGACGCTGGGCGCCCCGACGATCGCATTGGCCGTTGCTTTGAGCCTGTGGCTTGGCTTGCGGCCGTTGGCCATGCATCCCATCGCCTTGCCCGCGTTCCTCGGCTTCTTCCTCAAGCACATGCTGCTCGGCGGCTGGGACGTGGCACGACGCGCCCTGCAACCCCGTTGCCCGCTGCAGCCGGCGTGGCACCCGTACCCGCTGGTCAGTCAGTCGCCGCGGGTGCGTTTGCTGCTCTCGGCCATGGTCGGGCTGTTGCCCGGCACGCTGGCCTCGCGCATCGATGGCCAGCAGATGCGCGTCCATGTGCTGGATGAGCGCCTGCCCTGGCAGGCCACCATCGCTGAACTCGAAGGGCATCTTGAGCGGTTGCTTGGCGAAAGGGAGCCGCGGTGATGGCAGTGTTTTCGGCGCTGCTCTTGCTGACCCTGATCATCGGTCTGTGGCGCGTACTGCGCGGACCGGGGCGGGTTGATCGGCTGCTCGCGGTGCAACTGTTCGGGACCAGCGGCGCCGCGTTATTGCTGGTGCTGGCGCAGTGGCAGGCCGCTCCGGCACTGCGCGATGCGGCACTGGTGCTGGCCCTGTTGGCGGCGATGATCAGCGCCGCCCTCGTACAACTGCTGCGGCGCAGTCGCCATGAGTGAGTGGCTGAACATCTTCAGCTGGCTACTGTTGGGCGGCGGCCTGCTGTTCTTCGCCGCCGGCAGCATCGGCCTGTTGCGCTTTCCCGACACCTTGAGTCGCCTGCACGCGCTGACCAAGGCCGACACCCTCGGCCTCGGTCTGGTGGTCGCCGGCCTTTCGCTGCGCGCCGGCAGTCTGCTGGAAGTCGCGCAGATGCTGCTGATCTGGCTGCTGGTGCTGGCCTCCGGCGCCACCGCCTGCCAGCTGCTGGCACGCCAGTGCGACGAGGAGGGCGGCGATGAGTGAGTGGCTGGTTGACGGAGTACTCGGCGTGTTGCTGCTGGGTCTGGCCGGTGGTGCGTTGCATGTGCGTCAGCTGTATGCAGGGGTGCTGCTGTTCATCTCGTTTGGGCTGGTCTTGGCGCTGGTATGGGCGCGTCTGGGAGCCGCCGATCTGGCACTGGCGGAGGCTGCCATTGGTGCCGGGCTGACCGGTGTGTTGCTATTCGCTGCGCTGGCGCGCCAACCGCAGGCCGGCAGCGAACCGCGCTTGTCGCGGCGCCGCCGCCTGGCTGCGGTGCTGGTGTTGCTGCCCTTGTTGATCCTGCTGCTGCCACAGCTGGAACCTCTGGCTGAACTGCAGCCGACGGTGCCAGCGCAGATCGACGCTGCTCTGGCGCAAAGCGGCGTCGAGCATCCGGTGACGGCGGTACTGCTCAACTTCCGCGCCTGGGACACGCTGCTGGAGCTGGCGGTATTGCTGCTGGCGCTGCTCGGCGCCCGCCAGCTCGGGCCGCTGCAGCCGCACCTGAGCGAACCCTGGCCGCTGTTGCAGGCCTGGGGGCGCACACTGGCGCCGCTGCTGGTGCTTGCTGGGGGGTATGTGCTCTGGCGTGGCGCGGCCTCGCCGGGCGGCGCATTTCAGGCCGGGGCGTTGCTGGCGGCGGGCATCGTGTTGCTGCGTCTGGCGGGCGCTTTGCCGGCCTTGCACTGGAGCTTCTGGCCGCTGCGCCTGCTGGTGCTGGCGGGGCTGTTGTTGTTCATTGGCGTTGCCGCTGCCTGTGCCTGGTACGGCGATGGCTGGCTGCATTACCCGGTCGGGTCGGCCAAGCTGCTGATCCTCTTGATTGAAGCGGCGGCGACGCTGTCTATCGCGGCCAGCCTGAGTCTGCTGGTGATCGGTGACGAACCGGAGACGCAGCCATGAGCGCCACGCTGTTCTGGATCGCCATCGGCTTCGCCCTCTGGCTACTCGGCCTGCACGGGCTGCTGACACTGCGCCATGCGCTGCGGCGGATAATCGCCATCAACCTTATGGGCAGCGGCGTATTTCTGGTGATGATTGCCCTGGCGGCACGCCACGACCCGAGCGATCCGTTGCTGGTGGCGCTGGTGGTCACCGGGTTGGTGGTGGCGGTGAGCGCGACTGCCCTGGCTTTGCGGCTGAGCAGTGCGCTGGCTTCATCGACGGAGCACGAGCGATGAACGCTGCCCTGTTCAGCCTGCTGCTGCCCCTGGCCGGCGCCTTGCTGCTGATTCTGCTGCGCCCGGCGCGCAGCGGACGCTGGGTGATCGCGCTGAGCCTGGGTGCGCTGGTGGCGGCGATCATGGCGCTGCAGGTGGTGCTCGATCATGGTGAGCGCAACCTGCTTGTCGGTGGCTGGGAGGCAGGATTGGCGATCCGCTTTCGCCTGACACCGCTGGCGGCGCTGTTGCTGGTGTTCACCGCTGGGTTGCATTTGCTGGTCGCACTCTATGCAGCGCGCATCGCCCACGCAGCGGGCAAGGAAGATTACTGGCCGCTGTCCTGCCTGCTGCATGCGGCCCTGGCTGCGTTGTGGCTGTCGGCGGACCTGTTCAACCTCTACGTCACGCTGGAACTGCTCAGCCTGGTCGCCGTGGCGCTGGTGTCGCTGGCCGGGCGCAAGGCCTGGAGGCCGGCGCTGAACTACCTGCTGCTGTCGCTGGCCGGATCGCTGGCCTATCTGCTGGGTGTGGCGCTGATCTACGGACGCTATGGCGTGCTCGATCTGGCCGTGCTGGCGCAACTGACCGAAGCCGATGGCGTGACCCACCTGGCGTTGCTGCTGATAACCCTCGGGCTGATGCTCAAGGCTGCGCTCTGGCCGCTGCATCTGTGGTTGCCGCCGGCCCACGCGGCGGCGCCGACGGCGGTTAGCGCGCTGCTCTCGGCGTTGGTGGTCAAGGGGCCTTTGTATATTCTCTGGCTGATCTGGAGCGAGATTGCCCCGGTTGAATTCGGCCGCGACGCCGGCCTGCTGTTCGGCACCGCCGGGGTGCTGGCGCTGCTCGCTGGCGGCTGGTCGGCACTGCGCGCGCCGCGGCTGAAGACCCTGGTGGCCTACTCGACGGTCGCCCAGCTGGGCTATGCGCTACTGGCTCTGGGGCTGCTCCTGCACCTAGAGGAGCCTCGCCTGCACGCGGCTCTTTGGTTGTTCGTGCTGGCCCATGGGTTGGCCAAGGTGTCGATGTTTCTCGCTGCTGGCGAATTGCAGAGCATTCTCGGCAGCAAGCGGGTGACGGGCATGCGCGGTGCCAGCCAGAACGTGCCCATCGCCTTGGCTGCATTTGCCGTGGCCGGTGGCAGCCTGGTGGGCCTGCCGCCCAGCGGGGGCTTTCTGGCCAAATGGTTGCTGCTGCAGCCGCTGTTCGAGCAGCCGCAGCACTGGCCGTGGGCCGTGGGCGTCCTGCTCGGCACGCTGATGTCTGCCGCCTATGTGTTCCGCGTCGTTGCCCACGGTTTCGACCGGGCGCGACCCAATCCGCCGAGCATCCGCCCGGATCGCCTGGCGCAGTGGCTGGCCTTGCTGCCAGCGCTGCTGGTGTGGGGGCTGGCGCTGATCAGCGAACCGCTGCTGCTCTGGTTGGGGGGGCTCGGACGATGAGCTGGCACGGACTGTTGCCGCTGGGCATCGTGCTCAGCTCGCTGTTGCCGGGCCTGGTGATCTTCGGCCTGCGCGAGGACCAGCAGCGGCTGCGCGTCACCCTTAACGTGCTCGGCGTAACCCTCAAGCTGCTGCTGGTCGGCAGCATGCTTTATGGCGTCAGCCAGGGTAATGAATACCGCTTCAGCGTGCCGTTGTTGCCGGGCGCGCCGCTGGTGCTGCAGGCCGATGCTCTGGCGCTGCTGTTCGTCGCGCTGTCGTCGCTGCTCTGGGCGCTGACCACGATCTACGCCATCGGCTATCTGGAAGAATCGCCGCTGCGCTCACGCTTCTTCGGCTATTTCAGCCTGTGCGTCAGCGCTACGGTGGGGCTGGCGCTGGCCGGCAACCTGGTCAGCTTCCTGCTGTTCTACGAGTTGTTGACCCTGGCCACCTTTCCACTGGTGGTGCACCGCGGTACGCCCGAGTCGCTACGTGCCGGGCGGGTATATCTGGCCTACACGGTGGGTGGCGGCACGCTGGTGCTGATGGGTGTGGCGTTGCTGCACAGCCTCGCCGGCACACCGGACTTCCAGGCCGCCGGCTATTTGCTAGAGCAGGTAGCTGAGCACGATGTTGCACTGCAGGTCGCCTTTGTTCTGCTGATTCTCGGCCTCGGTGTAAAGGCCGCACTGATCCCGCTGCATGGCTGGCTGCCGCAGGCGATGGTCGCGCCGGCGCCGGTAAGCGCGCTGCTGCATGCGGTGGCGGTGGTCAAGGCGGGGGCGTTCGGCATCGTGCGGGTGGTCTACGATGTCTTCGGTGCCGAAGCGCTGATGCAGCTGGATCTCACCAAACCGCTGCTCTGGCTGGCAGCCGGAACGATTCTTTACGGCTCGTTGCGAGCCCTGCAGCAGCGAGAGCTGAAAAAGCGCCTGGCCTACTCGACCATCAGTCAGGTGTCCTACGTCACCCTCGGTGTGGCACTGCTCGGACCTATCGCCGCGGTGGGCGGGCTGGTGCATCTGGTCCATCAGGGCCTGATGAAGGTGACGCTGTTCTATTGCGCGGGCAACTTCGCCGAAACCTTAGGCATCCACCGCATTCGCGAGATGGACGGGGTCGGCCGGCGGATGCCTTGGACCATGACGGCGTTCTCAATCGGTGCGCTGGGCATGATCGGCATCCCGCCCATCGCCGGCTTCATCAGCAAATGGACGCTTGGCCTCGGCGCCCTTGAAGTCGGTCAGGACTGGGTGTTGTTGGTGCTGCTCGGCTCGGCGCTGTTGAATGCCGCGTACTTTCTGCCGCTGCTCTGGCGCGGCTGGTTCGCCGAGCCGGCCGACTGGCACGAAAATCGTTGGGCGGAGGAGCGTTTCGAGACCCACTGGATGTTGCTGCTGCCACCGGTGATCACCGCGCTGCTGTCGTTACTGGTTGGGCTGCTGGCCGCCACCGCATTGAGTCCGCTGGGCTGGAGCCAGCTGATCGTCGAGCGGGAGTTCGCTATATGAATGCCTGGCTGTGGTTGCTGGTGCCATTCGCGCCGTTGCTCGGCGGCGTGCTTCTGCTGTGCCTGCGTGAACGCAGCCTGCCGTGGTTGTGGCTGGCCTGCGTGCCGGCGTTGCTGGTGGCGCTGCAGCCCCCGGCGGCGCTCGAACTGCCCTGGCTGTGGGAGGGCGTACGCTGGGGCGGCAGCGATTCGCTGACCCGCGCCTGGCTGGGTTTTTCCGCATTGCTCTGGGGCTGCGCAGCAGTTTTCGCCAACAGCAGCCTGAGCCGCGATCCGCGCCGGTTACGTTTTTGGGCCTTCTGGCAACTGGCGCTGGCCGGCAACCTGTTACTGATCATCGCCACCGACGCGCTGAGTTTCTACCTCGGCTTCAGTGCCATGAGCCTGTCCGCCTACGGGCTGATCGTGCACCGCGGCGGCCCAGGACCGCGGCGCGCCGGGCGGCTGTATCTGCAGTTGGCGATCTGCGGTGAGATGCTGTTGCTCGCCGGGCTGCTGTTGCGCACCCATTCCACCGGACAGGCATTCGATTTTGTCACTTGGCAGGCGCAGCCTATCGACAATCTGACCCTCGCCCTGCTGCTGCTCGGTCTTGGTCTGAAGGCCGGATTCTGGCCGCTGCATGTCTGGCTGCCGCTGGCCCATCCCGAGGCGCCGGCACCGGCCAGCGCGGTGCTCTCCGGAGCGATGCTCAAGGCCGGCATCCTTGGCATCTGGCGCTGCGTGCCGGAAGGCGATCCGACGCTGGCGGCTTGGAGCACGCCGCTGCTTGTCGCGGGAATTTTCGGCGCGCTCTATGCGGCTGCGTTGGGCCTGTGTGCTGCCAAGTCGAAGGCGGTGCTGGCCTATTCCTCGGTAAGCCAGATGGGCTGGATGCTGATGATTCTGGCGCTGGCCTGGGGCCTCGATGAACCGTCGGCGGGAATTCTTGCGGTGCTACTGCTGTTCGGCGTGCATCACGGCCTGGCCAAGGGCGCGCTATTCCTGGCGGCGGGGATGGTCCATGAAGGGCGCCTGCCACGACTGGCCTGGGCGCTTTTGCTACTGCCGGCGCTGGCGATCATGGGCGCGCCGCTGAGTAGCGGTGCGGCGGTCAAATACCTGCTCAAAGATGCCTGGCACGACAGCGCATTCGCCGCCTGGGCACCCTGGTTGACGCTTGCCAGCTTCGCTACCGCACTGCTGCTGCTGCGCGCACTCTGGCTGATGTGGCGCGATCAGCAGCATGCCCCGGCGCAACGCCCGCCGTTTGGCCAATGGCTGCCATGGGCGGTGCTCAGCACGGCCTCGTTGCTGTTGCCCTGGGCTTGGCCGGCGTTGCGTGAACCCTTGCTGGACGGCCTCTATCCAGGCGGATTATGGGCAGCGCTTTGGCCGCTGCTGGCTGCGCTGACGTTGACTGGATGGGCGCTGCGCCGTGCCTGGCAAGTGCCTTCGCGTCTGGCACGGTTGCCGAACCCGGCGCTGTGGGCGTCGCTATATGTCACCCGGGTGCTGCGTCAGCCGCCGTTGCCTGTTCCCGCGATCCACCTTGAGCGCAATCGCTGGCGTCAGCGCGAGCGACGCTGGAATCGGCAGTGGGAGCGTGGTGCACTGACGCTCAGCGCCTGGCTGCTGGTGCTGCTGCTCTGGCTCGGTTGGCTGTGGTGAGCTGAGCGGCTGTCTCAGGGCAGCGCTTTTTCGGCGTAAGGCCGGGTATCCATCCCCAGCTGAGCGCGAAAGCTCTCCATGTCGAACATGGTGCAGATTTCCTGTACCTGCTGTGTCGGCGTGATGCTCCAGAAGGCCATGGCCGAGATGCTCAGCACCTTGTCGCTGGGCGGATAGCCGAACGCCGCATGCTCGATGGTGCCGATAAGCGTGCTCCAGGTGACCACGCGGTTGCCTTCGGCGATGCACTCTTCGACGACTACTTCCAGTTCCGGCATGGCATGGCGGATCTGTCGGACCATATCGAGGAACTCGGCGCTGTAGAGTGGCCGGCCAATGAAGGAACTCTTGTAGAGAAAATCCTTGCTGTGCAGATGCTCAGCCAGCGCCAGGTGCCCGCGATTCCAGGTCAGGTCGATATGCTGGCGGACGAGTTTCTTGCGGTCATCCAGTGACATGCGCGCTCCGATGGGCTGCAGGTGGCTCGGTAGTGAACTCTAGCAGCGCCCAGCGTAGCGCGGGAGTGTGAATCGATCAGTCCGCTCGCAACCGGATCTGAAATGCCGCGCCACCGAGCGGCGACTCGCCAAGGCTGAGTTCGCCCCCGTAGCTGTCGAGGATGTCCTTGACCACCGCCAGTCCGATGCCCTGGCCAGGGTGTTGGGCGTCTAGGCGCTCGCCGCGGTGGATGATGCGTGCGCGCTGGTCGACCGGCACGCCTGGGCCGTCGTCCTCGATGCCGAGCAGCAGGTCGTTGTCATGGGTGCGGGCGCTGATGCGGATCTGCCCAAGACACAGCCGGTAGGCGTTTTCCAGCAGATTGCCGAGCAGCTCCATCAGCGCGCCCTGTTCCATCGGCACCAGGCACGGTTCGATCAGCTGCATGTCGATCTGCACGCGCTTGTCACGGTAGACCTTGTCCAGCGTGCTGCACAGGCTGATCAGCAGTGGCCGCAGCTCGACCCGGTGGCGCACCAGGCCGCTTTTGCCGAGGCTGGCGCGCTGCAGTTGATAGCCGATCTGCTGGCTCATGCGTTCGATTTGCGCCTGCATCACCTGCGCCTGCTCGCGGCTCTGCGTCTGCGCCGAGAGCGTCTCGCCGACGCCCTGCAATACGCTGAGCGGGGTTTTCAGGCTATGAGCCAGGTCGCCCAGGGAATTGCGGTATTGCTCGCGCTGGCGCCGTTCGCTGTCCAGCAGACGGTTCAGCGAGCGGGTCAGACGCAGCAATTCACGTGGGTGGTCGTCGCTTAGTCGTTCACGTTGGCTGGCTTCGACCTGATCGAGTTCGGCGCTGACCCGCTTGAGTGTGCGAAAGCCCCAGGTCAGACCCGCCCAGAGCAGCACCAGCAGCACCAGCAGGCCGCTACCGAGCCATAGATAGAGCTGCCGGCGAAACTCGTCGAACAGGCTGAGGTACTCGCTGGTGGGCTGCATGGTGACGAAGCTGAAGGCATTGTCGCGGCTGCCGTCCAGATGCAGTTCGACGTCGTAGACGAAATACTCCAACCCGGCCGCATCGCGCGTACGCAGGAACTCACTGGTGCCGCCTTCGTACCGCGGCCGGTAGTCGATACGCTCGTCGGCCGCCGAGCGCGAGTGCCAGACCAGCTCGCCGCGGCGGTCGTAGATGAAGCCAAGCAGCTGTGCGTCCGGAAGGTTGAATTCTTCGTCGGGCATACGCTCGGGCATTTGCAGCCGACCGCCCTCGACATGCGCGGCGGTAATCAGCGTGCTGGCATCGGCGGCCAGGCGTTGTTCGATAACGCGTTCGAATGTCAGGCTGAAAGCACCCTGCAGCACGGGCAGCAACGCCAGCATGAACAGAGCGGCGAGGCTCGCCGCACCAAGCATCAGGCGCAGCCGCAACGACATGGCGCCGGTCAGACGTGTGCGAACGCGTGCCTGCAGCCGGCGCCAGCGTAGACTCATCGGCAGCGCTCAGTGAACAGGTAGCCCAGGCCGCGCACGGTTTCGATGGGTTTCATCGCGCACTGCGCTTCGAGCTTGCGCCGCAGCCGCCCAACCAGCACTTCGATGACGTTCGGGTCACGCTCCTCGTCGCCACTGTAGAGCTGCTCCATCAGCCGATCCTTGGCTACCACCTGCTGCTGATGGCGCATCAGGTATTCGAGGATGCGGTATTCGTAAGCGGTCAGCGCCAGCGGCTCGCCGTTGGCGGTGGCTTGCTTGCGATTGAGATCGAGCAGCAGCGGGCCGGCTTCGATGGTGGCTTGGGTGAAGCCGCTGGAGCGGCGCAGCAGGGCGTTCAGCCGGGCTTCCAGTTCCTCGAACTGGAACGGCTTGACCACATAGTCGTCGGCACCGGCGGCCAGTCCTTCGACCTTGTCCTGCCAGTTGCCGCGGGCGGTGAGGATAAGAATGGGAAAGGTCTTGCCGCGACTGCGCAGCTGACGGATCAGGTCCAGCCCGCTGATGCCCGGTAGCCCGAGGTCGATGACAGCCAGGTCGTGATTGAATTCGTGGGTCTGATACAGCGCTTCTTCGGCGTTGGGCACGGCATCGACGATATGCCCGCTTTCACCGAGCCGCGTCAGCAAGTGGTGGCGCAGCAGCGCCTCGTCTTCCACCACCAGCACTTTCATGTTTGTGCTCCTATGCAAACGGCCGAGCATTGCCCGGCCGTCGTTCAACGTTCTGTCAGCCCAGTAGCCGTCAGAAGTGATAGTTCAGACCCAGGTAGGCCTGCTTGCTGCTGTGCACATCAATCGAGCCCAGCTTGCCGACGCCACGCTCGGACACTTCGGTACCGGCGTTGCTGCGCAGGTATCGGTAACCGGCTTCCACCGAGGTGTTGTCGCCGAGCTTCTGCAGGATACCGGCCTGCAGGCCTACCAGGTAGCCGATATCGCTGTCACGGCTGTAACCCTTGGACTCGTTCTCCAGCTTGGTCAGACCGGCGCTGGCGCCACCGAACAGGCGGGTGGTGTCACCCAGCGGGACGAACATGTCGTAGCTGCCGATCAGGTTCTGCTGACGCAGCTTGAGGCTGCTGCCGTAATCATCGGAGACGTTTTCATAGGTCATGTAGTAGCGACCCTCGTCGGTCATCTGACCGGCGCGCACGCCCCAGGTGCCACTGTTCTTGATCACGTCATCGAAGCGATTCTTGCCGTCCATGTTCTGCTTCAGCGAGCTGGAACGATCGGTGTTGACGGTGCTTTTGCCCCAGGTGAAACCGGCGAAGTTCTCAGCGGCGTGGGCGCCGAAGCTGAAGATGCCGAGGGTCGTGGCGAGGGCCAGAGTGCTAAGTTTTTTCATCGGTGACTCCTTTTCAGGCAGCGGGATACTGACGGCCCCTAGCCTGAATGGTTGTCACTGAACCCTTCCTGAACCCCGCCTGAACCTGCGCTGAACGAACGCCTCGTGGGATGCCGTTGGTCCGGGTCTGGTCCCGTCAGGCAATTTGCTGCGGCTCGTTTCCCTCGTCCACATCGCTCGCGTCATCCGGGTAGTTGCGCAGGATAGGCGGCTGCTCGGCATCATCGATCCACCACTGCAGCTCGGCCTCAACGCGGGTGTCACCGGCGATGCCGATGCGGTTGCGCAACGGGCATTGCGGCGTCGCGTCAGCGGTCAGCGTGCCGCTCTGAGCGGTCTGGGCGTTGCCGGCGCTGCCGCTGGAACGGACCTTGAGGCGAAAGCGAACCTGCTGGCCGCTGCCCTTGAAGCACAGGGCGAGTGACAGGCGGTTTTCCTCGACGGGTTGCAGCTCGAGGTTGACGTCCACGGAGGCGTCAGCAGGTGCGGGGGAGGCTGCGAGCAGCCAGGTTGCAAGGGTCATGGTCAGCATCCGTTCTGTTTCCGTTGAAGCCTGTCCTTGGCTGGATGGTCGTTGCGCTACTGCTGGACGATGGACGCGCTGTTGCCGGTACCGCTCTGGTGGATCGCTGCGACACCCGGCAGACGGGTGTAATCGTTGGCCGGCAGGTTCTGGCGAATCATCGCCTCGTTGGCGCTGCCCATCTGTGTGATGGTGGCCTGATGGCTGTAGTTGCCCTGCTCGATGCTCGCCAGGTTGTCGTTGCCGTTCTGGACTACCGTGGCCTGGTTGGACATGTAAGTCTGCGCAATATCGACGCTGTTGCCACTGCCGGTCGACGAACCACTGATGCGGCCACCGAAACCGTTCTGGTCCACCGTCAGCCGGTTGCCGTCGCCGCTCTGGGTGAAGTCGAGTTCATTGTGATAGTCGCTTTGATGAATGTCGGCGACGTTATAGGTGCCGGCCTGGGCGAGCGTCATGCGGTTGCCGTCACCTTGGAAAATGTCCGCCATGTTGCCCAGGCCGTCCTGAGACACGTTCATCCGTGCCCCCTCGTAATACCCTTGTTGGCTAAAGGTCAGCACGTTGTCGTCACCACGCTGCTCGACCTGGGCGACGACGAAGCTGGTCTGGCTGGCGGTAATCTGGTTGCCGTTGCCAATGCTGCTGGCGTTCAGCGTGCTGGTGCGTCCGGTCTGTTCGACGGTGGCGACGTTGGCATTGCCGACTTGCTGAAGGTTGGCGACCTTGAAGTAAGCCTCGCCAACCTGAGTGACGCTGGCGAAATTGAGGTTGCCGGTCTGACTGACGTCTATCGCGCTAGAGTCGACCAGGCCGGTCTGTTGCAGCTCGGCCACGTTGTCCGTGCCGACCTGTTCCAGCTCGATGCTGTTTTGCGCAAACGCCTGAGCGGCGCCGAGTGCGAGAATGGAAGCGATTACTGTGGGCTTGAACATGTGATTCTCCGTGGCCTTTAGCGACCTTGCACAATGTTTATCTGTTGGCCGGTGCCGTATTGCGTGACGGCGCTGCGCTGGCCGCTACCGGCCTGTTCAATGCGAGCGTCGTTGTATGCGCCGTATTGGCTGATGGTGGCCTGGTTGTCGCTGCCAGTCTGGAGGATCTCGGCGAAGTTGCCGTGGCCAGCCTGTTCGATGATTGCCAGCAGGTTTTCGCCATGCTGGAGAATGAAGGCTTCCTGGTCGCTGCCTTGCTGCAACACCTGCGCGTTGAGTGCCTGACCGGTCTGCACAAGCTCGGCGAGGTTACCCTGGCCCTGTTGCTGTACAAAAGCCGCCTTGGCATCGGACAGGTGCGAAGTGGAGCTTGCACTCAGCACGCCGCGGTCTGGCGCGAGATCGCCGTTATCCATCAGATCCATCGCCATCAGCGTGGTGCTGGCGAGGCTGACGAACAGGGCGAGCAGGTGAGCGGCGCGGGGCAAGGCAGAAGAAGTCATCGGTAGGTACCGTATGCAGTGGTCGCGATTCTTGAACGCTGGGTACGGTTTTGGGTATCCATCCGAGGATGGAAAAGCGATAGCGGAAAACGCCATATAGGGATTAATCCCGGGCGCAGCCGCACGATCCGTAAGCCCCTTATGATGACGTCAGCGAGGTACTGTTCCGGCAGCGCACGATGCCAATTAGTGCGCTGCCGGATGGGGCAGGAAACGATCAGGCGCGGCAGGACTTGTCCCAGTCCAGATGGCCGCGCAACAGATATGCCGCTTCGGCGCGGTTGGATGCGCCGATCTTGCGCAGCAGGTTGTGTATATGGCTCTTGATGGTATGTGGGCTCAGGCACAACTGTTCGGCGATTTCGGCGTTGGATAAACCTTTGCCCGCCAGGGTGAGAATTTCCCGCTCGCGCAGTGTCAGGCTGGACTTGGTTTCAGCCAGCTGACGCATGCGCCTCCATTGCCCCAGCAGCCGCTCGGTAAGCACCCGCGGCAGCCAGTCGCCGCCTTTGAGCAGCACCCGGATACCCTCGAGCAAATGCTCGCGGGTGGCGTGGCTATAGAACACCCCTCGAATGACCGGGTGCTTTTCCACCAGCTGTTCGGCCTGCTCGGGAACGATGTTCACCAGCGCTACCGGCGTGTGTTCGTCGAGCTGGTCGATCAGGCTGGAAATCTGTTCGGCTTCGGTGTGTCCGGCGTCGACCAGAAAAAGGTCGGCACCACGATGCTCCGGTGATTCCAGTCCCGCGAGCGAAACCTCGACCTGCGCCTGCTCGCCGAGAAAGTGGCGAAAAAACAACCCAAGCAGCTCATTGCCGGTTAATAGCGTGACAGTTGGGGAGGATATGTCCCGCGTAAGATCCGCATCCATGTTCGGTACCTAGTCAGTCGGGCGTGATTGATTAAAAAGTTACTAAACGACCAGCACCTTGCAGCGAAGTTCAGCAGGGAGATGGCAAACGGGCATTATCTGGCCAGTGCGTGCGCAACACGGTCGAATCGCACGTGAGCCGCCTGGAAGAGCGCGCGTTTTTGCACCGATTGGTGCTGCTAAGGTAGAGGCATGATTGCTTTCACTTCTGCCTCTTCTCCTCGTGAGCTGACCCTGCGCGCTCTCCTGACCGGGCTGCTTCTGGGTGCATTGCTGGCTCCGTCGAATGTTTACTCGGGCCTCAAAATCGGCTGGTCGTTCAATATGTCGATCATCGCGCTGCTGATTGGCTTCGCCTTTTGGCAGAGCGTGTCCGTCGCCTTCGGTCGCCCGCGCTGGTCGCTGCTGGAAAGCAACATCAACCAGACCACCGCTTCGTCGTGTGCGTCGATCATATCGGGCGGGCTGGTGGCGCCGATTCCAGCTTACACGTTGCTCACCGGCCAGCAGCTGGACAGCCTGCCGCTGATGGCGTGGGTGTTCTCGGTGAGCTTTCTCGGTATCTGGGTGGCCTGGTACCTGCGGCCATCGTTGATCGTTGAGTCGGGGCTGCGCTTTCCCGAAGGCATGGCGACCCTGGCGACGTTGCAGCAGATCTACAGCCATGGCGCCGAAGCCGGGCGTCGCCTATGGGTGTTGGGTGGCGCTGCAGTGCTGGCAGCCGGGGCCAAGCTGAGCGACACCTTCTTCTGGGCACTGCCGCGCTGGTCGCCCTCGTTGCAGCTGGAGCGCCTCACCTTCACCTTCGAGCCCTCGCTGCTGTTGCTTGGTTTCGGCGGAATCATCGGGCTGCGGGTCGGCCTGTCGCTTTTGCTCGGCGCGTTGCTGGCCTGGGGCTTGGTCGCGCCCTGGGTGCTGGCCGAGGGGTTGGTGCGCTTGCCGGCCTCCGCTCAGGGGCCGCAGTTCGCTGCGCTGATCGAATGGCTGCTGTGGCCGGGCGTGAGCCTGATGGTTTGTGCCACGCTGACCTCCCTGGGGTTGCGCCTGTTGCGTTCGCGCTCGACATCGGTACGCCGGCACCCGAGGCTGCGGCGCCCGCATGGCTTGCCGGCGGCTGGCTTCGTGCTGGCGGTGATGCTGGTGGTCGTCCTGCAGGTCAGCCTGTTCGGCATCGATCTCTGGCTGGCGTTACTGTCGATTCCGCTGGCGTTGCTGCTGGCGATGGTCGCCGCCCGCGTCGTCGGCGCGACCGGGATTCCACCGATTGGCGCAATCGGGCAGTTGTCGCAGCTGAGCTTCGGCGTGTTCGCCCCGGGCCAGGTGCCGGTCAATCTGATGAGCGCCAACACCGCCGGTGGCGCAGCGGGGCAGTGCACCGACCTGCTCAACGACTTCAAGGTTGGGCATGTCATCGGTGCGGCGCCGGGTCGCCAGGCGGTGGCGCAGTGCTTTGGCATTCTGTTGGGCAGCGTGGTCGGCGTGCTGGCCTATCAGCTGCTGATTCCCGATCCGCAGAGCATGTTGATCACCCCCGAATGGCCCGCTCCTGCGGTCGCGACCTGGAAGGCCGTGGCCGAAGCGCTGACCGGCGGTCTCGGCGCGCTCGCTGCCGATGTGCGCTGGGCCATGTTGGTTGGCGCGCTCTGTGGCGTGCTGCTCGGTACGCTTGAGGGTCTGTTACCCGAACGGCGCCTGCGTTGGCTGCCGAGCTCCGCGGCGCTCGGCCTGGCATTCATCATTCCTGCGTCGATTTCGCTGATGATGACCTTCGGCGCCGTGCTTGCCTGGGCCTTCGCGTCACGCTGGCGTAGCCTCGGCGAGCGCTTCGTGATCGTTGCAGCGGCCGGGTTGGTGGCGGGCGAAAGCATGGCCGGCGTCGGTGCATCGCTCTGGCAGCTGTTGCGCTGATTGGCGCAACGCCTGAATTAAAGCGCCGCGTGACCGGTCGTACCCTTGTACTCATCAGGGGGAGAGCCATGTCCACGCCAACGCCGCAGAACGACGCGAAGAAGGTTGCCAATCGTGCCATGGTGCAGGCCGCAGTGCTGGCCGCGGTGGTGCTGCTGAGCATCGTCGCCTGGCTGGCCTTTGATTTCCTGTTGCTGCTGTTCGCCTCGATCCTCTTCGGCGTACTGATTCACGGCGTAAGCCAGTGGATCAGCGATCGCACCTCCATGCCCTACAAGGCTGCCATGCCGTTGTTCTTCGTGGTGATGCTGCTCGGGCTGGGGGGTGGAGGTTGGTTGGTCGCGCCAAACATCGCCGAGCAAGCCGATGCCTTATCCGACTCCCTGCCACAAGCCGTCGAGCAACTGCGCGAACGTGCCGAGCAGTTGCCTTGGGCCAACGAACTGCTGCAACAACGCGAACGCCTGAGGACTCTTTGCCCGACGGCTCCAGCGCCTTCAACTTGGTGACCAAGGTGATGGGTTCGTTGGTGGGTGCGCTGAGCAGTTTCGTCATCGCCTTTGCGATCGGCATCTGTCTGGCGATCAATCCGCAGGTCTATGTTCGTGGTCTGTTGAAACTGATTCCGCTTGGTTATCGGCCACGTGCCGCCGAAGTGCTCGACGAAACCGGCGCAACGCTGCGCGCCTGGCTGCTGGCCAAACTGCTGGAAATGCTGCTGATCGGCGTGCTGACCACCCTCGGCCTGTGGCTGCTGGGCATCGAGCTGGCTTTGGTGCTCGGGCTGATTGCCGGTCTGCTGTCGTTCATCCCCAACATCGGCCCGGTGCTGGCGGTGATTCCGGCGCTACTGTTAGCTTCTCTGGAAGGCGGGCGCACGGTGCTCTATGTGGCCGGGCTCTACCTGTTCGTCCAGGCGCTGGAAAGCTACGTGTTCACGCCCTGGATGCAACAACGCATCGTCTCGATCCCGCCGGCGTTGACCATCGCCGTGCAGCTGCTGTTCGGCCTGCTTGCGGGAACCCTGGGCTTGCTGCTGGCAACGCCGCTGGCGGCGGCCGGTATGGTGTTGGTACGCATGCTCTACGTAGAGGATCTGCTCGGTGATCGGCCCGATGCGACCGACGGTTCGTGATAAGACCGCTCTGGAATGGGGTTCGTCGACCCTGTCATGTTTTGTAAAGTCTGACGAGGAAACCCTTGGCGGGTCCTGCTGCCGGATTACATGAACCCCCTGAAATATGCAGGAGACAATCATGAGCATGCACAAGATTGCGGCATTCACTCTCGCCGGGCTGATTTCCGGCGCGGCATTCGCGGCCGGCAACACTGGCACTGGCACCGATACCGGGCACCGCGACTCGATGGGTCATAGCACCGAGCAGCCAGGGACCATGGGCGGCACCGGCACCGGAATGGATTCGACTTCCGATACCGGCAAGATGCCCGACGAGACCGAGCGTCCGGCGACCACCACGGGCAGTGATCGTGGCACCGGTGTTGACGCCAGTGGCGATGGTGCAACCGGCAAACAGGGCACCACGGGCACTGGTGGCGAAGGTGGTGAACGCGGCGCCTATTGATCCACGCGGTGAAGCATAACGGCCCGGCAGGCAGCGCTTGTCGGGCCGTTCTGCGTTTTTCTAACCGCTCGGCTGCTTGTTGCATTGCGGGGGAAACCTTTGCTGGCGCATGTGTGCCGAAAGCGGACCAATCCTTATCGGAGGTGCACGATGAGCATGCTGCGCTTGAGCATTCTGCTGGTATCGCTGGCTGGCGCCTCGGCTGTCATGTCTGACGGCACCGGCCCCACCCATCCGGAAAAGGCTCGCCAACATCCACTGGACAGTAGCGAACCACGCGGCGGGGCGGGCGAGCAGCCGCAGGATGCGGAGAAGCTCGAGGCGCCGATGCTGCAGCCGCGCCAGGCACCTACCGAGACGGATGTGCCGCCCATGCCCGAACCGCGTGATGATCGACCGGGGGCGGACGTAGACGCCGCAGGCAACCGGGAGCTGCGCAGCTAGGCCAAGCTAGACCGAGAGCCAATCGGCCCAGGCGTGCAAACGAAAAAGGGAGGCCGAAGCCTCCCTTTTGTCAGTACCGCCCGGTCAACGCATCAGAACAGCACGCGGCTGCGGATGGTGCCGTTGACGTGCTGCAGCTTCTCCAGCGCCAGGTCGGAGTATTCCTTGTCCACGTCGATGACGACGTAACCGACCTTCTCGTTGGTCTGCAGGAACTGGCCGCAGATGTTGATGCCGTTGTCGGCGAAGACCTTGTTGATCTCGCTCATCACGCCCGGAATGTTCTGGTGGATGTGCAGCAGACGGTGCTTGCCCGGGTGCGACGGCAGGGCGACTTCCGGGAAGTTGACCGAGGACACCGAGGTGCCGTTGTCGCTGTACTTGACCAGCTTCTCGGCGACTTCAAGGCCGATGTTGGCCTGCGCTTCGGCGGTGGAACCACCGATGTGCGGGGTCAGGATCACGCGGTCCAGGCCACGCAGCGGGCTTTCGAATTCCTCGTCGTTGGACTTCGGCTCGACCGGGAACACGTCGATGGCGGCGCCGATCAGGTGCTCGTCCTTGATCGCGGCGGCCAGGTGATCCAGCTCGACCACGGTGCCGCGGGCGGCGTTGATCAGGATGGCGCCCTTCTTCATGGCGCGGATTTCCTTCTCGCCGATCATCCACTGGGTGGACGGCAGCTCCGGAACGTGCAGCGAGACGATGTCGCACATGCCCAACAGCTCGTACAGCGAGCCGATCTGGGTGGCATTGCCCAGCGGCAGCTTGGTCACCACGTCATAGAAGAAGACCTGCATGCCCAGCGCTTCGGCCAGTACCGACAGCTGCGTGCCGATGGAGCCGTAGCCGATGATGCCGAGCTTCTTGCCGCGGATCTCGAAGGAGTTGGCCGCCGACTTGATCCAGCCGCCGCGATGGCAGGAAGCGTTCTTCTCAGGGATGCCGCGCAAGAGCAGGATGGCTTCGGCCAACACCAGCTCGGCGACCGAGCGGGTGTTGGAGTAGGGCGCGTTGAACACTGCGATGCCGCGCTCGCGGGCGGCATTCAGGTTGACCTGGTTGGTACCAATGCAGAAGCAGCCGACGGCGATCAGCTTCTTGGCCGCATCGAAGACCTCTTCGGTGAGCTGGGTGCGCGAGCGGATGCCGATGAAGTGAACGTCGGCAATCTTCTCCTTCAGCTCCTCGGTGGACAGCGCGCCCTTGAGGTACTCGATGTTGGTGTAGCCGGCCGCCTTGAGGGTATCGACGGCGTTCTGGTGCACGCCTTCGAGAAGAAGAAACTTGATCTTGCTCTTGTCGAGAGAGGTCTGGCTCATCTGCATTAAAACCTTAAGGCCGAAGGATAGGACTGAAGTGTCCAGCGAAGGCTGGCCGACCCGTCATTAGCGGTGTCGGGAGTCTGCCGAGGCACGTTTCAAAGGGGTGCGTATGCTAGCATACGAGCCCCGCGAAACACCCCCACCCCTGTGCTGAAGCGTGCTCAGGGTGACCATGAATCGTATGAGAGTTCCCGTGATGACCGACCCCGCCCTGATCGATGAGCTGAAAACCCTGGTCGAGCCCGGCAAAGTGCTGACCGACGCCGATTCGCTGAATGCCTACGGCAAGGACTGGACCAAGCATTTCGCTCCCGCGCCGTCGGCCATCGTTTTCCCCAAGAGCATCGAGCAGGTCCAGGCCATCGTGCGTTGGGCCAACGAGCGCAAGGTCGCGCTGGTGCCCTCGGGCGGCCGTACCGGGCTTTCGGCCGCCGCGGTGGCGGCCAATGGCGAGGTAGTGGTGTCGTTCGACTACATGAACCAGATTCTCGAATTCAACGAGATGGACCGCACCGCCGTCTGCCAGCCCGGCGTGGTCACCGCCCAGCTGCAACAGTTCGCCGAGGACAAGGGTCTGTACTACCCGGTGGACTTCGCCTCCGCCGGCTCCAGCCAGATCGGCGGCAACATCGGCACCAACGCCGGTGGCATCAAGGTGATCCGCTACGGCATGACCCGCAACTGGGTCGCCGGCCTGAAAGTGGTCACCGGCAAGGGCGACGTCCTTGAGCTGAACAAGGACCTGATCAAGAACGCCACCGGCTACGACCTGCGCCAGCTGTTCATCGGCGCCGAGGGTACGCTGGGCTTCGTCGTCGAGGCCACCATGCGCCTGGAACGCCAGCCGACCAACCTCACCGCGCTGGTGCTGGGCACCCCGGATTTCGACTCGATCATGCCGGTGCTGCATGCCTTCCAGGACAAACTGGATCTGACCGCCTTCGAGTTCTTCTCGGACAAGGCACTGGCCAAGGTATTGGGCCGCGGCGACGTGCCGGCCCCGTTCGAAACCGACTGCCCGTTCTACGCGCTGCTGGAATTCGAGGCCACCACCGATGAGCGCGCCGACCAGGCACTGGCGACCTTCGAGCATTGCGTCGAGCAGGGCTGGGTGCTCGATGGCGTGATGAGCCAGAGCGAGCAGCAGCTGCAGAACCTGTGGAAGCTGCGTGAGTACATCTCCGAGACCATCAGCCACTGGACGCCGTACAAGAACGACATCTCGGTGACCATCGCCAAGGTGCCGGCCTTCCTCAAGGAAATCGACGCCATCGTCGGTGAGCACTACCCGGACTTCGAGATCGTCTGGTTCGGCCACATCGGCGACGGCAACCTGCACCTGAACATCCTCAAGCCCGATGCCATGGACAAGGACGAGTTCTTCGGCAAGTGCGCAACGGTGAACAAGTGGGTGTTCGAAACCGTACAGAAGTACAACGGCTCGATCTCCGCCGAACACGGCGTCGGCATGACCAAGCGTGACTACCTCGAGTACAGCCGTTCGCCGGCGGAGATCGAGTACATGAAGGCGGTCAAGGCAGTGTTCGATCCCAACGGGATCATGAACCCGGGCAAGATTTTCGCGGCGTGAGGCCGGATGGTGGAACGGCCTTGGGCCGTTCCCCCCTTAGCGATTACGGACGTTTTCAGGAGCACTCCATGAGCTACCAGCACCACTACACCGATGGCACGCCGATCCATTACCCGCTGGGCAAGGTGGTCTGCATCGGCCGCAACTACGCCGAGCACGCCAAGGAACTGAACAACCCGGTGCCGACCGAGCCGCTGCTGTTCATCAAGGCCGGCAGCTGCACCGTGCCGCTGGATGGCAGCTTCAGCATTCCCGCTGATCGTGGTGCGGTGCACTACGAGGCGGAAATTGCCGTACTGATCGGCAAACCGCTGTCGCGCAAACCGAACGCCGAGGAAGTGCTCGATGCCATCTCCGGTTTCGCCCCGGCGCTGGACCTGACGCTGCGCGACGTGCAGGCCGCCCTCAAGGAAAAGGGCCATCCCTGGGAAATCGCGAAGAGCTTCGACGGGGCGTGCGTACTGGCGCCGTTCGTGCCGGGCGATGCGGTAGAGGATCTGGGCGATATCGGCATTCGCCTGACCATCAATGGCGAAGTTCGCCAGGACGGCAACAGCAGCCAGATGCTCAATGCCATCCTGCCGCTGCTGCAGCACATTGCCGGACATTTCAGCCTGCAGCCGGGCGATGTGGTGCTGACCGGCACGCCAGCCGGCGTCGGTCCGCTCAAGTCGGGCGATCAGCTGGTGCTTGAATTGGTCGGCCTGTCGCGCTTCGAGAGCCGCGTACTCTGATTCCCGCGCGGCGGGGCAAGCCCGCCGCGTCCGCTGCATCTTTACGGACCGCAGTAACGCTGCAGTCCGGCACCATCCGCTGGAACGTTTCTCATGCCTGTCCGTTATTCCCGCTGGCGCCTGGTCGTCGCCGTCACTCTGTTGCTGCTTTTTATAGCTCTGCTGGTTGCTGGCCGCCTGTTGCACTGGGATGACCAGCTCCGTCTGTACTGGGAGGAACGTTCGGTCAGCGCCGAGCAGCGTGCGGCTGGTATCTGGCTACCGGATTACGAGTTGGTGCTGGAAACGACGCTGGCAGGACTGGAGAGGGATGAAACCTCCGGCCTGACCTGGAACCCGCTGACCGGTACGCTGTTCACCGTCACCGGCAAGCATCCACAGCTGATCGAGTTCACCCCTGCCGGGGTGGTACTACGGCGTGTCGAACTGATCGGCTTTTCCGATCCGGAAGCGGTGGAGGCCCTGGATGATGGCCGCCTGGCCATTGTCGATGAGCGTCGCCGGTTGGTTGCGGTGTTCCACCTTGATCCTGGGGTGGAAAGTCTCGATCTCGATGACCTGACCAGTTATGACTTGGGCTTTGCCGATGCGGGCAACAAGGGGTTCGAAGGCCTGGCCTGGAATCCGCATACCCAGCGCCTTCTGCTGGCCAAGGAGCGCGATCCGCAGGGCCTTTTCGAACTGCCATTCCCGGGTGAAGACGGCGCGGTCGGGGCGCTTCAGGCCCTGCCAAGCCAGTCGCTGATAGTGCGTGATCTGTCCTCGGTGACGATCGACCCACAGAGCGGTCATACCCTGCTGCTCTCCGACGAGTCGCGGTTGCTGGTTGAACTCGACCTGCAGGGACAGCCGCGTAGCTTCATCGCGTTGTTCGGTGGTCTGCATGGGCTCGTACAGGGCATCGACCAGGCCGAGGGCGTGGCGATGGACGGCGAGGGCAATATCTATGTAGTCGGCGAGCCCAATCGCTTCTACATGTTCAGCCGTAAGCGTTAAGGCCTGGCGGTTGGAGGGCGCCGGTTAAGCCTGATTTAAGCCAGGCAAAGCAAAATTGCGCTCTCAAAGCAGAAGAAAGTGGGCCTTATGCGTGCGTTGAAAATTCTCCTGGCTGCGTTGCTGGGCGTGACGTTGCTGCTGGCGGTTGCCGCTGGCGTTCATTACCGCCTGTTCGAGCGTGGCTGGTTCCAATTCAATCAGTGGCATCAGGGCGAGCAGGCTCAGGAAGTCTCGCTGTGGCTACCGGATTACCAGGCGACCATTCAGGGCAAGGTGATCAGTGGAATTGATGACGATCTTTCGGCACTGACCTTCGATCCGGACCGCAACAGCCTGATTGCCGTCACCAATGGCAAACCGCATTGGCTGGAGCTCAGCCTGGAAGGCGAGTTGCTGCGGGCGATCCCCCTGGTCGGCTTCGGTGACCCGGAGGCCATCGAGTACATTTCCGAAGGCGTCTATGTAATCAGTGACGAGCGCCTGCAGCGGTTGCTGCGCGTCGAGGTCAACGAGCAGACCACGGTGATCGATGCCGCGCGGGCGCAGCAGTTGTCACTGGGCATTGATCTGAACGGCAACAAGGGCTTCGAGGGCCTGGCGTACGACACGGCAGGCAAGCGCCTGTTCGTCGCCAAGGAGCGCGACCCGGTTCGGATTTATGAGATTTCCGGCTTTCCCTATACCGAGCCGACGCCATCGGTGCATATCAATGAACACCACGCGCGGCTGTTCGTGCGCGACCTGTCCAGCCTGCAGTTCGATGAGCGCAGCGGGCATCTGCTGGCGCTGTCCGACGAATCGCGGCTGGTGGTAGAGCTGGACAGCAACGGGCAGCCGCTCAGCAGTCTGTCGTTGAGCGCAGGCAAGCATGGGCTCGAGCGCAACGTACCGCAGGCGGAGGGGATTGCGATGGGGCCGGACGGCACACTGTATCTGGTCAGCGAGCCAAACCTGTTCTACGTGTTCAGCAAGCAGGTCAGGTGAGCGGACGTGCCACCTCGGACACCTGACCCGGAAAGCCGCTCAGGCGACTGACGAAGCACTTTCATCCTGCAGGGCGGCAGCGGGTGCATGACGTCGAACGGAGTCGCAACCCTGCTCGGCGCTGTGCAGGCTGGCGTACATCTGGCTCTGGCCAACGACCTGGCCATTGGTGGCCTTGAGTACGAAGTAATGCTTGCCGTTGCTCGACTCCTTGACCTCGAATGCGCCTTCACGCACTGCATTCTTGCGTACCGAATCGATGCCGTTCAGCGCCGAAGCATGGGCCTTGTACTGCTCGCTGGACAGCACGACCTGGCCGTTGCTGGCCAGCAGGTTGAAATGGTACTGCCCGTTACTGGCTCGCTTCAGCTGGAATTTCCCGGACATGGCGACACCTCCTGTGATGAGCCGCGTCGGGCTCGACACGGCTCATCCAAGCGTAGCTGTCACATGCGCAAGGTGCCTTCGCGTTTCAGCGTTTCAGCGTCTGCACGCCGCTGTCGGTGCCGAGCAGGAGCAGATCGGCCGGGCGCGCGGCAAACAAGCCGTTGGCAACCACGCCGACGATGTTGTTGATCTTTTCTTCCAGCTCCGGCGCGAAGCCGATCATCAGATTGTGCACGTCGAGGATGACGTTGCCGTTGTCGGTCACCACGCCGTCGCGATAAACCGGGTCGCCGCCAAGCTTGACCAGTTCGCGCGCAACATAGCTGCGTGCCATCGGAATGACTTCCACCGGTAGCGGGTAGACGCCCAGTTGCTCGACCAGCTTGCTGCCGTCAGCGATGCAGATGAATGTCTGGGCCACCGCCGCAACGATCTTCTCGCGAGTCAGGGCCGCACCACCGCCCTTGATCAGCTCAAGATGCTTGTTCGCTTCGTCGGCGCCGTCGACGTAGAACTCCAGGTCGTGAACCGAGTTCAGGTCGTAGACCGGAATCCCGTGTTGCTTGAGGCGCTCGGCAGTGGCGTCGGAGCTGGCGACGGCGCCATCGAAGAAGCCTTTATGCTTGGCCAGCAGGTCGATGAAGAAGTTGGCGGTTGAGCCGGTGCCCACGCCAACGATGCTGCGATCGGTGAGCTGCGGGACGATATGGTCGACGGCGGCCTGGGCGACGGCCTGCTTGAGCTGATCCTGAGTCATGGTAAATCCGGGCGAGAAGACGAGACGCCGATTATAGCCCTCCGCCCGCAGCGGGTCTTGTTCGTAGCTGCTTGGGAATACATGGCGGATTGCCGGTGGTCGCAGGGGGCGTCGCAGGGGTAGACTCGTCGCTCCCTCGCAACGCCCGCCAAGACAGCCAGAATGCTCGAACATTACGTCAAGAAGATCCTCACCTCCCGCGTCTACGACGTCGCCATCGAAACTCCGCTGCAGCCCGCCCGTCAGCTTTCTGAGCGTATTGGCAACCAGATTCTGCTCAAGCGCGAGGATCTGCAGCCGGTGTTCTCCTTCAAGGTGCGCGGCGCCTACAACAAGCTGGCGCAGCTATCGGTCGAAGAGCTGGCCCGTGGCGTGGTAACCGCTTCGGCCGGTAATCACGCCCAGGGCGTTGCGCTGGCGGCCAAGCAGCTGGGGATCAAGGCGACCATCGTCATGCCGCGTACCACGCCGGAGCTCAAAGTGCAGGGCGTGCGTGCCCGTGGCGGCAAGGTAGTATTGCATGGCGATGCATTCCCCGAGGCGCTGGCTTATTCGCTGAAGCTGGTGGAAGAGAAGGGCTACGTCTATATCCACCCCTACGACGATCCCGATGTGATTGCCGGTCAGGGCACCGTGGCGATGGAGATTCTCCGTCAGCACCAGGGACCGATCGACGCGATCTTCGTACCGGTAGGTGGTGGCGGTCTGGTGGCTGGCATTGCGGCTTACGTGAAATACCTCTATCCGCAGACCAAGGTGATCGGCGTCGAGCCGGACGACTCCAATTGCCTGCAAGCGGCGATGGCCGCCGGCGAGCGCGTGGTGCTCGAACAGGTCGGCCTGTTCGCTGACGGCGTAGCAGTGGCGCAGATCGGTCAGCACACTTTCGAGCTCTGCAAAGATCATGTCGACGAGGTGATCACCGTCAGCACCGACGAGATATGCGCGGCGATCAAGGATATCTACGACGACACCCGTTCGATCACCGAGCCCGCCGGCGCGCTGGCCGTGGCAGGGATCAAGAAGTATGTCGAGCGCGACGGTGTAAGCGGGCAGGTGCTGGTAGGCATCGACTCGGGCGCGAACGTCAATTTCGATCGCCTGCGCCATGTCGCCGAGCGTGCCGAGCTGGGTGAGAAGCGCGAGGCGATCATCGCGGTCACCATTCCCGAGCAGCCAGGCAGCTTCAAGGCCTTCTGCGAAGCCATCGGCAAGCGCCAGATCACCGAGTTCAACTATCGCTATCACACCGACCGCGAAGCGCACATCTTCGTCGGCGTGCAGACCCATCCGGAAAACGATCCACGCGCGGCACTGGTGCAGGGGCTGCGTGACAAGGGCTTCCCCGTGCTCGATCTGACCGAAAACGAACTGGCCAAGCTGCACACGCGGCACATGGTCGGCGGCCATGCGGTCGGGGTCAGCAACGAGATGGTGCTGCGCTTCGAATTTCCCGAGCGTCCCGGCGCGCTATTCAACTTTCTCAACAAGTTGGGCGGGCGCTGGAACATATCCATGTTTCACTACCGTAACCACGGCGCGGCTGACGGCCGAGTGGTGGCGGGGCTGCAGGTGCCCGCCGATGAGCGCCATCTGGTTCCGGCAGCGCTGGAGAAGATCGGCTACCGATACTGGGATGAGAGTGATAACCCGGCCTACAAGTTGTTTCTCGGTTAAGCGAGCAATATAGAGGAAAGCGAATGGAACATTATTTGACGATCAGAATCGTCCATGGCGTGACTGCGGTGCTGTTGCTGCTGGGCGTGATCGTGCACCTGTTCATGCTGTGGAAGGCCGGTCGCGGTGGCGATCAGGCAGTGCTGCAACGCAAACTGCAGCGCACCCGCAGCTTATCGCTGCCACTGCTCGCGGTGATCGGTCTGTCGCTGCCGTTGACCGGTTGGTGGCTGGTGCACCTGGCCGGCTGGCCGCTGGGGCAGTTCTGGCTGCTGGGCAGCTCTCTGCTGTTCCTCGCGCTGATCCCGCTGGTCCTGCTGCTGGCGGGGCGTCTCACAGCCTGGCAGACGCCGGGTAACGCCATGGCGGCGCGAACTGCCGGTATCTACGGCGTGCTGGTGTTGATCGTGCTGATCGCAATCACTGCCCTGATGGGCGCCAAGCCTGTCTGAGGCTTAGCAACCCTCACATCTACGCTGCGCCGATATCAGCGCAGCGAGATGATCTGCCAGCCACGCTCGGTGGCGATCTCGCGCAGGATCGGGTCCGGATCCACCGCAACGGGGTGGCTTACGCGTTGCAGCAGCGGCAGGTCGTTGCGTGAGTCGCTGTAGAAATAGCTGCCTTCCAGCGTCTGCTCGGTTTCCGCGAGCCAACGTTCGATACGCTGGACCTTGCCTTCCTGGAAGCAGGGGATATCGGTCAGGCGCCCGGTGTAGCGGCCGTCGTGCATCTCGCATTCGGTTGCCAGCAGAGTGTCGACACCCAGGCGCGCGGCAATCGGGCCGGTGATGAAGCGGTTGGTGGCTGTGATGATCACCACTTTGTCGCCTGCATCCAGATGCTGTCGCAGCAGCGCCTCGCCCTTGCTCAACACGATCGGTTCGATGAAGTCCTGCATGAACTCGTCGTGCCATTGCTGCAGCTGCGCCATCTCGCTGCGGCCGAGCAGTTCCTGGCAGAAGTTCTGGTAGGCGTGTACGTCTAGGTCGCCGGCCAGGTAATCCTGATAGAAGGCATCGTTCCGGGCCTTGTAGTGGGCTGCATCGACTAGGCCGCGTTGGCAGAGGTATTCACCCCAGGCGTGGTCGCTGTCACCGGCCAGCAGAGTGTTGTCGAGATCGAAAAGAGCCAGGCGCACGGATGGTTTACCTCGGGGATGATCAGGGTAGAGCCAAGCATAACGTCTAGACCGGCTCGGGGGCAGTCTCGGCCGGCCTGTCAGCGAGCTTGCCGGCACTTGCCGAATGGCGCCTTTCCGCGCTTTCGGCTTATTGCGGTTTTGTGGAACAATGCCGCGACATGCGTCTGCGAGGTTGTATGCCGTGATCGATTCCGATGGTTTTCGCCCGAATGTCGGCATCATCCTGACCAACGATGTCGGTCAGGTGCTGTGGGCTAGGCGGATCAATCAGGATGCCTGGCAATTTCCGCAAGGCGGGATTAATGCCCGTGAGACGCCGGAAGATGCACTGTTTCGCGAACTCAACGAAGAGATCGGCCTGGAAGAGCAGGATGTGAAGATCCTCGCCTGCACCCGTGGCTGGTTGCGTTATCGTCTGCCGCAGCGCCTGGTGCGTACCCACAGCCAGCCGCTTTGCATCGGACAGAAACAGAAGTGGTTTCTGCTGCGCCTCACTAGCGCCGAAGAGCGTGTGCGAATGGATCTGACCGGCAAGCCAGAGTTCGACGGCTGGCGCTGGGTCAGTTACTGGTATCCGCTGGGGCAGGTGGTCACCTTCAAGCGCGAGGTCTATCGTCGCGCACTTAAAGAACTCGCCCCGCGCCTTCCGGTGCGGGACTGAGACCGGGGAGAAAGCCTCTGAGCATGCTCGGCACGCTGCGCAAGATTGTCCAGGAAGTGAATGCCGCCAAGGACCTCAAGGCGGCGTTGGGCATCATCGTGCTGAGAGTCAGGGAGGCCATGGGTAGCCAGGTCTGCTCGGTCTATCTGCTCGACCCGGAAACCCAGCGCTTTGTCCTGATGGCCACCGAAGGCCTCAACAAGCGCGCCATCGGCAAGGTCAGCATGGCGCCCAACGAAGGTCTGGTAGGCCTGGTGGGCACCCGCGAAGAACCGCTCAACCTCGAACACGCCTCCGAGCACCCGCGCTATCGCTACTTCGCCGAAACCGGCGAGGAACGCTATGCCTCCTTCCTCGGCGCGCCGATCATCCACCATCGGCGGGTGATGGGCGTACTGGTCATCCAGCAGAAGGAGCGCCGTCAGTTCGACGAGGGCGAAGAAGCCTTCCTGGTCACCATGAGCGCTCAGCTTGCCGGCGTTATCGCCCACGCCGAGGCGACCGGTTCGATCCGCGGTCTGGGTCGGCAGGGCAAGGGCATTCAGGAAACCCGCTTCATCGGCATTCCGGGCGCGCCAGGCGCTGGCGTCGGAACCGCCGTGGTGGTGCTGCCACCGGCCGATCTGGATGTGGTGCCGGACAAGAACATCGACAATATCGACGCCGAGCTGACGCTGTTCGAAGCGGCGCTGGAAGCCGTGCGCGCGGACATGCGCAATCTATCGGAGAAGCTCGCGACACAGATGCGCAAGGAAGAGCGCGCGCTGTTCGATGTATACCTGATGATGCTCGACGACTCCGCGCTGGGCGGCGAAGTGACCAAGGTCATCCGTACTGGACAGTGGGCCCAGGGCGCCCTGCGCCAGGTGGTCAGCGAGCACGTGCGGCGCTTCGAGATGATGGACGACGCCTACCTCCGTGAGCGCGCATCGGACGTAAAGGATATCGGCAGGCGCCTGCTTGCCTATCTGCAGGAAGCCCGTCAGCAGACCCTGACCTACCCTGACAAGACCATTCTGGTCAGCGAGGAGCTGTCGCCAGCCATGCTTGGCGAGGTGCCCGAGGGCAAGCTGGTGGGTATGGTCTCGGTGCTCGGTTCGAGCAACTCCCACGTTGCCATTCTTGCCCGTGCCATGGGCATACCCACGGTGATGGGGGCGGTCGACCTGCCTTATTCCAAGGTCGACGGCATCGAGCTGATCATCGATGGATACCGCGGCGAGATCATTACCAACCCGGGCAAGGTGCTGCGCGAGCAGTACGAGGTGCTCGCCGAGCAGGAGCGTCAGCTCTCCGCCGGGCTCGACGTGCTGCGCGAGTTGCCCTGCGAGACCACCGACGGCCATCGCATTCCGTTGTGGGTGAACACCGGGCTGCTGGCCGACGTGGTGCGTGCGCAGGAGCGCGGCGCCGAGGGCGTGGGCCTGTATCGCACCGAAGTGCCGTTCATGATCAAGGAGCGCTTCCCCAGCGAGAAGGAGCAGATGGCGATTTACCGCGAGCAGCTGGAAGCTTTCCATCCGCTGCCGGTGACCATGCGCAGTCTCGATATCGGTGGCGACAAGTGCCTGCCATATTTCCCGATCAAGGAAGAGAACCCGTTTCTCGGCTGGCGCGGTATTCGCGTCACCCTCGACCACCCCGAAATCTTTCTGCTGCAGACCCGCGCCATGCTCAAGGCCAGCGCCGGCCTGAACAACCTGCGCATCCTGCTGCCGATGATTTCCGGCATTGGTGAGCTGGAAGAGGCACTGCACCTGATTCATCGTGCCTGGTGCGAGGTGCGCGACGAGGGGCTGGACGTTCACATGCCGCCCGTCGGCGTGATGATCGAAGTGCCGGCGGCGGTCTACCTGACCCGCGAACTGGCGCGCCAGGTGGACTTTATCTCGGTCGGCTCCAACGACCTGACCCAATACCTGCTGGCGGTGGACCGTAACAACCCGCGCGTGGCCGACCTTTACGACTACCTGCATCCTGCCGTGCTCGAGGCGCTGCAACGGGTGGTGAAGGAAGCGCACAGCGAAGGCAAGCCGGTGAGCATATGCGGCGAGATGGCGGGCGATCCGGCGGCGGCCATGCTGCTGCTGGCGATGGGCTTCGACAGCCTGTCGATGAACGCCACCAACCTGCCCAAGGTGAAATGGCTGCTACGCCAGATCAGCATGGATACCGCACAGCAGCTGCTCGCGCGCGTCATGCTGCTGGACAGCCCTCAGGTCATCCATAGCACGGTGCAACTGACCTTGCGCAACCTGGGCTTGAACAAGCTGATCAATCCGTCCGCCGCCGTTTGAGTCCATCAGCCGCGCGGTGGGTGGCGGTAGCGCACTTCGCCTGACGGCCCGTCTGGGCCAAAGCTACGCTCCAGAATATCCAGCGCACCGTCGGCATGGCGGATCAGCGCCGTACTGGCGCGTGTGCCGTACTCCGGGCTGACGATGAAGATGCTCGACAGTCGGCGTTCCCATTCCAGCGGAACGCCGGTGTGCGGCAACTCATGCTCAGCCGCCAGCTGAGGGTCGGCGAGTAGCGCCAGCAGCTGCTCGGGGTTCGGCTTGTCGAGCTCGCCGACCAGTGCTGCGCGGGCCTTCTTCAGCTTGGGCCAAGGCGTGTCCAGGCCGGCATTGGACAAACCGTAGACGCCAGCCTCCAGTGCCGTTGCCAGACCGCTCTGGGAGTTGAAATGCCACAGGGCCTGGTGGTTGCCGACCAGCAGGTTGAAACCGCCATAGTCACCCCGGCGCTCGGCCAGCTGGGCGAGGTAGTCCGCCGGTTGCAGATCTGCGCGCAGGAAGTGCTCCGGCAGCTCGCCGCGCGAACGTAGGCCGGTCGGCTGGCCGGGGGCGCGGATATTGGTCAGGGCAGCGAAGCGTCCGCTGGTAGTGATGCCCATCCATGTACCGCCGGCCTGCAGGTCGCGCCCGCCAACGATCCAGGGCGCATCTTCCCAGCAGCCCAATGGCAGGCTGGGACGGGCGTGGAATTCATCGCGGTTGGCGGCCACTACCAGTGGTTGCGAGTGGCTAGGGCGCCAGGCGAAAACGATCAGACACATGTGACACCTAATGAACGGTCCGGACCCGCAAGGGTACAGTCGTGCGAGAGCCGTGAGCCACCGTTGGACGGGGCGCATATAACGCGCAGTGATCATCCCGCGCGAGCGTCCTGCGCGCATTTTCCGCTAACATGCCGCTTTGTTTCGCCGGGATGGGGCGCATGGAGTTTCTGCTGTATCTGCTGCTGGGCGGATTCGCCGGGGTGCTGGCCGGCCTGTTCGGCGTGGGCGGCGGGCTGATAATCGTGCCGGTGCTGGTGTTCAGTTTCAGCGCTCAGGGATTCTCCCAGGAGATCCTCACCCACCTGGCGGTCGGGACTTCGCTGGCCACCATCGTCTTCACCTCGGTCAATTCGATTCTTACGCACCATCGCAAGGGTGCGGTGCGCTGGCCGATGGTGCTGTGGATGACCTTCGGTATCCTCCTCGGCGCGGCGCTCGGTAGCCTGACCGCGGCGGCGATCCAGGGGCCCATGCTGCAGAAGATCATTGGTGTGTTCGCCTTGGCGATGGCCGTGCAGATGGGCTTTGACCTGCGACCCAAGGCCACTGGTCGAGCACCCGGACGGCCGGAGCTGTCGTTTGTTGGCGTGCTCATTGGCTGGGCGTCGGCCATTTTCGGCATTGGCGGAGGCTCGCTGTCGGTACCGTATCTGACCTGGCGCAGCGTGCCGATGCAGCAGGCAGTTGCGACCTCCGCCGCGTGCGGCCTGCCGATCGCCATCGCCGGGGCGTTGAGTTTTATGGTGGTTGGTTGGCACGAGGCGCAACTGCCGGACTGGAGTCTGGGCTTCGTCTATCTGCCAGCCATGCTTGGCATCGCGGCGACAAGCATGTTCTCCGCCAGGCTCGGTGCGAAGCTGGCGCATCGCCTGTCGGCGAAGGTTCTGAAACGGCTGTTCGCTTTGCTGCTGCTGAGCGTCGGCATCAATTTTCTGGTTTGAGGAGTAACGGATGCTGCCCTATCCGCAGATCGATCCGGTGGCCATCGCCATCGGACCATTGCAGATTCACTGGTACGGCCTGATGTACCTGATCGGCATCGGCGGTGCCTGGTGGCTGGCCTCGCTGCGGGTGCAACGCTTCGCGCCCGAATGGCCCAAGGACAAACTGTCCGATCTGGTGTTCTGGGTCGCCATGGGCGTGATCGTCGGTGGGCGTTTGGGCTATGTGCTGTTCTACGATCTGGCTGCCTACATCAATGACCCAAGCCTGATTTTGCAGGTGTGGAAGGGCGGCATGTCCTTCCACGGCGGGCTGATCGGCGTACTACTGTGCAGCTGGATCTTCGCTCGGCGCAACGGCAAGAGCTTCTTCGAGCTGATGGATTTCATCGCGCCGTTTGTGCCGATCGGTCTGGGCGCCGGACGTATCGGCAACTTCATCAATGCCGAGCTTTGGGGCAAGGCCACCGATGTGCCTTGGGCGATGGTCTTCCCGACCGATCCGCAGCAGCTGGCGCGGCACCCGTCGCAGCTCTATCAGTTCGCCCTGGAAGGCGTCGCGCTGTTCGTCATTCTCTGGCTCTATTCGCGCAAGCCGCGGCCGACCATGGCGGTTTCCGGGCTGTTCGCGGTGTGCTACGGCATCTTCCGCTTCATCGTCGAGTTCGTCCGCGTGCCAGATGCGCAGCTGGGTTATCTGGCCTTTGGTTGGCTGACCATGGGACAGGTGCTCTGTGTGCCGATGGTGTTGCTCGGCTTGGCAATGATCGCCTGGGGCTATCGCCGCGACGCGGGTCGGGCTCCGGCCTGATTTCGTTGCCCTGCCTGTCGCCACGAGGGCGACAAGCGGGGCGCATGCCTTTTACTATTCGCGCAGCCTTTTCACCGCGCTTCGGCGCCTGCTTCGAGTCAATCGATGAAACAGTACCTCGACCTGATGCGCCACGTGCGCGACCATGGCACCTTCAAGAGCGACCGTACCGGCACTGGCACCTACAGCGTGTTCGGCCATCAGATGCGTTTCGATCTGGCCGAAGGCTTTCCGCTGGTCACCACCAAGAAGTGCCACCTCAAGTCCATCATCCACGAGCTGCTGTGGTTCCTTCAGGGCGACACCAACATCAAGTACCTGAAAGAGAATGGCGTGCGCATCTGGGATGAGTGGGCCGACGAGAATGGTGAGCTGGGGCCAGTGTACGGCTACCAGTGGCGCTCGTGGCCGGCGCCAAACGGTGAATCGATCGATCAGATCGCCAATCTGCTGGCGATGATCAGGAAGAATCCGGATTCGCGCCGCCTGATCGTTTCGGCCTGGAACCCGGCGCTGGTCGAGCAGATGGCGTTGCCGCCGTGCCACGCGCTGTTCCAGTTCTACGTCGCCGACGGCAAGCTCAGCTGCCAGCTGTACCAGCGCTCGGCGGATATTTTCCTCGGCGTGCCGTTCAACATCGCAAGCTATGCGCTGCTGACGCTGATGGTGGCGCAGGTCTGCGACCTGCAACCGGGAGAGTTCATCTGGAGCGGCGGCGACTGTCACCTGTACGCCAATCACCTGGAGCAGGCCGACCTGCAGCTGACCCGCGAGCCGTTGCCGCTGCCGACCATGAAGCTCAATCCGGACGTGAAGGACCTGTTCGCCTTCCGCTTCGAGGACTTCGAACTGGTTGGCTACGAAGCGCATCCGCACATCAAGGCACCCGTTGCCGTCTGACTTTGGTCGGGTTTGCCGTTGCGGATAACCTGAGCGACACATTTGCCGTATAGACTCGACCGCTCAGGTACATTTTGGGAGGCAAGTCATGCGCAGGGTCGTGTTCAATCAGAAGGGCGGTGTCGGCAAGTCGAGCATCGCCTGCAACCTGGCAGCGGTCAGTGCATCGCAAGGCTACCGCACGCTGCTGGTGGATCTGGACGCCCAGGCAAACTCCACGCATTACCTGACCGGGCTGACCGGCGATGACATTCCCACCGGCATCGCCGATTTCTTCAAGCAGATCCTCGCCGGCGGTACCGCTGGCAAGAAGGCGCGCCCGCCGATCCTCGAAACGGCCTTCGACAATCTGCACTTGATCAGCGCGACGGCCGAGCTCGCCGACCTGCAGCCCAAGCTGGAGGCCAAACACAAGATCAACAAGCTGCGAAAATTGCTCGACGGTCTTGCCGAGGACTATGACCGGATTTACCTCGACACCCCGCCGGCGCTGAATTTTTATACGGTCTCTGCGCTTATCGCAGCTGATCGCTGCCTGATTCCCTTCGACTGCGACAGCTTTTCCCGCCAGGCGCTGTATAGCCTGCTCGACGAGATCGAGGAGATGAAGGAAGACCACAACGAGACGCTCGAGGTCGAGGGCATTGTGGTCAATCAGTTCCAGCCGCGTGCCGCGCTGCCGCAGCAGATGATCGATGAACTGCTGAGCGAGGGGCTTCCGGTGCTGCCGGTCTACCTGATGAGTTCGGTGAAAATGCGCGAGTCGCACCAGGCCTGCATGCCGCTGGTGTACCTGGACCCGCGGCACAAGCTGAGCCAGCAGTTCGTCGAACTGCACGAGCTGCTCGAGTCCGCCGGCTGAGAACGTCAGTCCTCGGGGCGCCGCTGCAGCTTCTTGCCCAGCCGGGAGGCATAGAACTCGCCGATCATCCCGCGGCGGAATACCAGTACGCAGACCATGAAGATGATGCCGGTGACCAGCGTGACCGGCAGCTCGGAAGTGGCGAAGTAGTTGCCCAGCGTGGTCACAAGTGCCGCGCCAAAAACCGGGCCGACCAGCGTTCCAATGCCGCCGAGCAGGGTCATCAGCACCACCTCGCCGGACATCTGCCAGCTGACGTCGGTCAGCGTGGCGAACTGGAACACCAGCGCCTTCAGGCCGCCGGCCAGTCCGGCCAAGGCGGCGGACATGACGAAGGCGCCGAGCTTGTAGCGCGATACCGAATAGCCCAGGGAAATGGCACGGTTCTCGTTCTCGCGGATCGAGCGCAGGATCATGCCGTACGGCGAGTTGATCACGCGCCAGATCAGCAGCATCCCGGCGAGGAACACCGACAGCACGAAGAAGTACATGTACAGCGGCTCCTGCAGATCTATAAAGCCGAGCAGGTGCCCACGTGGAACGTTCTGAATGCCGTCTTCACCATGGGTGAACGGAGCTTGCAGGCAGAAGAAAAAGAACATCTGCGACAGCGCCAGGGTGATCATCGTCGAGTAGATGCCCTGCCGGCGGATCGCCAGGAAGCCGATGATCAGCCCGAGAAACGCCGCGCCGGCGACGCCGACGAGAATGCCCAACTCCGGAGGCAGCCCCCATTCCTTCACCGCGTGGGCGGTGAAATACGCCGCGCCGCCGAAGAACGCCGCGTGGCCGAAGGAGAGGATGCCGGTATAGCCGAGCAGCAGGTTGAAGGCGCAGGCGAAGAGGGCGAAGCACAGCACCTTCATCAGGAAGATCGGGTAGAAGTAGAACGGTGCCAGTGCCAGCGCGACCACGCCGATCAGGATCAGCACGGTCTCCAGGCGCAGCAGCGGGCGTTTGGTGGTCGGCGTGACGTTCACCTGGCTGTTCATCATGCGTCCCTCCCCATCAGGCCGGCCGGGCGCACCAGCAGTACGATCGCCATGATCACGAAGATCACGATGTTGGAAGCCTCCGGATAGAACACCTTGGTCAGGCCCTCGAGGATGCCGAGCATGTAGCCGGTAATGATCGCGCCGAGAATCGAGCCCATGCCGCCGACCACGACAACGGCGAACACCACGATGATCAGGTTCGAGCCCATCAGCGGACTGACCTGGTAGATCGGCGCGGCGAGCATGCCGGCCAGCCCGGCCAGTGCCGCGCCCATGCCGTAGGTGAAGGTCAGCAGCAGCGGCACGTTGATGCCGAAGGTGCGCACCAGCGTCGGGTTCTCGGTGGCGGCCCGCAGGTAGGCGCCGAGCTTGGTCTTCTCGATCAGCAGCCAGCTGGCGATGCAGATCACCAGCGACGCCAGCACCACCCAGGCGCGGTACTTGGGCAGGAACATGAAGCCCAGGTTGTAGCCACCGGCCAGTTCTTTCGGCACGGCGTAGGGCTGCCCGGAGGAGCCGTAGAAGTAGCGGAACGCGCCTTCCAGGGCGAGCGCCAGGCCGAAGGTGAAAAGCAGGCTGTAGAGGTGGTCGAGGTTGTACAGCCGCGATAGCGCGAGGCGCTCGATCACCGCGCTGCATAAGCCGACGATGATCGGCGCGAGGATCAGCGCCGGCCAGTAGCCGATGCCGAGGGTCGCCAGCAGCAGATAGCCGGCGAAGGCGCCGATCATGTATTGCGCGCCGTGGGCGAAGTTGATGATCTTCAGCATGCCGAAGATGATCGCCAGGCCCAGGCTGAGCATGGCGTAGAACGAGCCGTTGATCAGGCCGATCAAGAGCTGGCCGAGGAAGGCCTGGATCGGCACATCGAAAATCGTCGTCATCAGACCCCCAGGGCTTCGTTGAGCATGGTCATGCGGCCGGGCAGATCGGCGACGTCGAACGAATCGATGACCTTGCCATGATCGACCACATAGAAGCGGTCGGCCACCTTGCTGGCGAAGCGGAAGTTCTGCTCCACCAGCAGGATGGTCATGCCGCGCTGCTTGAGCGTCTGTAGCACCTCGCCGATGCGCTGGATGATCACCGGAGCCAGGCCTTCGGTGGGTTCGTCGAGCAGCAGCAGCTTGGCGCCCGTGCGCAGGATGCGCGCCATGGCCAGCATCTGCTGCTCGCCACCAGAAAGCTTGGTGCCCGGGCTCTTGCGGCGTTCCTCGAGGTTGGGGAACAGCTGGTAGATCTCAGTCAGGGTCATGCCGCCCTTGGCGATCACCGGCGGCAGGGTGAGGTTCTCCTCGACGGTAAGCGTGGAGAAAATGCCGCGCTCCTCCGGCACGTAGCCGATGCCGTGGCGGGCGGTGCGGTGCAGCGGTACTCGCAGCATGTCCTTGCCGTCGAAGCGGATCGTCCCGCTGCGCTTGCGGATGATCCCGACGATCGAGCGCAGCGCGGTGGTCTTGCCTACGCCGTTACGGCCGAGCAGGGTCACCGTCTCGCCCTGGTGCACGTCGAGGTCGATGCCATGCAGGGCATGGCTTTCGCCATACCAGGCGTTGAGGTCGCGCACGCTGAGCAGGGGTTCAGTCATCGTCGGTCCCCATGTAGGCCACGCGCACGCGCTCGTCCTGGCTGACGGTGCGGTAGTCGCCGGAGGTAAGAATTTCGCCGCGCTGCAACACCGTCACCTGATGGCAGAGGTCGGCCACCACCTTGAGGTTGTGCTCGACCATCAGCACCGCGCGCTGGGTGGCGACCCCGCGGATGATCTCTGCCACCACGTGCACGTCTTCGTGGCCCATGCCGGCCATAGGTTCGTCCAGCAGCAGCACCTTGGGCTCCAGCGCGAGGGTGGTGGCGATCTCCAGCACGCGCTTGCGTCCGTAGGAGAGATCGGCGGCCAACTCGTTGCGCTTGTCGGCCAGGCCAACCGATTCGATCAGCTGCATAGCGCGCTCGTTGAGCCGGTTGAGCGAGCGCATCGGCAGCCAGAATTGGGTGGCCAGCCCGCCCGGGCGCTGCAGAGCAACGCGCACGTTGTCCAGGACGGAGAGGTGCGGGAATACCGCGGAAATCTGGAACGAGCGCACCAGGCCCATGCGCGCCACCTTGGCCGGGTCGGTACGGGTGATGTCATGGTCGAGCAGGCGAATGGTTCCGGCGGTGGGCTGCAGGAACTTGGTCAGCAGGTTGAACACCGTGGTCTTGCCCGCGCCGTTGGGGCCAATCAGGGCGTGCACCCGTGCATGGCGCACGTCCAGATCGACATTGTTGACCGCGACGAATCCACCGAACTCCTTGCGCAGACCTCGGGCAGAGAGCATCACGGGTGCGTCCCGCTCGGCGTCGCCGGCCGGGTTGGGATGAACAGCGGCCATGCTCACTGCCCGACCAGGTCACAGCCACTCTCGGCCGGATCGATGTAGGCCTCGTTGCCCGGCACGGTCGCCAGCACCTTGTAGTAGTCCCACTCGCGCTTGCTCTCTTCGGGCTTCTTCACCTCCATCAGGTAGACGTCGCTGATCAGCCGGCCGTTGGCGCCGACCTTGGCGTTGCGCGCGAAGACATCGTCCACCGGCATCTCGTGCATGGCCTTGGCGACCGGCTCGGTGGCGTCGGTACCGGCCTTCTCGATCGCCTTGAGGTACTGCATGACGCCGGAGTAGGTGCCGGCGTGGACCATGTTCGGCATACGGCCGGTGCGCTTGAAGAAGCGTTCGCCGAACTCGCGGGATTTGTCGTCGCGGTCCCAGTAGAAACTTTCGGTCAGGGTCAGGCCCTGGGCGGCGTCGAGGCCCAGGCCGTGCACTTCGGCGAGGGTGAAGAGCAGCGCGGCGAGGCGCTGGCCGCCGGCGACGATGCCGAACTCGGCGGCCTGCTTGATGCTGTTGGCGGTGTCCAGGCCAGCGTTGGCCAGGCCGATGACCTTGGCGCCGGAGGATTGCGCCTGCAGCAGGAACGACGAGTAATCGGTGCTCGCCAGCGGATGGCGTACCGCGCCCTTGATTTCGCCGCCCTTGGATTTGACGAACTTGCCGGTCTGCTCTTCCAGCGAGTAGCCGAAGGCGTAGTCGGCGGTGAGGAAATACCAGCTGTCGCCGCCCTGGGAAACCAGTGCACCGCCGGTGCCGACCGCCAGCGCGTGCGTGTCGTAGGCCCAGTGGAAGCCGTAGGGCGAGCACTGCTTGCCGGTCAGCTCCGTGGTGGCGGCGCCGGTCACCAGATTGATCTTCTTCTTGTTCTTGGAAATGCCCTGTACCGCCAGCGCGACCGAGGAGGTGGTCAGCTCCATGATCGAGTCGACCTGCTCGCGGTCGTACCACTGCCGCGAGATGTTGGAGGCGATGTCCGGCTTGTTCTGGTGATCGGCAGTGACGATCTCGATGGGGGCGTCGAGCACCTTGCCGCCGAAATCCTCGGCGGCCATCTTCGCCGCCTCGAACGACCACTTGCCGCCGAAATCGGCATACACGCCGGACTGGTCGTTGAGAATGCCGATCTTCACCTTGCCGTCGGAAATCTCGGCCGAGGCGGGTACGGCGACCACTGCCGTCAGGGTTGCCGCTGCGATTGCTGAAAGCTTCATGCGTATCTCCTTGCACGGTTTGCTCGGCATACGGGCTCGCCCCATGCGAAGCGGTCCGTATGGGCGGGTTAGGGGAAAGCTGGGCAGACGGTCAGGTGCGCAATGTCGTGGATCGCCGGCTGGTTGAATGCAGCGGCCTGGCATTGACGTACGCGCGGCGAACGCAAGCGTGCGCGGGGCACCACGACGTCGTGGAAAGTCGCAGAGATGGGGGCTGGAACGCGAAACCAGAAACGAGTCGAAGCGAGGCACATGGGCGTCTTCTTCTTATTGTTGTTCTGGCTCTAAACGTAGCAGGGGTTTGCAGGGACGCAACTTGGGGGTAGCGCGTAGCTTGTTGCACGCCGGCCTGCGCAATACGGGCAGGCGCGGGAACAGGCTTAGCGTGCGATCAGGATGTCGCAGGGCGGATGGTCGAGAAACTGCCGCGCCAGGCTGCCGAGCAGGGCACTGCTCAGCTCGCCTCGGCTGTGGCTGCCCAGTGCCAGCAGCTGTGGTCGCAGATCGTCGATGGCCGTTTCCAGGCAGTTACTGCGCTCACCCTGAAGCAGGCTATGGCTAAGCCGTGCGCCCGTTCCGGGAAGTTGACTCTGAATGTCTTCGACCAGCTGATCGAACAGCTCCTGTTGCAACGCCAGGCCTTCGTGATCGGGACCATGTACTTCAGCCATCTCGTGCACATGCAGCGCACGTAGCTCGGCGCCGTCGCCCAACAGCTCCCAGGCGCACTGCAGGGCGCGTGTGGCGCAGCGGGAGAAATCCAGTGCAGCCATGGCCCGCAGGTACGGCGTGTCCGCCGGCGCAGTCGCCAGCAGTAGCGGTGCCGCGCTTTCGAGCATGATGCGCTCCAGCGTGGTGCCGGCGAAGCCCTGGGTCGAACCTCTGTGGTGTTGCCCCAATACCAGTAGGTCGGCCTCCAGACCCTGGGCCTGTGTGAGGATCTCTTCCACCGGCTGGCCACGGCGAACCCAGGGCTCGATGTGAGCGAATCCGTTGCGTTGCAGACGTTCGTGCAGCAGGGTACGTGCGTCCTGCTCGTCGGCTTCGCCAGCGCCCTCGCCAATCACGCACAGCAGGCTTAAGCGAGCGCCGGTCTGGCGTGCCAGCTGGGCCGCACGACACAAGGCCAGATCGGCGTCCGGGCTGAGATCGTGGGCGACAAGAATGTGCTGAACCCGATTTTGCTGAAACATGGGCGGCCTCGCGAAGCTGGCAAAGTTGCGAGTATGCCGCGCCAGCGTGTTGCTGTCCCGCCGGGAGGTAGTCTTCGGCGTATCCCATGTACAAGCGCGACGTTGATCGCGCGCAACAACTTTGTCGGCAATGGTGACTCGCGCTTTTGTCGATTCGATCCTGCAGCTATGCTTGCCGGCATTCGAGCAGGAGTTAAGGATGAGCAAGGTCAGTGTGCTGGTAGTGGATGACGCGCCCTTTATCCGTGATCTGGTGAAGAAGGCGCTCCGTAGTCACTTTCCCGGCATTCACATCGAGGATGCAGTGAATGGGCGCAAGGCCCAGCAGATGCTTGGTCGCGAGCGCTTCGACCTGATTCTCTGCGATTGGGAGATGCCGGAAATGTCGGGGCTGGAGCTGCTGACCTGGTGTCGTGCCCAGGATTCTCTGAAGACCACCCCGTTCATCATGGTCACCAGCCGGGGCGACAAGGAAAACGTAGTACAGGCCATTCAGGCCGGAGTGTCGGATTTCGTCGGCAAGCCGTTTTCCAACGAGCAGCTAACCAGCAAGGTTCGCAAGGCGCTCGGGCGTGCCGGCAAGCTGGATGCGCTGGCCGCCAGTGCCCCAACTAGAAACATGGCGACCGGTATGGCCAATGATTCGCTCGCTGCGCTGACCGGCGGTAAGGCGGAGGTGGTGCGTCCCGCCGCATCTGCTGCGGCTGCAGAGGCCAAGGCATCACCGTTACTCCAGAAATCGCCACCTGCCAGCAGCCCACCGGGTGCTGCGTCTGGTCGTGGTCAGGGCCAGCTGCGCCTGGCCAGCGGCAGTATCGCCTGCGTGATCAAGGCGCTGAGCCTCAAGGAGGCGCTGCTGGTGGTCAAACGCGGCGAGCAGTTGCCGCAGGTGCTGGAAAGCGCCGTGCTCGATCTCGAACAGGGTGATGGCGGTGAAGTTGCTCGTCTCAATGGTTATCTGCACGCGGTTGCCGCCTTCGAGCCCAAGCCTGACAGCGAGTGGCTGCAGTTGTCGTTTCGCTTCGTCGATCGCGACCCGCAGAAAATGGACTACCTGTCGCGCCTGATCGCCCGCGGCACGGCGCAGCGGCATTTCGTTCCAGGCGCTTGATTCGACTGGGCCAGGCGACCGTTCGGCGCCTGGCGGTGCTCACAAACTGACCGGCATCACACCCCGACGGTCGGTAGCTCGCGCAGGCCAGTCGCCACTGCTAGTCTTTGCGCTCCAACACCATAATCACTAGAAATCTGCCGTTATGCTGGGGCGCATCCTTCTGTTGCTCGGGTTGTCCGTGCTGGCCTCGCCAGTGCTGGCCCTGACCATCTACAAATACACCGACGCCAATGGGGTCGTTACCTACAGTGACCAGGCTGCGGCTGGCGCGCAGGTATTCGTCTTCCGTGACCGGATGGTGGAAAAGCTCGACACTCAGGTTCGACTGGAGACCCGCAAACACGCGGCCGGTGAAACGCTGCTGGTGCGCAATGATCTGTTCGCGCCGGTTGATATTGAGTTGAAGCTGGAAAACGTCGATAACGTTGTCGGCGCACCCGCCAAGCCCATCCGCTGGGTACTGCCGCCACGCAGTCAGATCCGCCTGGCGACGCTGGCACCGCGCGATGCATCCAAGCCCATCAGGTACACGCCCAAGCTGCGACACGCGCTTGGCGATCCGCGTCTGTTACCCAAGCCCTACAAATATCCGCTGCCTTGGCGCGGTGGTCCGTTTCGCCTGACCCAGGGCGCGAACGGCCAGTACAGCCACTTCACGCCCAAGGGGCGTTACGCGGTAGACATCGCCATGCCCGAGGGCACGCCCATCGTCGCGGCGCGCGGTGGCATGGTGGTGAAGATCGAAAACGAGCAGAGCGGGCGCGGCAACAATCCGGCCGGAAACTTCGTGCGCATCATGCATGACGACGGCACCATGGGCGTCTACCTGCACCTGATGAAAGGCTCGGTAGCGGTGCGCGAGGGACAGCGGGTCGAGAGTGGTACGCGTATCGCGCGTTCCGGCAATACCGGCAACAGCACCGGGCCGCACCTGCACTTCGTGGTGCAGCGCAACGTCGGCCTGGCCATCGAGTCGATTCCCTTCGACTTTTCGCAGCCGGTCAACAGCCTGCCGAACTTCGCCGTGGGTGGAGAGTAGCCCGCTCGCGGGCTACATCCTGGCCTATTCGTCCGGCAGGCTGGCGAAGGTTAGTGGCTTAGAACGCCAGGCCAACCTTCAGGCCAACTTGCTCCTGCTTGAGCTTGCTGTTCTCAGCGAACTCGCTGCTGCTGTCGAGCTCGTAGCGGGTCTGGGTGTAGTACAGACTGGTGCTGATCGGCATGTTGTTGATGCCCTTGTTCCAAAGCACGCTCAGCTCGCCGTAGGGGTTGACCTTGTCCTTGAGGTCAACAGTGTCGCTTTCCCCGCCGACTTTCAGTTTGCTGTCGGCTTCGATGGAATAGCGAGCGCCCACTTCCAGGCGCACGGTGTAGTCCGGCGTCAGGTAGTTATAGCCAACACCGGCTTTGGCGAAGGGCGAGCGCGTGGTCAGCTTGACGTCTTCGTCGCCGAACAGGCCGAAATCGACGTCATCTTGCTCGATGCGGCCCCAGTCGTAACCGCCACCAACGATCAGGTCGACATAGTTGTTAGTGCTCAGCGCCGCACGCAGGCCGAGATCCAGGTCGGCGCGAGCTGAGAGATACTCGACGTCGTCCTTGTCACGGTACTGACCTTCGATGCCCAGCTGGTAGATGAACCCTTCCTGGCCGGTCAGCTTGTTGCCGAAGGTGTAGTACAGACCGCCCTGATTCAGACGCTCCTTGTCGCTCTCGTCGTTCACGGTCAGCTTGTACTGATTGTGCGAGCCGATGACGCCGATGGTTGAAATCGGGCCGGTTGCGGACTGAGCGAACGCTTGGGAAGTGCCAGCCAGGCAAAGGGCCAAGGCAGCGGTAGTAGTAGTCAAACCATTGATGCGCATTTAGGTAGCTCCATCGTTTCGATGAGAATCGGGTAGCGGGATTAAGCGTCCGCCTAATCCCGTGGACCGGTACTACCTGTAAAAAATTCTGCACTATGCGATGGACGGTCATAATCCTTGCAGATCAATCACTAGCAGCGGGTACGTAAACAAGAATGTAAGTGGGGATTTAGTCATGTGACTCGCCAGTCACTTAATCCTGAAAGCGGAGTACCTTCGCCAATACGATCTTCGGTCCGCGCATTTTCTTGATCACGATCTGCAGGCCATCGACCTGGAGCACTTCGTCTTCATCGGGGACGCGCTTGAGCGTTTCGTAGACCAGCCCGGCAAGGGTTTCTGCCTCGACATGGTCCAGATCGATCTCCAGAAGACGTTCGAGCTTGAACAATGGGGTGTCGCCACGTACCAGCAGTTTGCCGGGCTGGTAGGCGAGCACGCCGCGTTCGGTCTTGCGGTGCTCGTCCTGGATGTCGCCAACCAGAACTTCGAGCACGTCTTCCATGGTCAGAAAGCCGATGACCTTGTGATCACCTTCCTCTACCAGTACGAAATGCGCGCCACCCTGGCGAAACTGCTCGAGCAGGGTTGCCAGCGGCATGTGCTTGGACACCCGCTCCAGCGGCCGCAGCAGCTCGTTTAGGCAGAAATGCTCGGTCAGATGGTCGTCGGCGGCCAGCGCCAGCAGCAGGTCCTTGATATGCAGCAGGCCTACGTACTCGCCTTTGCTGCTGTCGTACACCGGATAGCGGCTGTATTTGTGACGACGGATCACGCCTAGCACATCGCTCAGTGAGGCATCGTGGTCCAGCTGTAGCAGGTCCTCGCGGGAATTGGCCCAGTCGACCACTTCCAGTTCGCTCATTTCCACTGCCGAAGCCAACACCTGGATCTGCTGATTGCCGGGGTCGCGGGCGCGGTTGGAGTGCAGGATCAGTTTGAGCTCTTCGCGGCTGTAGTGATGGTCGTGATGCGCGCCCGGCTCGCCCTGGCCGGCGATGCGCAGGATGGCGTTGGCGCTGGCGTTGAGCAGGTAGATGGCCGGGTACATCAGCCAGTAGAACAGGTACAGCGGCACCGCCGTCCAAAGCGACAGCAGCTCCGGTTTGCGGATCGCCCAGGATTTGGGTGCCAGCTCGCCGATCACGATGTGCAGATAGGAAATGATGAAGAACGCGGTGAAGAAGGCGACGCCATGTACCAGAGCCGGTGACTGGATGCCGATACCGGCCAGCAGCGGTTCGAGCAGGTGCGCGAACGCCGGCTCACCGACCCAGCCGAGGCCTAGCGAAGCCAGAGTAATGCCGAGCTGGCAGGCGGACAGGTAAGCATCGAGCTGATGGTGCACGGTACGCAGGATATGCCCACGCCAGCCATGCCGACTGGCAATCGCTTCCACCTTGGTGGCGCGCAGTTTGACCATAGCGAACTCGGCGGCGACGAAGAAGCCGTTGAGCAGCACGAGGAACAGGGCAAAGAGAATCAGGCCGAAATCGGCAAAGTAGGAAGAGGCAGCGTAACTGGGGGAAGGGTCCATGAAGGGGTCGGGTAGCCAATGATCGCGACAGAATGGCGGCGGTGAGCCGGCTTTTCAAGCGATCAGCCGGGAATTTCGCAGCTGATCGTGATGGTGCCAATCAGCGGCCCGCCAACTGCCCATTCTGGAAATGACAGGCGAAACGACTGCCCTGTCCGGGGGTGCTGCTGATATCCAGGCGGCCCTGGTGGCGAAGCAGAACGTGTTTGACGATGGCCAGGCCCAATCCCGTGCCGCCGGTGCTGCTGGCGCGACTGGAGTCAACCCGGTAGAAGCGCTCGGTCAGGCGTGGCAGATGTTTCTGTTCGATACCGATGCCGCTGTCCTCGACACTCAGGTGGGCGCCAACCTCGTCGCCCCACCAGCGCACGTGCACATTGCCGCCATCAGGTGTGTACTTAACCGCGTTGAAAACCAGGTTGGAGAAGGCGCTGCGCAGCTCCGTCTCGCTGCCCTTGAGCTGTAGCGCCGGGTCTGCATCGAGACTGATCAGGTGGCCGCGGCTGCCGGAAAGGGCTCGGGCATCGCTGATGATCGACTGCAACAGCAAGCCCACCGCCACCGGCTGGTTGTCGGTTGGCCGACTGCTGGTTTCCAGGCGTGCCAGCAACAGCAGGTCGTTGAGCAGGTGCTGCATGCGGCCGGCTTGCTGATTCATCTGTTGCAGGGCACGAAGCCAGCGCGGATTCACTCCTTCGGCGTTCTCCAGCATGGTCTCCAGGTAGCCAGCGATCACCGTCAGTGGCGTACGCAGCTCATGGGAGACATTGGCGACGAAGTCTTTGCGCATTTGTTCGAGCTGATGCAGGCGAGTGACATCGCGCACCAGCAGCAGGTGTTCGCGATTGCCATAGCGGGTGATGTTGAACTGCAGGCGAAGACGATCGTCCACTGGCGAGGCCAGCTCCAGCGGCTGATCGTAGCTGCCACTGTCGAAGTACTCCTTGAATGCCGGATGACGCACCAGATTGCCGATGGGGTGGCCTGCATCCTGCGGCTTTTTCAGCCCCAGCAACCGATTGGCGGCGGGGTTCCACCACTCCAGATTGCCTTCGCTGTCGAGCATGATTACCGCGTCCTTGAGGGCAGCGGTCGAACCCTGGGCGCGGTCGATGATGCCCTGCAACTCCGCGCGCAGGCGCAGGTCGCGGCGCTGCATCTGGTAGAGATTGTCGAACACATCGCCCCAGATTCCGGCCGAATCGGGCGGTGGCTCGTCGGGGTCGGCACGGTGCAGCCAGCGCTGCAGACGCAGCAGCTGGCGCAGGGTCCAGATGAGATAGCCGCTCAGGCCGATCACCAGCACCCAGGCGTATTCGCCAGTGATCAGCCCCAGCAGCAGGCAGCCGCCGAGCAGGAGCAGCAGGCGACGAACGAGGGCTCCTTGCCAGTCCTGATTCAACCGATGCACTCCAGAGAGGTGGCGATGATGTGGTGGATGACGCCGGGACGCATGCTCACCCGGCGTGCTCAGCTTTTGCTGGAGAAACGATAACCGGTGCCGCGTACCGTCTGCACCAGGTTCTCATAGGCTTCGCCGAGCGCCTTGCGTAGCCGGCGGATATGCACGTCCACGGTGCGCTCCTCGACATAGACATTGCCGCCCCAGACCTGATCAAGCAACTGGCTGCGGGTGTAGGCGCGTTCCTGGTGGGTCATGAAGAACTGCAGCAGACGGTATTCGGTGGGGCCCATCTCGGCCGGCTTGCCGTCGATGGTGACGCGATGGCTGACCGGATCTAGCAGCAGGCCGCCGATCTCGATCGGCGATTCGCTGTCCACCGGCGTTGCGCGCCGCAGCACGGCCTTCAGGCGGGCCACCAGCTCGCGCGGTGAGAAGGGCTTGGTGATGTAGTCGTCGGCACCGACTTCCAGGCCCTGGATCTTGTTGTCCTCTTCACCCTTGGCGGTGAGCATGATGATCGGCGTGTCGGCGGTCAGCTCGTCACGCTTGAGGCGGCGGGCCAGCTCGATGCCGGAAGTGCCGGGCAGCATCCAGTCGAGCAGGATCAGGTCCGGCTTACGGTCGATGATCAGCGCATGGGCCTGCTGGGTGTTCTCTGCTTCGAGACAGTCATAGCCAGCCATTTCCAGGGCGACGACGATCATCTCCCGGATCGGCGCCTCGTCATCGACGATCAGTATGCTCTTGCCGTTCATGGTCAAGCCTCGGGTCTGTTCTTGTCGTCCGGCATTAGATAACGGAATTATTGCAGCCATGTGACAGGCAGACGGCAGTGCAGTACCGGGAGCATGGCTCTAGTCCGGTACGTGCGCGCTTAAGCCCGGGTTGCGTAATCCAGCACGATGCCGGCAAGGATCGCCAGCCCCGCCCAATGGTTATGTAGAAAAGCCTTGAAGCAAGCCTGTGGCTTGCGCGATTGAGTCTTCCAGAACTCCCAGGCGAAGCAGCCGGCGGCGATCACCAGCCCGAGGTGGAACCACTGGCCGAGCTCGAAGCGCACGCCGGCAAGGAGCAGACAGAACAGTGCCAGGCCCTGCAGCGTGACGATGATGACGCGGTCCGCTTCGCCGAAGAGGATGGCGGTGGACTTGATGCCGATCTTCAGGTCGTCGTCGCGATCCGCCATGGCGTAGTAGGTGTCGTAGGCCACCGTCCACAGCAGATTGGCGATGAACAGCAGCCAGGCCTCGGGCGGCAGGCTGCCGGTCTCGGCAGTGAAGGCCATCGGCATGCCCCAGGAGAAGGCTGCGCCGAGCACCACCTGCGGATAGAAGGTGTAGCGCTTCATGAACGGGTAGCAGGCGGCCAGCGCCAAGGCGCCGAAGGACAGGTAGACGGTGGTTGCGTTGGTCAGCAGCACCAGGCCGAAGCTCAGGCCCACCAGCACGGCGAACAGCGTCCAGGCCTCGCGCGAGCTGATCTTGCCGGTGGCCATGGGGCGCGTCTGGGTGCGTTGCACGTGGCCGTCGAAGTTGCGGTCGGCGAAGTCGTTGACCACGCAGCCGGCGGCGCGCATCAGGATCACGCCGGTGATGAAGATGAACAGGTTCTTCGCGCTGGGCACGCCCTCGGCGGCGATCCACAGCGCCCACAGCGTCGGCCACAGCAGCAGGTAAGTGCCGATTGGCCGGTCCAGGCGCATCAGCTGGATGAAGTCCCAGGCGCGCGGGTGCAGGCGATTGCACGATTGCAGCAGTTTTAGATACATCAGTGGCTCTCCTTGGCGGAAGGGGGCATGCAGCGGCGCGCTCAGGGCGTGACGGCGGCGGCCTGCCACAGCTCGGGGAGGAACACCTCGGCGACCAGCACGCCGAGCCGATTCTGGCGGAAGCACGAGCGCCGCGCCCAGAGGCCGTCGACACGGCACGCATTCGGTAGCCAGTGTGATGGGTACTGGCAGGCCTCAAGCGTGCCGCGGGTGAACGCCGGATTGCTGAACAGCAGCTCGCCCAGGGAACGATTGCCCAGGCGCTGCAGGTCGAGGCCGGATTCAGCCAGCTGCGCTCGCGCGGCAACGCTACGAGCGAATACCCACGGCTGGCCGTGACCGCACAGATACACCTCGCGCACCCAGCCCTCGCTGTCGGCCGGAACGCCGAGCGCGGCGCACTCGTCGGTACGCAGGGGCTGCCAGGCTTCGTGCAGCGGCGTCACGCTGAAGGCGCCATCGGCCAGCTCGGTCAGGCGGCGGGTGAGCGAGCCCTTGTCGACGTAGAGCCAGTCGTGCAGGGCGGGATCGAGGGGGGAGGGGAGGCGGTCGGCACTTAGCCAGTCATGAATTTCGGACACGGTGCGTCAGAGCTAGCGGAAAAGAGCGGCGAGTCTAGCATGCGACTTGGGCGGCACGGGTGCGGCTGTCCGGCCAGGCTGTAGCCGCGCTCGGTAAACGCTACATACGCCTCAGGTCCAGCCTTCAAGACGCATGGTGGCGCGCACCAGGCGCTGCTCCTCCTGTTCGATCTCCTTGAGGTTGTCGCGAATGCCGTGGATATGGTCGCGTGCCGCACGTTGGGCCTGTTCCGGCAGGCGTTCGATCACCGCGTGGTAGAGCCGCGAGTGCTGGCGGTCGATCTGTCGCTTCTGCGCTGGACGGTGGTAGAGGTTGTTCACCGAGGCGAACACGGTGCTCAGCATCAGGTCGGTCAGCGACTGCAGCGTATGTACCAGCACCGGGTTGTGCGAGGCCTCGCAGATCGCCAGATGAAACGCGTGATCGAGGCGGGCGTGCTCGCGCGGGTCGGCGCCTGCCTCGCTGGTATGCGCGGCGAGCATCTCCTCATAGCGCCTGCCAAGCAGGACGAAATCCGCGTCGGTGCCGCGCAATGCTGCCAGCCGGGCTGATTCGCTTTCCAGCAGGGCGCGTACCTCCAGCAGGTCATAGAGCGTGCGCGGCTGCGATTTGAACAAGTGCATCAGCGGGCTGGCGTCATGGTTTCCGGACAATTCGGCAACGAAGGAGCCACGACCCTGGGAGGTCTCGATGATGCCGCGGCCACGCAGAACACGTAGACCCTCACGCAACGCAGAGCGGGATATGCCCAGCTTTTCGCACAGGCGGCGTTCCGATGGCAGCGCCTGGCCCACCTTCAATACGCCGTCGACGATCAGCCGTTCGATACGCTCGGCGACGACGTCGGCGACTTGACGACGGTCATTGTGGTTTTCGTTCTGCATGTCCTTCGTTCTCCCACTGGTAGGACCAGTTTGGCGGGAGTTTACCCTGAATGCCTGAATACCAGTAACAGCGCCGTCTGGATGACTATTCGGTAGTGCCTTTCATCGGGCGACTACAAAAAACTGGTAGGACCAGTTGCTTAGGTCGTGGACTGACGCCCATCTTCGACGTTAAAGATGCGTCATTCCACCGCAGTCGTTCGCGCTGGCTGCAACCCACGAGAACCGGAACCTGCCATGAACATTCTCTACGACGAACGCGTCGATGGTGCGTTGCCCAAGGTCGACAAGGCCGCCCTGCTGGCCGAGCTGCAGGCGCAGTTGCCCGATCTGGACATCCTCCACCGCAGCGAGGACCTCAAGCCCTACGAGTGCGATGGGCTGTCCGCCTATCGCACCACGCCGCTGCTGGTGGTGCTGCCCGAGCGCATCGAGCAGGTCGAGACGCTGCTCAAGCTCTGCCATCAGCGCGGCGTGCCGGTAGTCGCTCGCGGCGCCGGTACCGGGCTGTCCGGCGGTGCGCTGCCGCTGGAGCAGGGCATCTTGCTGGTGATGGCGCGCTTCAACAAGATTCTCGAGGTCGATCCCGCTGGTCGTTTCGCCCGCGTCCAGCCCGGTGTACGCAACCTGGCGATCTCCCAGGCCGCGGCCCCCTATGAGCTGTACTACGCGCCGGACCCCTCGTCGCAGATCGCCTGTTCGATTGGCGGTAACGTCGCCGAGAACGCCGGCGGCGTGCACTGCCTGAAGTACGGCCTGACCGTGCACAACCTGCTCAAGGTGGACATCCTCACCGTCGAGGGCGAGCGCATGACGCTCGGCTCCGATGCGCTGGATTCGCCGGGTTTCGACCTGCTGGCGCTGTTCACCGGCTCCGAGGGCATGCTCGGTATCGTCACAGAGGTGACGGTCAAACTGCTGCCCAAGCCGCAGGTGGCCAAGGTGCTGCTCGCTGCCTTCGACTCGGTGGAAAAGGCCGGGCGTGCGGTCGGCGACATCATCGCCGCCGGCATCATCCCCGGCGGCCTGGAGATGATGGACAACCTGTCGATCCGCGCCGCCGAGGACTTCATCCATGCCGGTTACCCGGTGGATGCCGAAGCGATCCTGCTCTGCGAACTGGATGGCGTGGAAGCCGACGTGCACGACGACTGCGCCCGCGTCAGCGAAGTGCTCAAGCTGGCCGGCGCCACCGAAGTGCGCCTGGCCAAGGACGAAGCCGAGCGCGTGCGCTTCTGGGCGGGACGCAAGAACGCCTTCCCGGCGGTCGGCCGTATTTCGCCGGACTACTACTGCATGGACGGCACCATTCCGCGCCGCGAGCTGCCGGGCGTGCTCAAGGGTATTTCCGACCTGTCCGAGCAGTTCGGTCTGCGCGTGGCCAACGTGTTCCACGCCGGCGACGGCAACATGCACCCGCTGATCCTGTTCGATGCCAACCAGCCCGGTGAGCTGGAGCGCGCCGAAGACCTGGGCGGCAAGATCCTCGAACTCTGCGTGAGGGTGGGCGGCAGCATCACCGGCGAACACGGCGTCGGCCGCGAGAAGATCAATCAGATGTGCTCGCAGTTCAACGCCGACGAGCTGACGCTGTTCCACGCGGTGAAGGCGGCCTTCGACCCGAGCGGTCTGCTCAACCCGGGCAAGAACATTCCGACCCTGCATCGCTGCGCCGAATTCGGCCGCATGCACATCCACAACGGCCAGCTGCCTTTCCCCGAACTGGAGCGTTTCTGATGTCCGTAATCGCCAACGACGCCAGCGCGCAGTTGCTGGACCAGGTCAACCAGGCGCTTGCCGCCAACACGCCGCTGCGCATCCAGGGCAGCGGCAGCAAGAGCTTTCTCGGGCGGCAGGCCGACGGTGTGCTGCTCGATACCCGCGAGCATCGCGGCCTCGTCACCTATGACCCCACCGAGCTGGTAGTGACAGCGCGTGCCGGTACGCCGCTCGCCGAACTCGAGGCCACGCTGGACGAGGCCGGGCAAATGTTGCCTTGCGAGCCGCCGCACTTTGGCGAAGGCGCCACCGTCGGCGGCATGATCGCCGCCGGGCTGTCCGGGCCGCGTCGCCCGTGGAGCGGTTCGGTGCGCGATTTCGTGCTCGGCTCGCGGGTCATCACCGGCCAGGGCAAGCACCTGCGTTTCGGCGGCGAGGTGATGAAGAACGTCGCCGGTTACGACCTGTCGCGCCTGATGGCCGGCAGCTTCGGCTGCCTCGGCGTGCTGACCGAAGTCTCGCTCAAGGTGCTGCCCAAGCCGCGCCTGTGCACCAGCCTGCGTCTGGAAATCGATCTCGAGCGCGCGCTGCTCAAGCTCGCCGAGTGGGGCCAGCAGCCGATCCCGATCAGCGCCGCCAGCCATGACGGCCAGGCGCTGCACCTGCGTCTGGAAGGCGGCGAAGGCTCGGTGGGTGCTGCCCGCGAGCGTATCGGTGGCGACGATCTTGACCCCGGATACTGGAACGACCTGCGCGAGCAGCGCCTGGCCTTCTTCGCCGACCCGCGTCCGCTGTGGCGCCTGTCGCTGCCGAACAACACGCCGGCGCTCGGCTTGCCGGGCGATCAGCTGGTGGACTGGGCCGGTGCCCAGCGCTGGCTGAAGTCCGACGCCGATGCGGTGACCATCCGCGGCATCGCCATCGAGGTCGGCGGCCACGCCACCTGCTTTACCGCAGGCGCCACGAGCAATCCGTTCCAGCCGCTGTCGGCGCCGCTGTTGCGCTATCACCGCCAGCTCAAGGCCGCGCTGGATCCGCAGGGGATCTTCAACCCCGGCCGCATGTATTCCGAGGTCTGACGACGTATGCAAACGAATCTGAGCGAAGCCGCGAAAAAACTGCCGCGCGCCGAGGAAGCCGAAAGCATCCTGCGCTCCTGCGTGCACTGTGGCTTCTGCAATGCCACCTGCCCGACCTACCAGCTGCTGGGCGACGAGTTGGACGGCCCGCGCGGGCGGATCTACCTGATGAAGCAGATGCTCGAGGGCGGTGAGGTGACCGAGAGCACCCAACTGCACCTGGACCGCTGCCTGACCTGCCGCAACTGCGAGACCACCTGCCCGTCCGGGGTGAAGTACCACAACCTGCTGGACATCGGCCGCGACTTCATCGAGCAGCAGGTGCAGCGCCCGTTGGGCGAGCGCGTCGTGCGCGGCGGCCTGCGCACGGTGATCCCGCGACCGGGCCTGTTCAAGGCACTGCTGGGCGCCGGCAATGCGCTCAAGCCGTTGATGCCGGCCTCGCTGAAGGATCACCTGCCGCGCGAGATCCGCCCGGCCAAGCCACGCCCGCAGGTGCTGCACAGCCGCCGCGTGCTGATGCTCGAAGGCTGCGTGCAGCCGAGCCTGTCGCCGAACACCAACGCCGCCGCTGCACGGGTGCTCGACCGCCTGGGCATCAGCGTCAGCCCGGCGCGTGAGGCCGGCTGTTGCGGTGCGGTGGACTACCACCTCAACGCCCAGGAGGCCGGCCTGGACCGCGCGCGGCGCAACATCGACGCCTGGTGGCCGGCCATCGAGGCCGGTGCCGAAGCCATCGTGCAGACGGCCAGCGGCTGCGGCGCCTTCGTCAAGGAATACGGCCATCTGCTCAAGGACGACCCGGCCTACGCGGCCAAGGCCGCCCGTGTCAGCGAGCTGGCCAAGGACCTGGTCGAAGTGCTGCGCAGCGCCGAACTGGAAAAACTCGACGTGCGTGCCGACAAGCGCATGGCCTTCCATTGCCCGTGCACCCTGCAGCACGCACAGAAGCTCGGCGGCGCGGTCGAAGACGTGCTCACCCGTCTGGGCTACCAGCTCACTGCGGTGCCCGATGCGCACCTGTGCTGCGGCTCGGCCGGCAGCTATTCGATCACCCAGCCGGAGATTTCCCACCAGCTGCGCGACAACAAGCTCAACGCGCTGGAGAGCGGCAAGCCGGAAGTGATCGTCACCGCCAACATCGGTTGCCAGACCCACCTCGATGGCGCCGGCCGCACGCCGGTCAAGCACTGGATCGAAGTGGTCGAGGAATCGATGCAGTAGCAATGCCTCATGGTTCGGCCGCCCAGACAGGGCGGCCAACGAACAACCGAAATACGAAGACAGGAGAATCGAGATGAAAAGCAAAGCCGTACTGAGCCAGACCGAAGTCGCCACCATCCTCGCCGCCGCCCGTGCCGAAGCGCAGGCCAACGGCTGGGCCGTGACCATCGTCGTCGCCGACGACGGCGGCCATCCGCTGGCGCTGGAGCGTCTGGACGGCTGCGCGCCGATCGCCTCCTACATCGCCACCGAGAAGGCCCGCAGCTCGGCCCTCGGCCGTCGCGAAACCAAGGGCTATGAAGACATGGTCAACAACGGCCGCACTGCCTTCCTCTCCGCGCCGGTGGTCTGCTCGCTGGAAGGCGGCGTGCCGCTGGTGGTCGACGGCCAGGTCATCGGTTCGGTCGGCGTATCCGGTGTGACCGCCGCGCAGGACGCCCAGATCGCCAAGGCCGGCGTCGCCGCCCTGGCCAACTGAACAGACAAGGAGAACGACAGATGACCGAGCGTGTAACTCTGGGCCGCCTGCAGGTTGCGGCCAATCTGCAGCGATTCATCGAAGACGAAGTCCTGCCGGGCACTGGTATCGAAGCCGCCGCCTTCTGGCAGGGCCTGGACACCCTGGTCCATGACTTGGCGCCGAAGAACCGTGAGCTGCTCGCCGAGCGCGACCGCATGCAGGTCGAACTGGACAGCTGGCACAAGGCCAACCCAGGCCCGATCAAGGACATGGCCGCCTACCGCGCCTTCCTCGAATCCATTGGCTATCTGCTGCCGGTGCCGGGCGAGGTGAAGATCGAAACGGCCAACGTCGACAGCGAGATCGCCACCCAGGCCGGTCCGCAGCTGGTGGTGCCGATCATGAACGCGCGCTATGCGCTGAACGCCGCCAACGCCCGCTGGGGTTCGCTGTATGACGCGCTGTACGGCACCGATGCCATCTCCGAAGAGGGCGGCGCGCAGAAGGGTCCGGGCTACAACGAAGTCCGTGGCGCCAAGGTCATCGCCTACGCACGCAACTTCCTCGACCAGGCCGCGCCGCTGGCCGAAGGCAGCCATGCCGACGCCACCGCCTACCGCGTTCAGGATGGCCAGCTCAAGGTCACCCTGGAGAACGGTAGTGTCACCGGCCTCGAGCAGCCAGAGAAGTTCGTCGGCTTCCAGGGCGAAGCGGTCGAGCCGAAGGCCGTGCTGCTGAAGAACAACGGCCTACACATCGAGATCCAGATCGACCCGAACAGCCCGATCGGCCAGACCGATGCCGCCGGCGTGAAGGACCTGCTGATCGAGTCCGCGGTTTCCACCATTCTCGACTGCGAAGATTCGGTCGCCGCGGTGGATGCCGACGACAAGGTGCTGGCCTACCGCAACTGGCTGGGTATCGTGCAGGGCACCCTCAGCGAGGAAGTGGCCAAGGGCAGTTCGAGCTTCGTCCGCCGCCTCAACCCGGACCGCGAATACAGCGCGCCCAATGGCGGCGAGCTGAAACTGCACGGCCGCTCGCTGCTGTTCATCCGTAACGTCGGCCATCTGATGACCAACCCGGCGATCCTGCTGGAAGACGGCCGCGAGATTCCCGAAGGCATCATGGATGGCGTGTTCACCAGCCTGATCGCCAAGCATGACTTGAAGCGCAAGGGCAACTCGCGCACCGGCAGCTTCTACATCGTCAAGCCGAAGATGCACGGGCCGAAGGAAGTCGCCTTCGCCGACGAGCTGTTCGGTCGCGTCGAGGACCTGATCGGTGTGCCTCGCTATACCCTGAAAATGGGCATCATGGACGAGGAGCGCCGTACCAGCGCCAACCTCAAGGCCTGCATCGCGGCGGCCAAGCACCGCGTGGCCTTCATCAATACCGGCTTCCTCGACCGTACCGGTGACGAGATGCACACCTGCATGGAAGCCGGCCCGGTGCTGCGCAAGGGCGACATGAAATCCACCCCATGGATCCAGTCCTACGAGCGCAACAACGTGCTGGTCGGCTTGGCCTGCGGCCTGCGCGGCAAGGCGCAGATCGGCAAGGGCATGTGGGCCATGCCGGACCTGATGGCGGCCATGCTCGAGCAGAAAATCGGCCATCCGAAATCCGGCGCCAACACCGCCTGGGTACCGTCGCCGACCGGCGCCACCCTGCACGCGCTGCATTACCACCAAGTGAATGTGCAGGCCGTGCAGAGCGAGCTGGAAAAGGTCGATCTGGCCGCCGAGCGCGAGCAGCTGCTCAACGATCTGCTGACCATCCCGGTGGTCGCCGAGGACAAGTGGAGCGCCGAGGAGAAGCAGCAGGAGCTGGACAACAACTGCCAGGGCATCCTCGGCTACGTGGTGCGCTGGGTCGAGCAGGGCGTCGGCTGCTCCAAGGTGCCGGACATCCACAACGTCGGCCTGATGGAGGACCGCGCCACCCTGCGTATCTCCAGCCAGCACGTGGCCAACTGGCTGCACCATGGCGTGGTGACCCGCGAGCAGGTGCAGGAAACCCTGGAGCGCATGGCCAAGGTGGTCGACCAGCAGAATGCCGGTGATCCGCTCTATCGCGCCATGTCTGCCGACTACACTCAGTCGGCGGCCTTCCAGGCGGCCTGTGATCTGGTGTTCAAGGGGCGCGAGCAGCCGGCCGGTTATACCGAGCCTCTGCTGCACGCCTGGCGCCAGCGTTTCAAGGCGGCCCAGGGCTGACAGGCAGGATCAGCCGCGTGCTGCCGGAAGCCCGGCGCATGCGGTAAAGGACAGAAGCCCCAGGCGCTCCACGGCGCCCGGGGCTTTCGAGCATGAGCGACGAGGTTTCGGCCTGGTCGCTGCGAGGCGCGCCGTGAGGGGGCGTTTCATGCGAGGCACCGGGCATGCCCGGACACAATAGAAGCGGTTCACAACAAAAAAGCAGGGACCCAACAAATGAGTCAAACACTACTGTCCATCCTGGCCTTCGTGCCGCTGGTGCTGGCGGGTGTGCTGCTGATCGGCTTTCGCTGGCCGGCCAAGTACGCCATGCCGCTGGTTTTCGTCCTCACTGCAGTGATCGGCCTGCTGGCCTGGGACATGACCCTCAACCGGGTCATCGCCTCGACCTTGCAGGGCCTGATCCTCACCGCGGCGATCCTCTGGATCATCTTCGGTGCGATTCTGCTGCTAAACACGCTGAAACATTCCGGGGGGATCAGTTCGATTCGGCGTGGCTTCTCCAATGTCAGTCCTGACCGTCGCGTTCAGGTGCTGATCGTCGCCTGGCTGTTCGGTTGCTTCATCGAGGGGGCGTCGGGCTTCGGTACGCCGGCTGCGGTGGCGGCGCCGCTGATGGTCGCGCTGGGCTTCCCGGCTCTGGCGGCAGTGGTCATGGGGATGATGGTGCAGTCCACGCCGGTATCCTTCGGCGCGGTGGGCACGCCGATTCTGGTCGGCGTCGGTGCGGGGCTGGACAAGACCGGTATCAGCGAGCAGCTGGCAGCGGTGGGCAGCAACTGGGAGGTGTTCTTCCACCTGATCTTCTCGCGCGTCGCCATCATCCATGCGCTGTGCGGGATTCTCATGCCGCTGATCATGGTCAGCATCATGACCCGCTACTTCGGCCGCAACAAATCCTGGACCGAAGGTCTGGCGGTTGCGCCGTTCGCCGTGTTCACCGGTCTGGCCTTCGTCATTCCGTATGCCGCGGCGGGTGTGTTCCTCGGTCCGGAATTCCCGTCGATGATCGGTGCGCTGGTCGGTCTGGCCATCGTTGTGCCGGCGGCCAAGGCCGGTTTCCTGCTGCCGAAGGACAGCTGGGATTTCGCCCCGGCGAGCGAGTGGCCATCCGAGTGGATGGGCAAGATCGAGATGAAGATCGAGGACGTCGCCGGCAAGACGCCGATTTCGGTGCCGATGGCCTGGGCGCCGTATCTGATCCTCGCAGCACTGCTGGTGGCGTCGCGGGTGTTCCCGGATTTCAAGGCGCTGCTGATGTCGTTCAGCTTCGGCTGGAAGGACATCCTCGGTGAGACCGGCGTGTCCGGTACGCTGGAGCCGCTGTACCTGCCGGGTGGCATTCTCTGCATCGTGGTGCTGATCACCTTCTTCCTGCATCGGATGAAGGCAGGTGAGCTGGGCGCGGCGATTTCCGAGTCGAGCAAGACCCTGCTTGGCGCGGGCTTCGTGCTGATCTTCACTATCCCGATGGTGCGGATCCTGATCAACTCGGGCGTGAACGGCTCCGATCTAGTGTCCATGCCGGTGGCCATGGCGCAGTTGGTGGCCAACAGCGTGGGTAGCGTCTATCCGTTCTTCGCTCCGGCAGTCGGTGCGCTGGGCGCCTTCATCGCCGGTTCCAACACCGTATCCAACCTGATGCTGTCGCAGTTCCAGTTCAACACCGCGGGGCTGCTCGGCCTGTCTGGTGCACTGATGGTGGCGCTGCAGTCGGTGGGTGCGGCGGCGGGCAACATGATCGCCATTCACAACGTGGTGGCGGCTTCGGCCACGGTAGGCCTGCTCGGTCGCGAGGGGATCACCCTGCGCAAGACCATGCTGCCGACCCTGTACTACCTCATCCTGGCCGGCACCATCGGCCTGATCGGGTTCTACGTGATGGGCATCAGCGACCCGCTGGCGGGTACCGCAGGCTAAGCCTGGCGGTATCGCGACGGGCGGCTCAGGCCGCCCGTTTTCATTTGTGGAATTGGTGCGGCGCGCTGTTCTGGTATAGCGTGCGTCGCAGTCGAAAGAGCATCGAGGTTACCCATGAAGAAATGGCAATGTGTGGTGTGCGGCTACATCTATGACGAAGCGCTGGGCGTACCGGAAGAAGGCATCGCGCCCGGGACGGCCTGGGAAGACGTGCCGGAAGACTGGGTTTGCCCGGACTGCGGTGTCGGCAAGATGGACTTCGAAATGATCGCCATCGGCTGATCTCTTTCGCAACGCTTCTCTGGAGAACAAGATCGTGAGCGCATCTGTAGTTATCATCGGCACCGGCCTGGCCGGCTATAACCTGGCCCGGGAATTCCGCAAGCTGGACACCCAGACGCCATTGCTGCTGATCACCTCCGATGACGGGCGCTCCTACTCCAAACCGTTGCTGTCCACCGGTTTCGCCGCCAACAAGAACGCCGAAAGCCTGGGCATGGCCACCGCCGGCGCCATGGCCGAGCAGCTGAATGCGGAGATTCGCATCCATACCCGTGTCACCCGTCTCGACCCGGCGAATCGCCGCGTCTGGATCGGCAACGAGCCGGTGCCATACCGCGACCTGGTACTGGCCTGGGGCGCGCAAACGATTCAGGTGTCGGTCGCAGGCGATGCCGCCGACGCCATCTTCCCGATCAATGACCTGCACGATTACGGCCGCTTCCGCGCTGCGGTCGCCGGCAAGCGGCGGGTGCTGATCCTAGGTGCCGGGCTGATCGGTTGTGAGTTCGCCAATGATCTGCTGTTGGGTAACCACAAAGTGGATCTGGTCGCCCCCAGCGAGCAGGTCATGCCCGGCCTGCTGCCGCTGGAGGCGGCTCAGGCGGTAAGGCGTGGTCTGGAGGGCATCGGCGCACACTTTCATCTGGGTAGCGTGCTAGAGCATCTCGAGCGCGGAGATGGCGGCTTGCAAGCTCAGCTTTCCGACGGCAGCCAGCTGGCCTGCGATCTGGTGGTCAGTGCGGTTGGCCTGCGTCCGCGGACGGAATTGGCTGCCGAGGCGGGGCTCGAGGTCAAGCGCGGCATCGTCGTCGATCGCCTGTTGCAGACGTCGGCAGCACACGTCTATGCCCTGGGCGACTGTGCCGAGGTCGAAGGTCTGAACCTGCTTTACGTGATGCCATTGATGGCTGGCGCACGTGCCCTGGCTAAAACGCTGTTTGGCAATCCTACCTTTGTCAGTTACGGCCCCATGCCGATCACGGTAAAGACCCCTGCGTGTCCGGTGGTGGTGTCGCTGCCCGCGGTTGGTAGTGTCGGCAACTGGACCATAGATGCCCAGGGGAATGACGTTAAAGCGCTCTATCTCGGGCATCAGGGCCAGCTGCTCGGCTATGCGCTGACAGGCGCAGCGGTGCAGGAACGGATGGCGCTGAACAAGCAGCTGCCGCCGGTATTGGCGGAACTACCGCAAATTCTGTCGCTAAAGTCCCCAGGCTGATGCTGTAAGGCGTCCGGCGGGACTGGCGCAGGTGCTAGCGTCGTGCCATTCTCCATGAGTCTGCCCCAGCCTAGAGCTGTTGCAGCGCCTTTAGCGCTGTTCTTGTGAACAGTACGGACACAACAACAAAAACGTCTCAGAGGCTCCCCATGCGTAAACCGGAACTCGCCGCAGCCATTGCCGAGAAGGCCGATCTGTCCAAGGACCAGGCCAATCGTGTACTCAACGCCGTGCTGGATGAAATCACCAACGCGCTGAACCGCAAGGACAGCGTGACCCTGGTTGGTTTCGGCACCTTCGTTCAGCGCCACCGTGGTGCCCGCACCGGGAAAAACCCGCAGACCGGGCAACCGGTTACCATCAAGGCCAGCAATACCGTCGCCTTCAAGCCTGGCAAGATGCTCAAAGACGCGGTCAACTGACGCTGCGCCAACCCGGAGCCAGCGGGCTCCGGGTCAACCTGACTGCCTGGTCCGCCTCGGACCCATTCGTACCCGTCCTTTCCCCTGCCGACCAAGCCACTACAATGCGGCCTTTTCTCGTACCGGTCGGACCCTCACCATGAAATTCCGCTTTCTGCTTTGGATGCTTGGCCGCCTGATGGCCAAAGCCAGCCGTACCAATCCTGAGTTCCAGCAGCAGCTGGGCGACAAGGATCTGACCTTCCAGCTGCACACCCTGGACGGCAAGGTCGCCCGGCACTTCGTGGTGAAGGACCAACGCGTCACCAGCAAGCGCGGCCCGGCGAGCGAGCCGGCGTTCTCTCTTGGCTTCAAGGATGCCGCCTATGGCTTCGCCACCATGACGGCGAAGAACAAGCAGCTGGCGTTCATGCAGGGGATTCAGAACAAGGACATCCAGATCCAGGGGAATCCGGCGCTGGTGATGTGGTTTCAGGGATTGATGAAGTACCTGAAGCCTCGTAAGAAGAAGTGACCCTGCCGCGTCACCTTCTCATGTCCGGCCAAGAACCGTAGGGTGGAAAACCGCGTAGGGCGTCCATGCCTGAGCGGATCAGCTTTGACTTGGTCGTAACTCAAATTTAAGTTCGCTGAATGCGTGAGTTGACTTGTGGTGTTGGTTGAATCGTGTCTTTGGCTAGTATTTTTGCGGGTTTTCGTGGCATTGTGTCGACTTAATTGTTGAGCAGGTTGGAGATTTTCAACATGCCGAATTTCACTCATCACGACTTGGCTCTCCTCAATCCAGCCTTCGACTCACCACTTGTCGATGTCTTGAATGAGCTGGAGCACCTACGCCGCTACAGGCTGGCGGGTACGACTCCAGCAAGCCTTTTCTTCCAGCTCAAGAACGTTTTCCACATCCTGGAAAGCCTCGGATCTGCGCGCATTGAAGGCAACCACACAACCCTCGCTGATTATGTGGAAAGCAAGATGGAGGGAGATGACACGGCTACCGATCAACTGCGCGAAATCTCCAACATCGAGAGAGCCATGAGCTTCATCGAGCAGCATTTCAAGGAAGGAGAGGACGTCAGCCTCCATCTCGTTCGAGAATTGCACGCCATTACTGTAGGGGGGCTCGACAGAGAGGGAGACCGGACTCCCGGTCAGCTCAGGACGACCCAGGTTCGCATTGCGCAATCGGAGCACCTCCCGCCGGACGCCGTGCAAGTTGGTGGGTACATGGATGAGTTGGTGGCGTTCATCAACGCGCACGATCCGCAGAAGTACCACCTTATGAAAGTGGCGCTCGCGCACCACCGATTCGGATGGATTCACCCGTTCACCAATGGCAATGGGCGGGTGGTTCGTTTGTTGACGTACCTGATGCTCATCAAGTATGGATTCGATGTCTCCGCCGGCGGTCGACTGCTGAACCCCACTGCAGTGTTCTGCAATGATCGTGAGCGTTACTACGAGATGCTGGGCGAGGCTGATCGCGGTACACAGCAAGGCCTGGAACGGTGGTGTATCTACGTACTCCAAGGCATCCTCACAGAGCTGAGCAAGCTCGATCGGCTGTGCGACTATGGCTACCTTAAAGCCAGAATTCTGCAGCCGGCACTCGCCTTCTCTCGCGAGAGAGAACACATCACCGGCCAGGAGCACTCAATTCTTCGTCGACTTCTGGACACTGACAGCGGCGTGGCGAAGTCTGGAGACCTAGCGGATGCGATGCCGGACCTGAGCGGGCCGCAGCGGACCTATCAAATCAAGAAACTGGTGGACAGACGAATGCTGGTCCCGATTCAGCCCAACTCCCGTCAGTACACACTGGGCTTCACGAACAACTACCTGCTTCGGGGCGTCATTCGTACGTTGACGGCCGAAGGCTTTATTCCTGAGCCTGTCGTAGCGGCACGGCCATAAGTGGCTGCCTATTAAGGCTAGCTGCCTGGTTCTCTTGGGGCGGCGATGAGTTCGTTAGAAGCTTGCCCCTCCCGCCAATCCCTCGCTTCCTCCTTCAACCAATCCCGAAACGCCACCAGCCCCGCCGACTCCACTTTGCGCTCCGGAATCATCAGGTAGTACGCCCGCGTCTCGCTGCGATAGGCGTGCGGATGCGCCAGCACCACCCGCCCCTCGGCCAGTTCTCGCTGGATCAGGAACGGCGGGATCAGCGCCACCCCCATGCCATGCTCGGCCGCCTGCGCCAGCATGGAGAACAGCTCCAGCCGCGGGCCGGTCATGTCGCGGGCGACTTTCAGCCCCAGCGAATCGAACCACTGCCGCCAGGCATAGGGCCGTGTGGTCTGCTGCAGCAGCGGCAGTTCGGCCAGAGTCTGGGTCGTGAACGGCTGACCGTCGCGCAGCAGGGCGGGGCTGCAGACTGGCTGCAGGTCCTCAGGCATCAGGTAGTGCGCCTCGGTACCGGACCAGTCGGCATCGCCGAAGTAGATGGCAGCATCGAACTCGGTATCGGCGAACAGAAAGGGCCGGGTGCGGTTGGTCAGGTTCACCGTGATCTCCGGATGCAGCGCCTGAAAATGCCTGAGGCGCGGCACCAGCCATTGGGTGCCGAAGGTCGGCACCACGGCCAGCTCTAGGCTCATCGCGCCTTGCTGGCCCATCACCGACAGCGTGTCGCGCTCCACCGCGTCCAGCTGCGCCGCGATGCGGCGGGCGTAGGACTGGCCGGCGGCGGTCAGCTTCACGCCGCGTCGCGAACGGCGGAACAGCGCCAGGCCGAGGAATTCCTCCAGCCCGCCGATCTGTCGGCAGATGGCGCTCTGGGTCAGCGCCAGCTCGTCGGCTGCGCGGGTGAAGCTTTCGTGGCGGGCGGCGGCCTCGAAGGCGATCAGCGCGGCGGTACTGGGAATCTTGCGGCGCATTATGCAAAGACCTCACGGGATAAGCCTGCTAATGGACGAAGAGCTTATCTCGGAGTGAGGGAAACGCACAGTTTGATGCGAAATCCTCGTTTGCGACGCGCTGTCGTGGCGCCTAGGATCAGCTCATACCGCCCGCGCGCCCGCGGTGCCGAAGACAACAAGAGGAGCCCCCGAATGGCCGGCAAAGCAAGCTTCAACTGGATCGACCCGCTGCTGCTCGACCAGCAGCTGACCGAAGAAGAGCGCATGGTGCAGGCCAGCGCCGCGCAGTTCGCCGCCGACAAGCTGGCGCCGCGGGTGCTGGAAGCTTTCCGCCATGAACAGACCGATCCGGCGATCTTTCGCGAGATGGGCGAAACCGGCCTGCTCGGCGCGACCATTCCCGAAGCCTACGGCGGCAGCGGGCTGAACTACGTGTGCTACGGCCTGATCGCCCGCGAGGTCGAGCGCGTTGATTCGGGCTACCGCTCGATGATGAGTGTGCAGTCCTCGCTGGTGATGGTGCCGATCTTCGAGTTCGGCAACGAGGCGACCCGACAGAAATACCTGCCCAAGCTCGCCAGCGGCGAATATATCGGCTGCTTCGGCCTGACCGAGCCGAACCACGGTTCCGACCCGGGCAGCATGGTTACCCGGGCGAAGAAGGTCGACGGCGGCTATCGCCTGTCCGGCAGCAAGATGTGGATCACCAACAGCCCGATCGCCGATGTGTTCGTGGTCTGGGCCAAGGACGATGCCGGCGAGATTCGCGGCTTCGTGCTGGAAAAGGGCTGGGAAGGGCTGTCCGCCCCGACGATCCACGGCAAGGTTGGCCTGCGCGCCTCGATTACCGGCGAGATCGTCATGGACAACGTGTTCTGCCCGGAAGAGAACGCCTTCCCCGATGTGCGGGGGCTGAAGGGGCCGTTCACCTGCCTGAACAGTGCCCGCTACGGCATCAGCTGGGGCGCGCTGGGCGCCGCCGAGTTCTGCTGGCACACCGCGCGCCAGTACGTGCTCGACCGCCAGCAGTTCGGCCGGCCGCTGGCTGCCAACCAGTTGATCCAGAAGAAGCTGGCTGACATGCAGACCGAGATCACCCTGGCCCTGCAAGGCTGCCTGCGCCTCGGCCGGATGAAGGACGAGGGCAGCGCCGCGGTTGAAATCACCTCGATCATGAAGCGCAACAGCTGCGGCAAGGCGCTGGATATCGCCCGCATGGCTCGCGACATGCTCGGCGGCAACGGCATCAGCGACGAATTCGGCGTGGCCCGGCACCTGGTCAACCTGGAGGTGGTGAACACCTACGAGGGCACCCACGATGTGCACGCGCTGATCCTCGGCCGCGCGCAGACCGGCATTCAGGCGTTCTTCTGAAACTGCTCCCCTCTCCCTCTGGGAGAGGGGCTGGGGGTGAGGGCGCTTGGCACTGCTCATGGTTCCTTCACCCCGGCCCTCTCCTACCGGGCGAGGGTGCTTTCACCTTCCAATAGCCTGTGAGGTTTTCCATGCCCGGCGCCCTGTCCCATATCCGCGTTCTCGACCTGTCGCGCGTGCTTGCCGGGCCCTGGTGCGGGCAGATTCTCGGTGATCTCGGCGCTGAGGTGATCAAGGTCGAGCGCCCCGGCACCGGCGACGATACCCGTCACTGGGGCCCGCCCTATCTCCAGGATCAGCACGGCGAGAACACCTCGGAGGCGGCCTATTACCTGACCGCCAACCGCAACAAGCAGTCGCTGACCGTCGACTTCACCCGGCCAGAGGGCCAGCGCATCATCCGCGAGCTGGTGACGCAGTGCGACGTGCTGCTGGAGAACTTCAAGGTCGGCGGGCTGGCCGCCTACGGGCTGGATTATGAAAGCCTGAAGGCGATCAATCCGCGGCTGATCTATTGCTCGATCACCGGCTTCGGCCAGGACGGGCCTTATGCCACCCGCGCCGGCTACGACTTCATGATCCAGGGCCTCGGTGGGCTGATGAGCCTGACCGGCCGCAGCGATGCGGAGGAGGGCGGCGGACCGGTGAAGGTCGGCGTGGCACTGACCGACATCCTTACCGGCTTGTACGCCACTGTTGGTGTGCTCGCCGCGCTGGCACATCGCGAACGCAGCGGCGAGGGCCAGCATATCGATACGGCGCTGCTCGACGTGCAGGTCGCCTGCCTCGGCAACCAGGCGCTGAACTACCTCACCACCGGCGTGGCGCCCAAACGCATGGGCAATGCCCATCCGAACATCGTGCCCTATCAGGATTTCCCCACTGCCGATGGCGACATCATCCTCACCGTCGGTAACGACGGTCAGTTCCGCAAGTTCTGCGAGGTAGCCGGGCGTCCCGAGTGGGCGGCCGATGCTCGCTTCGCCACCAATCGCGCGCGCGTTTCCCATCGCGCCGAGCTGATTCCGCTGATCCGCCAGGTCACGGTGTTCCGCACCACGGCCGAATGGGTCAGTGCGCTGGAGCAGGCCGGCGTGCCCTGCGGGCCGATCAACGACCTAGCGCAGGTGTTTGCCGACCCGCAGGTGCAGCATCGCGGGCTGAACGTCGAGATGCCGCACCCGCTGGCCGGCCGCGTGCCGCAGGTGGCCAGCCCGCTGCGGCTGTCCGCTTCGCCAGTGGCGTACCGCAACCCGCCGCCACTGCTCGGCGAGCACAGCGAGGCGCTGTTGCAGCGCCTGCTGGGCATGAACGACGAGCAGATCGCCGGCCTGCGCGCGGCCAGAGTTATCTAGCCTGGAGGCTATCTAGCTCAGAAGCCTTCCAGCACGATCTTGCCCTTGGCCTTGCCGCTTTCCAGCAGGGCATGGGCGCGGCGCAGGTTGGCCGCGTTGATGGTGCCGAAGTGCTCGCCGAGGGTGGTGCGCAGCACGCCCTGATCGACCAGCTGGCTGACGCGCTGCAGCAGGTGGTGCTGCTCGATCATGTCCGGCGTCTCGAACAGCGAGCGGGTGAACATCAGCTCCCAGTGCAGCGACAGGCTCTTGCGCTTGAGCTTCATCACGTCCAGCGGTTGGGCCGGATCGTCGATCAGCGCCAGGCGGCCCTGCGGCGTCAGCGCCTCGACCAGCTGATCGAAGTGCTGATCGGTCTGGGTCAGGCTGGCGACATGGCTGACGCTGGCGAAACCGGCGCGCTGCAGCTCGGCGTGCAGCGGCTGGCTATGGTCGATGACATGGTGGGCGCCGAGTTCGCGGGCCCAGGCCTGGGTTTCCGGGCGCGAGGCGGTGGCGATCACGCTGACCTCGGTGAGCTGGCGGGCCAGCTGCAGCATGATCGAACCGACCCCGCCGGCGGCTCCGACGATCAGCAGCTGCTGCCCGGCGCCATGGCCCTCCACCAGTTGCAGGCGTTCGAACAGCAGCTCCCAGGCGGTGATGGCGGTCAGCGGCAGCGCGGCGGCCTCGGCGAAGCTCAGGCTCTGCGGCTTGCGTCCGACGATGCGCTCGTCCACCAGATGGCGTTCGCTGTTGCCGCCGGCGCGGGCGATGGAGCCGGCGTAGAACACCTCGTCGCCGACCTTGAACAGGCTGACTTCGCTGCCCACCCCGACCACCACGCCGGCCACGTCCCAGCCCAGCACCTTAGGCTGGCCGGCTTCTGGCTGGGTGTTGCGGCGTACCTTGGTGTCCACCGGGTTGACCGAGATGGCGCGCACCTCCACCAGCAGGTCTCGCGGGCCGGGCACCGGCTCTGGTAGCTCCACGTCCTGCAGGGCACGGGGATCGTCGATGGCGTGGGATTCGAAATAGGCGACCGCTTTCATGCTGTTGCTCCGTATGGATTCGGTGGGAGGGCATGCTCAGCTATTTGACTCGGGAGAAAAACGGGGCGATAAGCGAGTCTCTTTCAACAGGATTTTGAAAATGCTGCGTATCGACGATCTGCAGCTGTTCGTCCGTACCGCCGACAGCGGCAGCCTTTCCGCGGCCGCGCGCACGCTCGACGTGTCGCCGGCGGTGGCCAGCGCGGCCTTGAAGCGCCTGGAGGCGAGCCTGGGGGCGCGACTGTTCGCGCGCTCCACCCGCAGCCTGCGCCTGACTGCCGAGGGTGAGGCGTATCTGCTGCATGCCCGGGCGGCACTGGCCAGCCTGCACGAGGGCGCCCAGACGCTCGCTGGCGGGCGCGAGGCGATCAGCGGCGTGCTGCAGCTGTCGGCGCCATCGGACTTCGGGCGCAACGTGCTGCTGCCGTGGCTCGACGAATTCCAGGCGAGTCATCCGCAGTTGCAGGTGCGCCTGCTGCTGGGCGACGGGTTGACCGACCTGTTCCGGCAGCCGGTGGACCTGGTCCTGCGTTACGGCGAGCCGCAGGATTCGAGCCTGGTGGCGCTGCCGGTGGCGGCTGGCAATCGCCGGGTGCTGTGCGCCTCGCCGGCCTACCTGCAGCGCCACGGCGCGCCGCAGCGGCTGGACGAGCTGGCAGCACACAATTGCCTGCGCTTCATGCTCGCCGGCCGCGTGCATGACCGCTGGTGCTTTCAGGAAGGGCGCCGGGGGCGCACCGTGCAGGTCGTGGGCGACCGGGTAAGCGATGATGCCGATGTGGTGCGACGCTGGGCCCTGGCCGGGAGCGGGTTGGCCTACAAGTCCTGGCTGGACATCGCCGATGACGTGGCGGCGGGCCGTCTACAGGTGCTATTGCCGGACTGTCTCGGCGAGGCGGCGCCGCTCAGCCTGCTTTGCGCCCATCGCGCGCAGTTGAGCAAGCCGGTGCGGCTGCTACATGAACACCTGCAGACCCGTTGCAAGGCGCTGCTGGCGCGCGCGCCCTGGCATCTCTTTAGACTCGTTATTCGTGCTTGAGCTGTGAGCTTTTGTTGCGCGTCTGAACTCTTATGGCGTTTGGCTATTCTTATATGAGTACTGGTTAACAGAATGGACAAGCGCATCATGCATACGCAGCGTTTTCGCTACACCTGGCAACTGACTGCCGTGGTCTTCCTCTCCTGGCTTCTGGCCGGCTGCGGAGTCAATAACATCCCAACCTATGACGAGCAGGTGAAGGCCGCCTGGTCGCAGGTGGAGAACCAGTACCAGCGCCGTGCGGACCTGATTCCCAATCTGGTCGAGACGGTCAAGGGATTCGCTCGTCAGGAGCAGGAAACCCTTACCGCAGTAGTCGAAGCGCGGGCCAAGGCCACATCGATTCAGGTCGACGCCAGTACCCTGGACGATCCGCAGAAACTGCAGCAGTTTCAGCAGGCGCAGAACCAGCTGACCGGAGCCCTGAGCCGGCTGATGGCGGTATCCGAGCGCTATCCGGATCTGAAATCCAATCAGAACTTCCTCGCGCTGCAGTCTCAGCTCGAAGGAACCGAGAACCGCATTGCGGTGGCGCGCCGTGACTTCATCGCGTCAGTCGAACGCTACAACACTGAGATTCGTACATTCCCCGGCCGTATCTGGCACACGCTGATGTACAGCGATATGCCGCTGCGCGAAAACTTCGAGGCTACCGCCGAGAATGCCGAGCAAGCGCCACAAGTGCAGTTTCAATGACCTCCAGGTTTCCCCTACTGCTGGTCCTGCTGCTCTGGGCCGGTAGCCTGGTCGCCCAGGAGGCTGAGGTCCCGGAGCTGACCGGTCGAGTGGTTGACCGTGCCGAGCTCCTCGACACCCAGACCGAGGCGCGTCTGACCAGCATGCTTGCCGGGCATGAGCAGGCGACCGGCGAGCAGGTAGTCGTTGTCACGGTGCCGGACCTGGGTGGGCGCAGTATCGAGGAGTTCGGTCTGGAGCTCGGCCGTACCTGGGGCATCGGCCAGAAGGGCGAGGACAATGGCGCGCTGCTGATCGTCGCTCGCGATGATCGCAAGATTCGTATTGAGGTCGGCTACGGTCTGGAAGGCCGGCTCACCGACGCGCAATCCTCGGTCATCATCAACCGGATCATCGCGCCGGCATTCCAGCGTGGCGACTTCGCAGCCGGCATCACCGAGGGCGCAGAGGCGATCGTCACCGTGCTTGGCGGCGACGCCTTGCCTGCCGAGCTGCGGCCGGTGATGCCGATGGCACAGGAACAGCCCGGCGGCCTCGGGATTCTTGGTTTCTTCCTCATGCTGGTAGCGATCTTCGTTATCGGCGGCGGGCGCGGTGGCCGCGGTGGCGGTCGTCGTGCCTTGCTGCTGGGCGCCTTGCTTGGCGGTATGGGGCGGGGCGGTGGTGGTGGTTTCGGCGGCGGTGGCTTCGGTGGGGGCGGCGGCGGTTTCGGCGGCGGTGGCGCTTCCGGCAGCTGGTAAATCAATGATGGATGAACGATGACCTTACTGAGCGAAAGCGAACTGCAACAAGTGGCCGAGGCGATCGAAAGAATCGAGCGCAACACCGATGCCGAAGTGGTGACGGTGCTGGCCGCCCAGGCCGACGACTACCACTACATCCCGCTGCTATGGGCCAGCCTGATCGCGTTGCTATTGCCCGGGGCCCTGCTGTTCTTCAGCGGCTGGCTTGGCGCATGGCAATTGCTGCTGGTGCAGTGGGCGACGTTTATCGTGCTGGCCGTGCTGTTCCGCATGCCGGCGCTGACCAGCCGCATGATTCCACGCTCGGTACGCTGCTGGCGCGCATGCAACCTGGCGCGGCGGCAGTTCATAGAGCTCAATCTTCATCACACCGATGCTGACACCGGGGTGCTGATCTTCGTATCAGAGGCTGAGCGTTATGTGGAAATTCTGGTGGACCGCGGCATTTCCAGCCGCATTGACAACGGCGCCTGGGAGTCGATCGTCGCCTGCTTCACAGATCGTGTGAAGCAGGGGCAGGTGCTGGAAGGCTTTCTCGGCTGCATCGAGGCCAGCGGCGCACTGCTGGCGCAGCATGTACCCAAGACCCACGAGCGTAACGAGCTTCCCAATCGACTGGTGCTGCTGCCCTGATCGCCATGGCTTTGCCGGGCGATCAGCGAGCGCCTCAGGCCATGCCAGGGCCTTCCGGTTCGGCAGCGTCCTTTGGCTCCCCGGCAACCAGATCGAATAACCCGCCGGTCGTGTCGTCGAAGGCCGACGCGGCGACGCGCTCCATTCCGGTTACGGGGCCATGCAGAGGCGAGACACCGTGGGCGCGGTCGGCTGGAATCTGCGCGATGGCTGCCAGTACTTCTTCACCGGGCACCGTCTCGCAGTCGAGCAGGCGCTGGGTGATGTGATCGAGGGCTGGCCTGAGCCTCTGCAATAGCGCCAGACAATCCTGATTGAGTTGCTGCAACAGCTCGTCGGCCGCCTCCAGCGCTTCGCGTGGGTCGCTTTCCAGATGCGCATCACGCACGGCCTGCAAGCTCAGGAGCGAGCCGCGTGGGCCCATGCCCAGCGCGCCGACCATGGAAAGGGCGATCTTCGAGGCTTCCTGTAAATCCTGCCCGGCACCCGAAGACACCTCGTGAAAATACAGCTGCTCGGCGCCTCGCCCGGCAAGCAACATCTGAATGCGGTTGCGCAGGTCAGAATACATGTGCAGGCGCTTGTCTTCTACCGGTGTCACCAGGGTCACACCCAGCGCCTGCCCGCGCGGCAGGATGGTGACCTTTTCCACCCGGCCGACGTTCAAGGCTGCTGCGACCAGTGCGTGGCCGGCCTCATGCACCGCGATGCGCTTGCGGTCGGTCGCCGACAGCGGCGTTACGCCGGAAGGCTGCTCGCCAATACGGCAGGTTTCCACGGCATCGACGAAATGAGCCATGTCGACCTGCTTGGCTCCGGCACGGGCGGCCAGCAGCGCAGCATGGTTGGCGATATAGGCGATGGCCGCCGGAGTCAGACCGACTGTGTTGCGCGCCAGTTGCGCTAGATCCAGATCGCTGGCGGCGCTGACCTTTGCGGCGTACAGACGGAACAGCGCTTCGCGATCATCCAGGCCCGGCAGGCCAACGGCGATGGAACGATCAAAGCGGCCTTCGCGCACCAGGGCCGGGTCGAGGGAATTCGGGAAGTTGGTGGCGCCCAGTACCAGCACCCCGGCGGCGCCATCGAAGCCATCCATCTCGGCAAGGAACTGGTTGATGATGCGATTGCTCTCGGCATCGCTGGAGCGGGTCTGCTCGGCGCGTTTGCCGATGCCGTCGATCTCGTCGATGAAGATGATGCACGGCGCCTGCTTGCGTGCGGTACGGAACAGCGCTTTGACCTTCTGGATGCCGACGCCGAAGTACATCGAGGAAAAGTCGCTGCCGGTCACCTGGATGAAGCTGGCATTAGATTCGCTGGCCAGTGCCTTGGCCAACTGGGTCTTGCCGGTGCCGGGCTCGCCGGTCAGCAATACCCCCTTGGGCGGGCGGGCGCCGAGGCGCGCGTAGGCGGCAGGGTCGCGCAGGTAGGCGGTCACATCGCTCAGCGCCTGCTTGGCCTCCGCGGCGCCGATGACATCGGCGAAGGTGATGCCGCTGCCCTTGCGTTGTACCTCGAAACTGCGCGTCTTCATGGTGAAGAAGACGGCGGCGCCGATCAGCAGCAGCGCGAACGGCGAATAGGGTAGGAGGAACTTGTAGAAGGGCTTTTCCGCGTCGGTCTGGAACATCGCCAGTGGGAACAGCTCGCCGCTGCTGCCGGCGTATTGATCGAGCAGCAGCGTGGCGACCCGGCCGGACTGGTCCGGCACCCAGTAATGTTGCTCGGCAACAGTGGTGACATATACCGCGTCAGCTCCAAGTGCCGCGCTGGAAATGGCGCCGCTGCGCAGGTCGCCCATCAGTCGGGACAGGTCCCCGCGGTTGGCCTGCCAAGGGTCGACGGATTCCTGTAGGGAATCGAGCATGCTCGCCGCGACGCCGGTTGGTGTCGAAGGAGCAGTGGGGCGCAACTGCCAATAGGCCACGCTGGCGGCAATCAGCAGGAGCAGGAAAACGGAGAGCACAGGGCCGCGGCGACCTTGTAGCAGACGAGGTGTTTTCATTTCACATCCAATCGGGAACGCCCGATGTTTCGACAAACCACCGCCATGAGGCGGACCACAGTTGTTTGCGGGAAACCCCGCGGCGCCAATTGCATGGCGCGCCACAGTTCGGATGTGTTGGATGCGATTTATATGCCCGACTGTGTCTCGGGTCGGCAGACTCCGATAGCCGGCGAGAATACGGCAAGTGCCACCATGGGGGTGGCGTCGCGACGAACGGGCAGTATGTTTTCGACGAATGACCGGTTGCTTGTGGAACGAATCTCGTGCCGAGCAACCGCGTGTTGCGACATGTCAGGCCACGCCACGGATGGCGGCCTGTCACGTAAGTGATCCGACGCAGAGATTGTGACGCAAGGGCCTGCTAGGGCTCATCGCCCCGCGCGGTCGCTTTGCCGCGATCTGATGCGGGCATACAAAAATCTGCCAAAGCCGCACCAGGCCCGAAGCCCGGAGCGGTAAAAAAATAACGTCCGTTCGACCCGAGACTTCAATATGCCGACCTACAACAGGTATTTCCGCTCCGTTTTTCTGGGTGCGCTGATTGGCCTCCTGCCCTTCGCTTCGGCCAGCGCTGCCGAAGAAACGATCAACCTGCTCACACAGAACTTCCCGCCGTTCAGCATGGCCGCCGACGGCAAGAATTTCGCGAAGGAGGCTGCGATTAGTGGCATCGACGCCGAAGTGGTAGCTGCCCTGTTCAAGCGAGCGGGCGTGCCCTACACGCTGACGCTTCGTTTCCCCTGGAGTCGCTTGCAGCAGCTGGCCGAGAAGAGCCCAGGTTTTGCGGTGTTCTCTCTCAGCCGCACGCCCGAGCGTGAGCCCAAGTACAAGTGGGTCGGACCGCTCAGCGAGATCCAGATCGTGTTGCTCAAGAGGCCTGATAGTCCGATCCAGCTTTCTACGCTGGACGACGCCAGGCAGTACCGGATCGGCTCGAAGGATGGCAGCGTTGGCAGCCAGTACCTGATAAGCCGTGGTATCGAGGTGCAGAGCTCATTGATCGATACGCCGGCCAAGCTAAAGGCCGGCCAGTTTGATCTCTGGCGACCACTAACCCTTCCGGTGAATACGAAGCGAAGCAGGCTGGCGTCGGTCCGCTGACCGTTGCCCTGACCCTGAATCGTGTCGATCTGTATCTAGCGCTGAATAAGGAAACGCCCGACGCGGTTGTCGAGAAACTGCAGCGTACCCTCGACCAGATGAAGCAAGAAGGGTTGCTGCAACAGGCCGCCCGACGCTACGTGAACTGACGGCGTTTCGTGCCAGCGGAGACGAGCATTCGATTCCTCCGGCGGACTCCGTGACGCGCAGAAGCTCTTTGCGCGGCCATAGTGCAACGCTGTGTCTCGAAAAACATGCGAAGCGCCAAGCGCCGCTACTTCCCTGCCCTATAGATGCCGGCCGGATCCCTGGCGTGTGCAGGTTGCGCAATGAGCTGTAGTTGCTTCGCCAAGGAGGACGTCTACATAGCAGCGCGGTGGCAGTAGTCTGCGGCGCCGGCATCCAAAGCAGGTGACGGAACGGCGGATAACGAGGTGGAGGGATTTTTTGTCGATTTGGGCTGCCTTAGTCCAGTGCAGTCCAACGGGATCGCTACTAATGCGCTCCTGACGAATAGAGAGCTTCGATGATCCGTCTTAACACCTACACGCTGCCTGCCCTCTGCATGGCTGGCGCACTCTGGACAGCGTCCGTCTCTGCGGAAAATCTACCCGAGCCTATTGGGCATGTGGCGCGGGTAGAGGGCGCTGCATATATCAGTAGCCGCGGCCATACCAATGCCGCCAAGGTCGGTCAGGCAATCGTGCCGGGCGTGGCATTGAGTACCGGCGCCGAAGGCGCACTTGGCGTAATCCTCGGCGACGGCAGCGTGCTGTCGTTCGGGCCTCATAGCGAGCTGACGCTGGATGACTACCGCTTCGCGCCGGCAAGGGATGAGCTGCGTCTGCGCGCCACGCTCAACCGTGGCACGCTGAACCTGATTTCCGGTGACATGGCGAGGCTCGATCCGCAAGCGATAGCCGTCGAGACCCCACAGGGGCGGGTCAGGGTGCGCGGTGGTCAGGTATTGATGAAGGTGAACCCGTGAAGCGGCAAGGGCTGATAAAAATCATGGTGTCGCTGGCAATGGCGGCGCTGGGTGGCTGCGCGCAGCATTCCTACGTGATGCTGGCGGACGACTCAGGTGGGCGCGGCGGGGTAATGCTCAGTGATGATGGGGATCGACTACTCGATGTGTCGGGCAAGGCTTTGGCCATCACAGGTGCCGGTCAGGCATACAACGTTTCAGAACTTCAGCGCAAAAGAGATTTTGACAAAGCGTTGGCGGCGCAACCGGCGTTGCCTGAGCGCTTTACGGTTCGCCTGGCAGCATCCGGTGAGCTGGACAGCGCAGCAGAGCAGGTGCTCGACAGTGTTCTGCTCGCTGCACGCCGTCGGGATTATCCGGTGGTCACGGTGATCGGGCATACCGACACCCTGGGGCATCGTGCGGCCAACGAGCAGGTGGGCCTGCGTCGTGCGCAAAGCGTTGCCGAGCTGTTGCGAAGCAAAGGGCTTGAGGCGATGGAGCTGCGAGTGGAGTCCCACGGCGAACGCAATCTGCTGGTGGCGACTCCCGATGCGACCTCTGAGCCGCGCAATCGGCGGGTCGAGGTGCTGGTGCGCTAAAGGTAAGCCGGCCAGGTGTACCGCGCCTGGCCGGGCTGTCGTTGATCAGTCGATGACCAGGATGGCGTCCATTTCTACCTGCGCGCCCTTGGGCAGCGCGGAAACGCCGATGGCGGCGCGTGCCGGATACGGCTGCTGGCAGTAGCGACTCATCACTTCGTTGACGGTAGCGAAGTTGCCGAGGTCGGTGAGGAAGATATTGAGCTTGGCGATGTCTTTCAGCGAGCCACCGGCCGCCTCCGCCACAGCCTTGAGATTCTCGAACACCTGAACCGCCTGCGCTTCGAAACCTTCCACCAGCTCCATGCTCTTGGGGTCCAGCGGGATCTGCCCGGACAGGTAGACGGTGTTGCCGGCCTTGATGGCTTGGGAGTAGGTGCCAATGGCGGCTGGGGCCTTGTCGGTGTTGATCACGGTCTTGCTCATGGAGACTCCTCTGGGAATTGGGCAGCGGGCAGCCAGCATAATGGCTGACGGAGGCAGCGGCCAGCCGAGGCGTTGTGCGGGTGTTGCCTGGGAAGGCGTTGGCGGAGTGATCAGGCCTTGACGCGGGTGATGCGTGTGACGCCCTTGATCGCGCGCAGCTTCTTGATAACCCGGGCCAGGTGCACGCGATCATGCACGCTGACCACCAGCTGGACGACACTTATGCGCCCGTCGCGCTCGTCCATGCCGATCTTCTCGATATTGCCGTCGGCGGCGTTGACACTGCCGGCCAGCAGCGCGATCAGACCGCGCTGGTGTTCCAGCTCGACGCGCAGCTCGACGTTGAACTCGCCAGTAACATCCTTGGACCAGGACAGCTGGATGCACTTGTCGGGGTTGTGGCGAACGTCGGCGATGTTCCGGCAGGTGTCGAGGTGCACCACCATGCCTTTGCCGGCGGACAAATGCCCGACGATTGGGTCGCCAGGAATCGGTGTGCAGCACTTGGCGTAGTTGAGCACCAGCCCTTCCGTGCCGCGGATTGCCAGCGGCCCTTCGAGCGCCGGCGCCTCTTCGTTATCGCGCGATATCAGGCGGCGCGCGATCACGTAGGCCATGCGATTGCCCAGCCCGATGTCTTCCAGCAGATCCTCGACGTATTCCATGTGGTACTCGGCGAGCACCTGTTGAATACGCTCCGCGCTGATCTTCTCCAAACTGGTTTCGAAACCACTGAGTGCCTTGCTCAACAGGCGCTCGCCGAGGTTGATCGACTCCGAGCGGCGCTGCAGCTTGAGCGCATGGCGGATATGCGTACGGGCTTTGCCGGTGACGACGAAATTAAGCCATGCTGGGTTCGGTCGCGCGCCCGGTGCGGTAACGATCTCCACCGTCGAGCCACTTTCCAGCGGTTGCGACAGCGGCGCCAGGCGACGGTTGACGCGGCAGGCTATGCAGGTGTTGCCGACATCGGTATGCACCGCATAGGCGAAGTCGACGGCGGTAGAACCCTTGGGCATCTCCATGATGCGGCCCTTGGGGGTGAAGACGTAGACCTCGTCGGGGAACAGGTCGATCTTCACGCTCTCGATGAATTCCAGCGAGTTGCCGGCACGCTGCTGCAGCTCCAGCACACCCTTGACCCACTGTCGGGCGCGGGCATGGGTTCCCTTGGGCACTTCGTCCTCGGGAGACTTGTACAGCCAGTGCGCAGCGATGCCGTTGTTGGCCATCTCTTCCATCTCGCGGGTGCGAATCTGGATCTCGATGGGCACGCCATGCATGCCGAACAGGGTGGTGTGCAGGGATTGGTAGCCATTGGCCTTGGGGATCGCGATGTAATCCTTGAAGCGTCCCGGTAGCGGTTTGTACAGGCTGTGTACGGCGCCGAGTACGCGATAGCAAGTATCTGCCTTGTCCACCACGATGCGGAAAGCGTAGACGTCCATGATCTCGTGGAATGCCTTGCGCTTGCCGCGCATCTTCTTGTAGATGCTGTACAGGTGCTTCTCGCGGCCCAGTACGTCGCCTTCCAGGCCTTCGCGCTCGAGGCAGTGGATCAGCGACTGTTCGATCTTCTCGACTATCTCGTTGCGATTACCACGGGCGCGCCGCACGGCGGCGCGGATGCGCTCGGAGCGCATCGGGTGCATGGCCTTGAAGCCGAGATCCTCGAACTCCACGCGCATGGTGTGCATACCCAGCCGGTTGGCGATGGGCGCGTAGATCTCGAGGGTTTCCTTGGCGATGCGGCGGCGCTTTTCGCCGGCCAGCACTTCCAGCGTGCGCATGTTGTGCAGGCGGTCGGCGAGCTTGACCAGGATCACGCGAATATCGCGAGCCATGGCCATGGCCATCTTCTGGAAGTTCTCGGCCTGTGCTTCGGCCTTGGTCTCGAAGTTCATCTGGGTCAGCTTGCTGACCCCATCGACCAGTTCGGCAACGGTTTCGCCGAACTGCGCGACCAGTGCGTCCTTGGGAATGCCGGTGTCTTCGATGACGTCATGCAGCATCGCGGCCATCAGGCTCTGATGGTCCATGTGCATGTCGGCAAGGATATTGGCTACCGCGAGGGGGTGGGTGACGTAGGCTTCACCGCTGCGCCGTCGCTGCCCGTCGTGGGCCTGCTCGGCGTAGAAATAGGCACGGCGGACCAGGTTGACCTGGTCTGGGCCGAGGTAGGTCGATAGGCGATCCGCGAGCGCGTCTATCGCTGGCAAGATAGTGCTCCTCGCCAGCGGGCTTCGATGTTATCGGTTCGACTTCGACCTGGCATTTAATCAGATGGCCTCGTTCGGCTCTTCCTCGTACTGGGTGAAGAGCGGTTCGTCGTCAACGATTTCGTCCTGTGCAATGACATCGTAGTCGACCAGGCCGGAAGCGATTTCACGCAGGGCCACGACGGTTGGCTTGTCATTTTCCCACGCCACCTTGGGCTCCTTGCCGCCGGTAGCCAGCTGCCGCGAGCGCTTGGTAGCGAGCATGACCAGCTCGAAGCGGTTATCGACGTTGTCTAGGCAATCTTCAACGGTAACGCGGGCCATGGTGTTCCTCATCAGTAGCGGTAGAGCGTGCCCGAATGGGCGAGCGGACGGAGTAGTCTAAAAAATCACCAGCCTTAATGGAAGCGCTGTTTCTGCGGCGCTGCACGTTGGCCGGTTTACGCCAACAGTTCACTGAGCAGGCGGGCATGCCGCTGCTGCTGCGTCAGCTGTATCAGCTGGTTGGCGCGGAAGATCGATTGCAGGTCGATCAGTGCGTGGGCGAAGTCGTCGTTTATCACCAGGTAGTCGTATTCGACGTAGTGGCTCATTTCGCTGACCGCTTCGCGCATGCGCTTGTCGATGATCTCGTCACTGTCCTGGCCGCGGTTGTTGAGGCGTTGGCGCAGTGCTTCCTGGGTTGGCGGCAGGATGAAGATGGACTTGGCCTGCGGCATCAGCCGACGCACCTGTTGTGCACCCTGCCAATCGATTTCCAGAATCAGGTCGAAGCCTTCGGCCAGGGTATCTTCGAGCCAGCGCTGCGACGTGCCGTACAGATTGCCGAACACCTCGGCATGCTCGAGAAACTCGTCACGCTCCAGTCGCGCGAGAAAGTCCTCGCGACTGACGAAGTGATAGTTCACCCCGTCCACCTCACCTGGCCGCATGGCGCGGGTCGTGTGGGATACCGACACCCGCACCTGCGGTTGTGCATCGACCAGCGCCTTGACCAGGCTGGTCTTGCCGGCCCCGGAAGGCGCGGAAACGATATAGAGCGTACCGGTGGTGGCGGACATGACGGGTTCCTGGAAGTCGCTATGAATGCTGTGGGATAAAAATAGACCAGTCGCTTGTGGCGGCCGGCGGTTATTCGAGGTTCTGCACCTGCTCGCGCATCTGCTCGATCAACACCTTCAGGTTCACCGCTGCCTGAGTGCTGCGCGTGTCGAATGCTTTCGAGCCGAGGGTGTTGGCTTCACGGTTGAGTTCCTGCATGAGGAAGTCGAGGCGGCGTCCGGCTGCTCCACCGGTTTTGAGTACGCGCCGCACCTCGGTCACATGGGTACTCAGGCGGTCGAGCTCTTCGGCGACATCACTCTTCTGTGCCAGTAACACCATTTCCTGTTCGAGGCGCTGCGGGTCGAGCTCGGCGCGCATTTCGGCAAAGCGGTCGAGAACCTTCTGACGCTGAGCTGCCAGCATATGCGGCACCTGTTCACGCAATGTGGCAACTTCTTCGAGAATGCTGTCCAGGCGCTCGTTTAGCAGCTTGGCCAGCTCCTCGCCTTCGCGCCGGCGGCCTTCCTTGAGCTGATCGAGCGCACTGTGGAAAAGCTGCAGGGCAATGTGGTTGAGCGCTTGTGGATCGGCCGCATCACCCACCAGCACACCTGGCCAGCCGAGCACGTGCAGGGGATCGATAGGGGCTGGCTGCCTGATCAGTGCCGCAACACTTTCGGCTGCCGCGATCAGTTGGCTCGCGCGTTCGCGATCGACCTGTAGGGCCGTGCGGTTGTTTTCCTCGGTGAAACGCAGGGTGCACTCCACCTTGCCGCGGGAAATTCCCTTGCGCAGAGCGTCGCGGACCAGCCCCTCGAGATCGCGGAACGCCTCAGGCAAGCGTAGGTGAGGCTCAAGATAACGATGATTGACCGAGCGGATTTCCCAGCTGAGGGTGCCATGGGTGCCGGCCTGCTCGCTGCGGGCAAAGGCCGTCATGCTGTGGACCATCGGGGTTACCTCTCGAATGCGGGCTGCGAAAGGCGAAGGATTGTAAAGGAAAACCGGGTGCCGCTGCAGTGATGCCCTGACGGCCGCGACCCTATTCGTAACCAATGGGCCCTATAATGCTGGTTACTTTCTTTTCTAGCAGGACGTGTATTCATGAAGCGACCCAGTGGGCGTGCCGCCGACCAGCTGCGCTCGATCCGTATCACCCGTAACTACACCAAGCACGCTGAAGGTTCTGTGCTGGTGGAGTTCGGCGATACCAAGGTGATCTGCACCGTCAGCATCGAGAACGGCGTTCCGCGCTTCCTGAAAGGGCAGGGGCAGGGTTGGTTGACTGCCGAATATGGCATGTTGCCGCGCGCCACCGGCGACCGGAACCAGCGCGAAGCTACGCGCGGCAAGCAGGGTGGCCGCACCCTGGAAATCCAGCGTCTGATCGGTCGTTCGCTGCGTGCAGCGCTCGATATGAGCAAGCTCGGCGAGAACACATTGTTCATCGACTGCGATGTGATCCAGGCCGACGGTGGCACGCGCACAGCGTCTATCACTGGTGCCATGGTGGCGGTCATCGATGCGCTCAAGGTGCTGAAGAAACGGGGCGGTTTGAAGTCTGGCGATCCGATCAAGCAGATGATCGCTGCGGTTTCGGTGGGTATCTATCAGGGCGAGCCGGTGTTGGATCTGGATTACCTGGAAGACTCCGCGGCAGAAACCGATTTGAACGTGGTGATGACTGACGCGGGTGGCTTCATCGAGATCCAGGGTACCGCTGAAGGTGCACCCTTCCACCCCGACGAGCTCAATGCCATGTTGGCCTTGGCCCATGACGGCGTACGGGAGCTGTTCGAATTGCAGCGCGCGGCGCTGGCAGACTGAAAGAGGAGGCGCGTGTGATGGCCGATCAGGATCTCGTTCCTCTGCCCAGTCGCGAGGCGCGTCAGTGCGCGATGTTCTGCCATTACTCGGCGTTCTTCTGGTTTCTGGCGCCGATGATCGGCAATGTGATCGGCCCGCTGATCGTCTGGCAGTTGAAGAAGGACGTGGATCCCTTCGTCGATCAGCAGGGCAAGGAAGCACTGAATTTTCAGCTCACCTTCAGCATCGTGCTAATGATTTGCGGCGTGCTCGCCTGGATCCTCATCGGTTTTCCGTTGATGGTTCTGGCAAGCGTGGTGGCGCTGGTGCTGGTGGTGATCGCCGGCATTCGCGCCAATGAGGGCAAGCCCTACCGCTATCCGTTCTGCTGGCGAATCGTCAAGTAAGGCGAGCGCTGAGCCCTCAGAGGCTCAGCGTCCAGTCGTAGTCGACGATCAGCGGTGCGTGCTGGGAGAAGCGCGGCTGCCGTGGTAGGCGGGCGTTGCGCACGAAGCGGCGCAGGCCGGACGTGAGTATCTGATAATCGAAGCGCCAGCCGAGGTTGAGCATCTCAGCTTGCTCGGTATCCGGCCACCAGCTGAACAGATCGCCTTCGCGGTTGACCTCGCGCAGTGCGTCGATATAGCCCATGTTGCCAAAGATCTCGTCCAGCCAGGCGCGCTCCGGTGGCAGGAACCCAGGGTCCTGCTGACAGTCGCGCCAATTCTTCACGTCAAGCTTCTGATGGGCGACGTACAGCGAGCCGCAATAGATGTACTCGCGGCGCTTGCGACGCTGCTTGTCCATATAGTGAGCGAAGTCGTCCATGAACTTGAGCTTGTGATTCAGGCCAGCGTCACCGCCTTGGCCAGACGGCGCGAGGAGGCTGGCAATGCTGACCTTGTCAAAATCGGCCTGCAGATAGCGTCCATAGCGATCTGCCGTCTCGAAGCCCAGCCCCATGATGACGGCTTTGGGCTGCAGCCTGGAATAGAGCGCCACGCCTCCCTGCTCCGGAATCTCGGCATCGCAGGCATAGAGAAAATAACCGTCCAGCTGATAGGCCGGATCGTCGAGTTCCAAGGCAGAGGCGCGGGTATCCTGCAGGCAGATGACATCGGCATTCTGCGCTTGCAGCCAGCTGAGCAATCCTCGCTGTGCCGCCGCTTGAATGCCATTCACGTTGACACTGATGATCCGCATAAATGGCCCCTAAAAACACGTGCGTGTATGATAACCCAAGCTCTTCGCAATTAGCTAAAACAGTGGTTTTCCGGGAAATTTCCTCATGCAGGCGTACCAGCGCGAGTTCATTCGCTTCGCCATCGAGCGCGGCGTTTTGCGTTTCGGTGAGTTCACTCTCAAGTCGGGCCGCACCAGCCCTTATTTCTTCAACGCCGGCCTGTTCAACAGTGGCAGTGCGCTGGCTCAGCTAGGGCGCTTCTACGCTTCGGCGGTGATGCAGAGCGGTCTGGACTTCGACGTCATCTTCGGTCCGGCCTACAAGGGCATTCCCTTGGGGGCCGCCACGGCTATTGCCCTGGCTGAGCAGCATCAGCGCGACTTGCCCTGGTGTTTCAACCGCAAAGAGGCCAAGGATCACGGCGAGGGCGGAACTCTGGTCGGCGCACCTCTGGCCGGTCGCGTGCTGATCGTTGATGACGTGATCACTGCAGGCACTGCAATCCGAGAGGTAATGCACATCATCCGGGCCCAGAACGCCGAGGCGGCCGGTGTCCTGATTGCGTTGAATCGCCAGGAAAGAGGGCAGGGAGAGCTGTCGGCGATTCAAGAAGTTGAACGTGATTATCGAATGCCAGTAATCAGTATTGTGTCGCTCGAGCAAGTGCTGGAATATCTCGCCGACGATGTTCAGTTGAAACAGTATCTGCCCGCGGTTGAGGCCTATCGCGCGCAGTATGGAATCTGACCCAGGATAGGTGTTCCACCATGCGCAAATCGGTAGCCGTTCGAATGATGCTTTTGCTGGGAGTCGTATACCCGGCACTGGCTTCGGCTGCCGAACTGTATCGCTATGTGGACGAGCGTGGGGTGGTGGTGCTTGATCGACATGGTGTGCCGCCGCAGCACATCTCGCGCGGCTATCAGGTCCTCAATGAGCAAGGACGGGTCATTCGTGTGGTGCCACCGGCGCCGAGCGCCGAGGAGTTCGCCCGGCTGCAGGCGCAGAAGGCGCGTGACGCGTCGGATGCCCAGTTGCTTCGTCTGTATGCCAGTGTCGAGGATGTGGAGCGTGCCGAGACGCGCAAGCTGGCCGAGCTGGGCAGCGTCATCGGATTGGCTCGGGGAAACCTGCAGTCGATTCGGAATCAGCGCAGTAGTCTGCAGAAGCAAGCGGCCAATCATGAGCGTGCTGGTCGCAAGGTGCCGGATAACCTCCTGGCGCAGATCAAGAATCTTGAGAAGGAAGAGCAAAGCCTGCTACGCGACCTCACTCGATTCGAAAAGGCGCGCGCCGATGCCGAGGTCAGTTTTGCCAATGATCGGCAGCGCGTCGCCGAGTTGCTCGGGCAAACGCAGTAATCTTCGCTGCCCAGCGGAGCTCCCGTTCGATATCCCCTGATTTCCCCTCCCAACAAATCCGCCTCTAAACGTCTCGGGTTGGCGGCACGTCTCGCTGCTGCCTGATGGGTAGCTTGCTTACTATCATAACGACCGCTCTAGCTCAATAGTTTCAAGGTAGGGATGAGTTCAGGGGGGGCAGTCTGTACCGTGTCGCGAAATTTTCGGTATGGCTGAATATCATGAATGATAGGGACCTACGCAGTTATCAGGAGCTCCATAAGCCGAAGGGAAATTTCGCGACTCGCTCCGATTATCTTGAGCACGAACTCGAGATCATGGCGCCGAAGCGCTGGGGCATAAACCTGCCGTTTCGAGACTACCGCTTCGAGTATGAAGACTGGGTGCCGGCGATGGCTGCAACCATTGGCAAGATCGTCATGGTGGCCGCGGTCGTCGCGGCCTTTGCCGGTCCGATGGGGCTGTCCAATGAGTTCGTCATCGAGAACGCCCGCTACGAAATGCTGATTGCCGCGGTGCTGTTCGTGGTGCTGTTCTCCGGCTTTCTCAACCCGACTGCCAATCTGGCCGGTACCCATGGCCCACTGATTCCGCTGATTCCATTGATCGTCGCGTCGGGCGGCCACCCGATGGCGCTGGGTATCATGGTCGGCGTGCTCGGCTTCACTTTGGGTGTATTCAAGGGGGGTAGCTTGCTGGCGCGGCTTACCAGCGACGGGGTTTGCGGCGGCCTGCTGCTCTACCTCGGCTTCATCGGCATAACCTCGCAGATCAAGAAGCTGTTCGGCTGGGCCGACAGCTTCGATATGGGTTACATCGCCTTCGTCGTGGTGTTCGCGACCATCGTGATGTACGCCTATCTCGAACATATCCGTATGCGCTGGCTGGCAATCCCGCTTGGCTCGGCATTAGCAGCCCTGATCGCCTTTCTCATGGGCGCGCCGTTCGAGTTCACCACCGAGCCTGGCGTGCCCAACCTGAATCCGATGTACTGGTGGGGTGATGACACCGGCTGGCAGATTGGTCTGCCCGAGTTGCATCATTTCATCGCCGTCGCGCCCTTCGCCGTGTTGGCGGTGGCGATGTGGTCGCCGGACTTCCTCGGTCATCGCGTGTTCCAGCAGCTCAACTACCCGCCGAAGGCGAAGAAAGTGCTGATGAACATCGATGACACCATGTGCGTAGCGGCGGCGCGGCAGATCGTCGGCACTTCGCTGGGCGGCGGCAACCTGGCGTCATCCTGGGGTACCTTCATGGTGCCGGCCGCCATCGCCAAGCGGCCGATTCCCGCCGGTGCATTGCTCACCGGTCTGCTCTGCGTTGTAGCTGCGCTATGGGGTTATCCGATGGACCTGGCGATATGGCCGCCGGTGCTGAGCGTGGCGCTGATGGTGGGAGTGTTCCTGCCGCTACTGGAGGCTGGGATGCAGATGACTCGCGAAGGGAAGACGTCGCAGTCCGCCGCTATCGTAATTTTCTCGTCAGCGCTGGTTAACCCGGTGTTCGGTTGGTCGCTGACTGTTCTGCTCGACAACCTAGGGCTAATCGGTGACAAGGAGCGCGGTCAGTCCTTGAGCCGCCTGCATCGCTGGGTGATCCCGACGATCGTATTCATAGTTCTATGCGCCGTAATGTTGGGTATCGGTATGTTCCCAGGTATCCCGGCGATGCTCGAGTCGTTCCGTATCGATCTTTGATTGGTCTGGCGGCACAAATCGACGGCATTAAAAAGGGGAGCTTCGGCTCCCCTTTTCTTTTGCAGTTGCTTCAACCCTGGCTGTTGGTTATCAGCGTTCCGACTCCTACGTCGGTGAAGATTTCCAGCAGCACCGCGTTAGGGACGCGACCGTCGATGATGTGAGCGCTGTTGACGCCGCCTTGCACCGCTTCGAGCGCGCAGCGGATTTTCGGCAGCATTCCACCGTAGATGGTGCCATCGGCGATCAGTGCGTCGACCTGTGCCGTGGACAGGCCAGTCAGCACGCTGCCCTGCTTGTCCATCAGGCCGGCAATGTTGGTCAGCAGCATCAGCTTCTCGGCTTTCAGCGCTTCTGCGACTTTACCGGCGACCAGGTCGGCATTGATGTTGTAGGACTCGCCGTTCTCGCCCACGCCAATCGGTGCGATGACCGGGATGAAGTTACCCTTCACCAGCATCTCCAGCAGCTCGGCGTTAACTCCGGTAACTTCGCCGACATGGCCGATGTCGATGATTTCCGGCTTGGTCATCTCCGGAGTCTGGCGGGTCGCATTGAGTTTTTTGGCGCGGATCAGGCGGGCGTCCTTGCCGGTCAGGCCAATGGCGCTGCCGCCATGCTGGTTGATCAGGCTGACGATGCTCTTGTTGACCTGCCCGCCAAGTACCATTTCCACGACGTCCATGGTCTGGCTGTCGGTGACGCGCATGCCGTCGATGAAGTGGCTTTCGATGTTCAGGCGCTTGAGCAGGTCGCCGATCTGCGGGCCGCCGCCGTGCACCACCACCGGATTGATACCGACTGCCTTCATCAGCACGATGTCACGCGCGAAGCCGGTCTTCAGCTCCTCGCTCTCCATCGCGTTGCCGCCGTACTTGATGACCAGCGTCTTGCCGACGAACCGGCGGATGTAAGGCAGCGCTTCGGACAGTACCTTGGCGAATTGGGTGGCAGCTTCACGGCTGAGGGTCATGCAGGGCTCCGCAAATCAGAACGGCAGTTTGAGGTCGGGTGCAACGTTGAGCAGCTGTACGCGGAAGACGTCCTGGATGCGGCTGAGTTCTTCCTCGCTATCGGCTTCGAAGCGCAGCACCAGGACCGGCGTGGTGTTCGAGGCGCGAATCAGACCCCAGCCCTTGGGATAGTCGACCCGTACACCGTCGAGGGTGATCAGGTTGGCTTCGCCCCACTGAGCGTCGCGTTGCAGGGCGTCCATGATGGTGAATTTGCTTTCTTCTGTCACCGTGATGTTGATTTCCGGTGTCGAGATATCGCAGGGGAACGCTGCGAACACCTGCTCGGCATCGCGCTTGTCCTGGCTGAGAATTTCCAGCAGGCGTGTGGCGCTATAGATCCCGTCGTCGAAGCCGAACCAGCGCTCCTTGAAGAAGATATGGCCGCTCATCTCGCCGGCCAGCAATGCGCCGGACTCCTTCATCTTTTTCTTGATCAGCGAGTGACCGGTCTTCCACATCACCGGGCGCCCGCCGTAGCCGCTGATCAGCGGGGTGAGGCGACGCGTGCATTTGACGTCGAAAATGATGTCTGCACCGGGATTGCGCGAAACCACATCCTTGGCAAAGAGCATCAGCAGGCGATCCGGATAGATCATGGTGCCGGCATTGGTCACCACACCGACGCGGTCGCCGTCGCCGTCGAATGCCAGACCCAAATCGGCCTTCTCGGATTTTACCTTGGCGATCAGGTCGACCAAATTTTCCGGTTTGCCCGGATCCGGATGGTGATTGGGGAAGTTGCCGTCGACGTCGCAGTACAGCGGAATCACGGTGCAGCCCAGTGCTTCGATCATGCGCGGGGCGATGACGCCGGCGACGCCGTTACCGCAGTCGACGACCACCTTCATGGGTTTGGCCATGGCGATGTCACTTCGAATCTGCTGGAAGTAGCGTTCAAGTACATCGACCTGCTCGACCTTGCCGACGCCGCTCGACAGGTCGTTGGTCTCGATGCGCTTGCGTAGCGTCTGAATCTGCTCGTTGGCCAGGGTGTCGCCGGCGATAACGATCTTGAAGCCGTTGTAGTCCGGCGGGTTGTGGCTGCCGGTAAGCATTACGCCGGACTTTCCGGCAAGGATGTTGGCGGCGTAATACAGCACTGGGGTCGGAACCATGCCGATATCGCTGACATCGCAGCCGCTGTCGAGCAGACCTTGTATGAGGTGCTGTACCAGTTCCGGACCCGACAGGCGTCCATCGCGGCCGACCGAAACGTTGGGCTCGCCTTGGGCGAGGCTCTGGGAGCCGACGGCTCGGCCGACCCAGTAGGCTGTCTCGTTGGTCAGGCTGTCGCCGACTACGCCGCGGATGTCGTAGGCACGAAAGATACTGGCGGGCAAATTCGGGGCTTTGGCGCTGCTCATTGCGGTTTCTCGCTCCTTGGTGTCGAGGCCGAAAATGTCCTGGTCCTCGTCGAGAATATCGATGTCGAGAATATCGGTCTCCGGCAAGCGCGGATCGACGTACTCGGTAGGTTTGGCGGGCCGAACGGCTGGAGCCGCGGCGGGTGCCTGAGTCGAAGCCGGTCCGGCAGAGCGGACGGGCAGTCGGACCATGTTCCTGGCCAGTGCGTCGAGGACCGGCAGGCTCAAGGCCGGTAATTGGATGGTCTTGCCGGTGGAGAGTTCCTGCAGCAGACGGCTGATCTGCAATACGTCTTCGCGCAGCTTGCGTTGCTGTGCGCCGAGCACCAGCTGCAGGCCGATCAGCATGCCGGCAAGGGCAGCTAATGCCGCGGCTATCAGGTGCATGGGCGTGAGTTTCGCCTGCGAAGTATCGTTGCCGGGCGTGTATGCCAGCTTCCAGTTGGGGTTGCCGCTAGCGAGAGCCGTCGCAGTAGCCGAATCGCCTGCCACGCCGCGTTGCAGCAGCTGTTGCTCGGGTGCACCCGAGAACTGCTGGGTCAAACGTAACTGTCCGGCGTCAGCGGGCAGCGTCGGAAGCGCAGTGAGTAGGCGTTCAAGATCGCTGACTAGCAGAAGGGTGCCGCGTATGGCCTGCTGGCCCTCTGCGCGTAGCGGCACCGCACTATAGAGCAGCCAGCGGTTGTCGACCTTATAGGCCTCTGGCGCGGGCGACTGGCCTGCTTCGACCCGCTGCAGCAGATCGAGCGCGGCGAAGTTCAACGGACCTGGGCGGTTGGTGTCTGGCACAGCCCTGCCGCGTAGATTCAGGTGCGCGTCGATCACGCCAGGCAACTCCAGCAATCGTTGCTCGGCTTCGCTTTTGCGCTCGACGTCGCCCCGAAGTGCGTCGGCTAGTTGCTGCTGGTCCACCACGGCCTGGGTATCGCTCTGCAGCTGCTTTAGGGCCTGCTGCAGGGCGCTAGCCTGGCTTTGGCCCCAGGCATTGGCGAGTTGAGTCTGCTGTTGTTCCTGAGCACTCTGCAGGCCCAGCCAGAGCAGGGTGGCTGCGGCACCAAGGCCGATCAGGCTGCTTAACAAGCCGCCGAGCAGTGGCTTGATATCGAAACCGCCGCGCTTGCTGCGGGTGCCGGCCGGGTTCAGTACGCCTGAATCCTTGGCGGTGCGCTTGAAGAGTGCCATGAAGCTCCTCGAATCATCCTGAAAGGTAACAGTGGTTCTGCTTAGTGGCTGCCGGAGTGTCCGAACCCGCCGGCACCGCGATCACTGCTGTCGAAACTGTCGACCAGTTCGAAGCGCGCTTGCACGACCGGTACCAGCATCAGCTGCGCGATGCGTTCGCCAACGGCGATGGTGAAAGCACTCTGGCCGCGGTTCCAGCAGGACACCATCAGTTCGCCCTGGTAGTCCGAGTCGATCAGCCCGACCAGATTGCCGAGCACGATGCCGTGCTTATGGCCCAAGCCCGAACGCGGCAGGATCAGGGCCGCAAGTCCCGGGTCGCCGATGTGGATGGCAATGCCGGTGGGAATCAGCAGCGTCTGGCCCGGCTCGAGCACCGTGTCGCTCTGCAGCATGGCGCGCAGATCCAGGCCGGCAGAGCCCGGTGTCGCGTACTCGGGCAGCGGGAAATCCTGGCCGAGGCGAGGGTCGAGAATCTTGGCTTGAAGTGCGTGCATGTCAGGACTCTTTGTAGCGGTCGGCGATGAAGGCCACCAGCGCACGGGCGATATGCCCCTTGCTGGCCTGGCCGAAGCGGGTTTCGTGTTGCTGGCGGTCGATGACGCTGACCGCGTTGTCTTCGCTGTTGAAGCCAATGCTGGGGTTGGCCACGTCATTGGCGACGATCAGGTCGAGGTTCTTGTCGCGCAGCTTGCGCGTGGCGTACTCCAGCAGATTCTCGGTTTCCGCGGCGAACCCGACACAGAACGGGCGGTCCGGGCGGCTGGCCAGAGTAGCGAGGATGTCGGGGTTGCGGACCATTTGCAGCAGCAGGCCGTCACCGGTGCTGGGGTCTTTCTTGAGTTTGTGCGGCGCCACCACTTCCGGGCGGTAGTCGGCTACTGCTGCTGCAGCGACGAAGATGTCGCAGGGCATCGCGGCTTCGCAGGCAGCGAGCATGTCGCGGGCACTGACCACGTCGATGCGCTGCACGCGATCGGGCGTCGGCAGGAACACCGGGCCGGTCACCAGCGTCACTCGCGCACCGGCCTCGGCGGCCGCCTCGGCCAAGGCGAAGCCCATCTTGCCGGAGCTGTGGTTGGTGATGTAGCGAACCGGGTCGATGTTTTCCTGGGTTGGACCTGCGGTAATAAGCAGGTGCTTGCCTGTCAGCAGCCCGGTCGCGAAGCAGTTCGCGGCGGCCTGAGCGAGTTCATCGGCCTCGAGCATGCGGCCCATGCCGACGTCGCCGCAGGCCTGGCTGCCGGAACCGGGACCGAACAGACGAATGCCGCGTTCCAGCAGCAACTCGCGATTGGCCTGGGTGGCCGGGTCGGCCCACATGGCCTGGTTCATGGCCGGTGCCAGGGCGACCGGCGCATTGGTCGCCAGCACCACGGTGGTCAGCAGATCATTGGCGACGCCCTGGGCCAGACGAGCCATGAGGTCGGCGGTGGCCGGGGCGATCAATACCAGGTCGGCCCAGCGGGCCAGTTCGATGTGCCCCATCGCCGCTTCGGCGGCAGGGTCGAGCAGGTCCAGATGGACCGGGTGACCGGAGAGCGCCTGCAAAGTGAGTGGCGTGATGAATTCCCGTCCGCCCTGGGTCATCACCACCCGGACTTCGGCGCCGTGGTCACGCAAGCGGCGGACCAGCTCGGCACTCTTGTAGGCAGCAATGCCGCCGCCGACGCCCAGGACGATGCGTTTACGATACAGCCGCTGCATAGGCCTGCCTTGTTATCTTGTAGGGACTGTCCGGAGTGAGAACCAGGTCAGAACTCGCCCGATACCCCGGAAAAATGACGGGCTAAGATAGCACAGCGCCCACAGTGGAAAAGTGGGCTTGCTCGACAGGGAGGCGACATGAGCATACGTGACTGGCCCGCGGCGGAGCGGCCGCGGGAAAAGCTACTCGAACAGGGCGCAGCCGCGCTTTCCGACGCCGAATTGCTGGCGATATTCCTGCGTACTGGGGTCGCCGGAAAAAGCGCAGTGGATCTGGCCCGCCATCTGCTCGCCGAGTTTGGCAGCCTGCGGGCGTTGCTGGAGGCAGAGCTCGATCAGTTCGGTGCACATCTGGGACTGGGGCCCGCCAAGTTCGCGCAGTTGCAGGCGGTGCTGGAGATGGCGCGCCGGCATCTGGCCGAACGGCTGCGCCGCGATTCGGCGCTGGAGTCGCCGCAGGCGGTACGCGACTACCTCAAGGCGCGGCTGCGCCATGAGCCGCACGAACTGTTCGGCTGCCTGTTTCTCGACTCCAAGCATCGCGTGCTGGCCTTCGAGGTGCTGTTCCACGGTACCATCGACGGCGCCAGCGTCTATCCGCGGCAGGTGGTCAAGCGTGCCCTCGCGCATAATGCGGCGGCGGTCATTCTTACGCACAATCACCCGTCCGGCGTGGCCGAGCCGAGTCAGGCGGATCGTCAGCTGACCCAGCGGCTGAAAGAGGCGCTGGCACTGATCGATGTGCGGGTGCTCGATCACTTCATCGTTGGTGATGGCGAGCCATTGTCGATGGCCGAGTACGGCTGGATGTGATCGCTACGCCAGCAGCGGCACCAGCAGCAGCGGGCCGAGCACCAGCAGCACGAAACGGCCGTTCCAGCCGAAGGCGATGCGCCACGGCGACAACTGCGCGTGGCGTGCCAGCATCAGCGCCGAGGGGCCGTAGGGCGACAGCAGCATGGCCAGCGAAAAGCCGATCAGCAGCGCCACTGCCGGCTGCATGATCGCTACGCCGTGTCCGGCCAGCTGCGCGAGCAGTGCGGCGCACAGGCTCAGGGAGATGATCGGCGCGACACCGAGCAGGGCCAGGGCGATGATCGTCAGCATGCCAGCACTGCCGAGACCGAAGAGTGCCAACGGCGTGCTGCTGAAGTGGCTGGCCAGTCGTTCTACCGGGATCAGCACAGCTGTAAGTCCACCAAGCAGCGCCGAGCAGGCGAAGATAAAGGTTTCGTTGCGCATGCCCGCCAGGGTGTCGCGCACCTCGCTATAAACAGTTGCCGGTGCATCGCCCTGGTGTAGCAGTTGTCCGATCACCGCGAGCGGCACCAGCAGCATCGCAGCCTGAGTTGCCGACAGCGGGGTCAGGCTGGCCAGCAGTGCGATCAGCAGGATGCCGAGCAAACTGCCGTACAGCAGGTTGCGCAGCCCCTTTGCCGGCCCGGTAGCGCTCGAGTCACTTACCGGGGCATTGGTTTCCCGCAACTGTTGCAGACGGTGGTTTTCCATCGGCCAGCCCACCAACAGCAGGATGGCCCCGCAGAGCAGGCCGAACGGCAGCAGGGCGCTCCAGCTCAGCCCAGGCAGCTCTCTAGTGAGGATCGCCACCGCCACGCTGGTCGGTGCCAGCAAGGGCACAAGAGCGAAGCCGCGCAGGGCCGTAACCATCACGCCCCTGGCGCCCTCGCGGCGCTGGGTCGGGCTATACGGCTGTCGCTCCAGATAGCGTTCCAGTGAGCCGCAGACCAGATTGAGCATGCCGAAGCTCAGTACCGAGCTGATCGCAAAGGTGCTGAACAGATAGCTCGGGTAGAGGCTGGTACGGGGTTGCCGCAACAACAATCGATGCAGCTCACCAAGTTGCGGCATCCGCTTCACCGCGCAGTGAGCAAGCCCGAGGGCGCCGATGAACGCGCCGTAGTAGGCCGCGGCGCCGAGCATCCGTTGGGCCTGCTGCCAGTCGGGCTCTCTGAACAACACCCAGTAACCGAAAAGCCCCAGCGTAACCAGCCCGAGCCTGCGCGGGTAGGGCATCAGCGAGCGCCAGTGCCATACGAAGAACAGCACCAATAGCGCACCACTGATCACGCTCGGCAGCTGCAGGCGCGTAACCAGCGCGAACAGCTCGCAGACGAGCGCCAACGGGAGCAGAGCAAGCATCGCTCAGGGCAGCTCGCTGCGCAGTTTGCCGCGCTTGTATACGCCTTCGCCGAAGGCCAGCAACTGGTCCTCCTCGTCCAGCAGATCGCAGCTGGCCATGAACACCTTGTGCCCGGCGGAGCGGCAGACGGCCACCGCACGGATGCGGCTGCCGACTGGTGCCGGGGAGCTGAAGTTGACGTTCATCGACAACGTGGTCGCCACGCGGCGCTGCTCCGGCTGTTCGACCCAGGTTCCGCAGAGCCCCATCGCCACGTCCAGCAGCGTCGCCGTGACGCCGCCGTGCAGGTTGCTGGCGTTGTTCAGGTGACGCGGCAACAACAGCAGTTCGACCACCACGCGCTCCCGGCCGTACTCCTTGAGCTGGCAGCCCAGGTCCTGGAAGAACCCGGTCAACGAGCGTTCGACCTGTTGCAGTGTGGCGGCGGGATAGGGTTGATCGGACATGAAGGTGCGGGTTCGGCGGCTGACTTGCGCTGGAGATTGGCAGTCTTTACGCTCAGGGTCAATTCGATGGAATCTTGTTCCGCACTGCGAAATATCGCATTGCTCGTGAGGAGGTTTGCATGTTTGAGCGTATCGGCATTGTCGGCGCAGGCGCCATGGGCCGCGGGATCGCACAGTTGTTCGCTAGCGCCGGCAAGCAGGTCTGGTTGCACGATGCACGCAGCGAGTCGATCAGCGAGGCGCTGCGCTTCAACTGTGAGCTGCTAGAACGCGGCGTGGCCAAGGGGCGGCTGAGCATCGCCGAGCTCGACGCCACGCTGGCCCGCATGCAGGCGGCGCCCGCGCTGGCCGATCTGTCCGGCTGCGATCTGGTGATCGAGGCGATCGTCGAAAATCTCGAGGCCAAGCAGGCGCTCTTCATCGAGCTGGAGCCGCTGCTCGCCGAAGATGCGGTGCTGGCGACCAACACCTCGTCGCTTTCGGTCACGCGCATCGCGGCGGCCTGCCAGCACCCGGAGCGGGTGGCCGGTTTTCACTTCTTCAACCCGGTACCGTTGATGAGGCTGGTGGAAGTGGTGCGCGGTGAGCGCAGCGATCCGCAGGTCATCGAGCGGCTGGTCAAGTTGGCCGAAGAGGCTGGGCACTTTCCGGCAATCACGCCGGATACCCCCGGCTTTCTGGTCAATCACGCCGGTCGCGCCTACAGCACCGAGGCGCAGCGCATCCTTGCCGAGGGTATCGCCAATGCCGAGCAGATCGACCGCATTCTGCGCGACGGACCGGGCTTTCGCATGGGGCCGTTCGAGTTGTTCGATCTCACCGGGCTTGATATTTCCCATGCGGTGATGGAGTCGGTGTACCAGCAGTTCTATCAGGACCCGCGCTACACACCGTCTTACCAGGCGGCGCAGCGGGTCGCAGCGGGGTTGCTCGGACGCAAGACCGGGCAGGGTTACTACCGCTACGAGAACGGCCAACAGATCCGCACGCCGGAGCCGCAATGGTCGCCGGTAGTCGTCGAGCGCCCGTTTTGGCTGGACAGTCAGGATGCCGAACTGCGTGGCCGGCTGGCGGCCTTGTTACGCGAGGCCGGTACGCAGCTGGAAACCGGCGAGGTGCCGTCGGAGCGCGCCATCTGCCTGATCACCCCGCTGGGGGAGGATGCCAGCACGATGATCGCCAGGCTTGATCTGCCCGCCACCCGCAGTATCGCCTTCGACCTGTTTGCCGACTTCGATCGGCGTCGGGTGATGATGCGCCAACCGGCGCTCGACCCTGCTCTCGAAGCGCAGGCGCGACAGGCGCTGAGTCACGATGGCGTGCCGGTGGAGGTGATCAACGACTCGCCCGGTTTCGTCAGTCAGCGGGTGGTGGCGAGCATCGTCAATCTCGGTTGCGAGATCGCGCAGAAGGGCATTGCCGATCCGCAGACGTTGGACCGCGCGATCACCCTGGCGCTGGGCTACCCGAAAGGGCCAATGGGCTTCGCCGAGCACTATGGTGCGGGGCGAATTCTCGCCATTCTTCAGGCCATGCAGGGTTGCTATGGCGGCGAAGCGCGCTATCGCCCGAGCCCATGGTTGCGCCGGCGGGTGCAGCTCTCGCTACCTCTGAGCGCGCCGGATGGGCCGCTCGCTGGGTAGAGCATCCGAGGGCGACCGGAGGCATACCTGGATGCCTTCAGTTTGCGCGGGCGCGGCCGTTAAATCAGGGGTGAGCCTCCGATGACGGCACGTTGCTACTAAGGCACTACTGTTCTTTATTGGAGGGTATGCGTACAACGTCGGATCGATCCGACAAGAACAAGAGGCCGTCCATGAGCCCCGCCAATCGCCACCCCAAGGTCGTCGTGTTTCAGGCCGCGCTGATCATCGGTTTGTTGCTCGTCCATCACTGGTTGACCCCGCCGCTGCTTGTGACCGGCACGCTGCTGATGGTCGCCGCGATGTGGCCCTGGTTTACCGCCTGGCTTGCCGCCGATCGTGGCGTTTCAGTCACTGACAGTGAACCCCAGGCCTTCGCTGAACTGACCAAGAATCTCTCGCGCAATACCTGCCATAACGCCCTGTCTGCTGCTCAGGTCGCCTATAGTGCCGAGCAGCTGGCCAGCCGCCTGAAATCGCAGTTGCAGGCAGTGAGTGAGATTGCCAACGGCGCTCAGGCCATCGCCGCCACCGAGCAGGACAGCGCCGATCGGGCCCGGCATACGCTGGATGCGGCGCAGGCGGTGCGCCAGCGTAGCGATGCAGGACAAAGCGAGCTGCAGCGAGCTATCGAGCGGATGCAGCAGCTCAGTGAGCAAACCCATGCCAGCCGCGAGCTGATCGACGGGCTCTCGGCGCGGACGGAAGAAATCCGCCGCATCACCGACGTGATCCAGTCCATTGCCAGCCAGACCAACCTGCTTGCCCTAAACGCCGCCATCGAAGCCGCCCGTGCCGGTGAGGCCGGCCGCGGCTTTGCCGTGGTCGCCGACGAAGTGCGCAGCCTGGCGGCGCGTACGTCCAGCGCCACCGAGGAGGTCGGGCGCATGGTGGCCGACATTCGTCAGCAGAGCGAAGCGGTAGTTAGCTATATCCAGCGCCAGGGCAATGAGCTGGACGCCGCTGCCGAGCAGATCGCCGCCACCGGTGAGCAGCTCAGCGGCATTGCCGAACTGGCCGGCAGCGTCGAAAGTCAGGTGGAGCAGATCACCACCGGCACCGCCGACAACCATCAGCGCTTGACTGCGCAGTTCGTCGCCCTCGATCAGCTGCGAGCAGATGCTTTGGATAGCGAGAAGCAAACGCGCCAGCTCGAGCTGGCCGCCGAGCGGCTGGTCGCGCAAGCCGAGAGTGCGAGCGAGCAGTTGGCCGAGGTCCAGCTTGACGATTATCACCAGTCAATATTCGATCTGGCCCGTCAGGGGGCTGCGGCCATCGGCGCTCGGTTCGAAGCGGATATCCAGGCTGGGCGGGTCAGTCTTGACGACCTCTTCGACCGTAACTATCGGGCGCAACCCAACACCGATCCGGTGAAGTACCAGACCCGCTTCGACCGCTATGCCGACGAGGTGCTGCCGGCGATTCAGGAGCCGTTGCTGCAGAAGCATTCGGCGCTGGTGTATGCCATCGCCACCACACCCGAAGGCTACGTGCCGACGCATAACCGCGCGTTCAGCCAGCCGCCAGTGGGCAACCCGGAAATAGATCGGGTCAAGAGTCGCAGCAAGCGCCTGTTCAATGATCGCACTGGTGGTCGCTGCGGCAGCCACCAGCGCCGTGTGCTGCTGCAAACCTACAGCCGTGACACTGGCGAGCTGATGCACGATCTTTCCGTACCGATCCTGGTAGGTGGTCGCCATTGGGGCGGGCTACGCCTGGGCTACCGTCCCGAGCAATAGCCTGGTACTCATCAATGTTGGCGTGATTGCCCTGCCGTTGGCGGCGGCGCCAACCATCCCGGCGGCTAAGCTTGGAGGATGTACTTGTCGAGGCGCCGTCAATGAAAACCCTTACCGATCACCTGGCTCAGTACGCGGCCTATCATCGCGATCCGCGCAACCTGCTCACCCATTTCGTCGGTATCCCGCTGATCGTGCTGGCGGTGGCCGTGCTGCTGTCGCGCCCAGGCGTCGAGTGGGCGGGCCTGTGGCTCAGCCCTGCGGCGTTGGTGTCGCTCGCGGCGGCGATTTTCTATCTGCGACTGGATCTGCGCTATGGCCTGCTGATGAGCGCCGTATTGCTGCTCTGCGTGTGGTTGGGCGCAGGGCTTGCCAATGCAACGACGATGCTGTGGCTGAGCGTGGGGGTAGGGCTGTTCGTACTCGGCTGGATCATCCAGTTCGTCGGGCACTATTTCGAGGGGCGCAAGCCGGCATTCGTCGATGACCTCTCGGGGCTGATCATCGGCCCGCTGTTCGTTGCAGCCGAGTTAGGCTTCATGCTCGGCTTGCGCGAGCCCCTGCGCCTCGCTATCGAGGCGCGTGTCGGTCCGGTGCGTCTGCGCGAGTCGGCCGCCCACGGCTGATGGTTCAGGGTTTGGCCGCCATCCACTGGTCGCTCAGACTGCGGGTATGGCGATCGACCATTATCGGCGCGAAGGGTCGGCCTGAGGCGGTGGTGAAATTGTTGCTGCCGCTGTTCATGTCTTCCAGCGCCACCTTGAGAAAGTCCCAGCGCGTCTTGAGCTTGGCCAGCGCAGGGTCGCGCTTGCCGTCCAATGCAGCGAGTTGTGCATTGATCGCCGGCACCAGGTGACGCTCGTCTTGACCGAGGTAAGTGTCGGGCTGTTCACGAGCGATCTCGAACGAGCCGATGTAGGCACGGCTGAGGTACTGCACCGCCAGATATTCGATCTTAGCCGGCAGTTCGGCCTGAGTGTCCGCCCCCTGCTGCGCTCGTGCGGCAGTGAGGAAATCCCGTAACGCCTTGCTCATTTCCAATGGCCAGCCCCAGGGCATGTCGTCTTCCGCGTAGCCAAAGCTTGCGCCTTCGCGTAGGCGTGCTTGCAGCACATGATGGCTTTCGCGCAGTGCGCTGGTCGGGTTGGCGACGTTGAGCATGGCCGCGTTCAGCGCGCGAATGTCTTCCTCCAGACGCAGCAGATGCGCCCTTTGAAAGCCTTCGCCACGGTAGAGCAGCAGGCTGCTGGTCGCGCGGTTGGCGTGGATCTGCATGCTCTGCAGATCAGACGGGGGCTCGGCTTGGGTCGCTTCGGTAAAAGCGGGCAGCATTCCAAATATCAGTAATAGACAGAAGCGAGTTAAACGATCCATTGTCGTGCTCCTTTTTATTTTTATAGAAGCGATGCGTGCGTGGCAGCCGCGATCTGAGCCTAACGGACCGCTGGCTAAGTGGTATCACCCCAAAGAATGATTTGTGGCGGTTTGATAGCAACCAGGCGCGATCATGCTGCAGTCGGTTGCGAACGCTAGAGCATCTTCTCCAGCCCGATCACGTCGGCGAACCAGGCGTTGAAGCGCCGCCAGAGCCCGCCTGGCTCTTTCTCGATCACGCGCAGGCGACCGCCGTCCTCGGCGATCCATATCAGCTGCTTGCGCCCATCGCGTTCTTCCAGACGCACCTCGTAGCTCAGTGCCGGCGACATGCCTTCCAGCGTGAGGCGGTGAACCTCGCGGGCCAGCTCGTCGCTTTCCACCAGAATGCCGACCTCGGTGTTCCATAGGACTGAGCGCGGGTCGAGATTGAGGGAGCCGATGAACACCTTCTGCTGATCGAACACCGCGGCCTTGCTGTGCAGGCTGGACTCCGACTCCCCAAGGAAGCTATAGGAAGGCTCCTGCTGCGGCTGCCGACGCAGTTCGAATAGACGCACGCCAAGCTCGAGCATTTCCTCGCGGTAGGGCGCATAGCCGCCGTGTACCGCGGGCACGTCGGTTGCCTCCAGGGAGTTGGTAAGAATGCGCACCGTCACGCCCGCACCGGCACGATCGGCGAGATACGCCACGCCATCGGCAGTCGGCACGAAGTAGGCGGAAACCAGCGTCAGCTCGCTGCTCACTGCCTGCATGGTTGGGGCGAGCTGCGTGGTCAGCAGCAGTGAAGTAGCCGGTACGCCTTCTGCCAGCAGCTTCTCTGGAGCGTCCCACATTGCCTCACCAGGGGCCCAGATGAGCTGGTCCAACCATTGTTGCAATTGCGGTTCCTGCTTGTACTGCATCAGTCGCTGGTACTGCTCGCTGTTGTCCTGCCGGGCCTGCCGCAGATAGTCGCGCAGCTGCTGCCGGGCCTTTACCAGCTGGCTGGGCTTCGGCTGCCACCAGAGAAAGCGCCGAATAGGCACGCTCAGTTGATTATTCCAGTACTCATCGAAGCTCTGCGCCAGCTGCACGGCAACCGGACCTGCGCCGAGCAGATCGATGTCAGTGAAGTTCATCCCCTGGTCGGCCTCGAAGTATTCGTCGCCCAGGTTGCGTCCGCCGACGATGGCCAGGCTGCCGTCTACCAGCATCAGCTTGTTATGCATGCGACGGTGTTGCAGGGATAGGTGCAGCAGCCGCCCCATGGACCGGGTGATGGCGTTGCTGCGGCCGAGATGAAGTGGATTGAATACACGGATCTGGATATTGGGGTGCGCTGCAAGGATGCCGATGCGGTAATCGTGACCATCGCTGGTGGTGTCGTCCAACAGGAGACGGACGCGAACGCCGCGGTCGGCTGCCTGCAGCAGTTCGTCGATCAGCGCGCGAGTGGTCAGCCCGTCATGGACGATGTAGTACTGGATATCAAGGCTGACCTGTGCCGCGCGGATCATCTCGGTGCGCGCGGCGAAGGCTTCGGTGCTCTCGGGCAGCAGGCGAAAGCCCGAGTAGCCGTATGCGTGCTCGGCGGAGAGTTGCTGGATACGCCGACCGAGGGGTGACGCGTCCGGCGCCACGGAATAGGACTCGGTTGGCGTGGGATGACTGGCACAGCCGGCCAGCATTAGTAGCAGGAGGAGCGTCAGGTAGGTGCGCAAGGTTTCTCCGGGTATGCATCCTTTCATTCATGCTTGGACGCTGCGCTTCGCCCGAAAATTCAGAAACGGTCCTTCAGCCGATACCAGAGCATGCCCATTGCCAGCAGTGGTGAGCGCAACGCCCGTCCTCCTGGAAAGGTTGGATGTGGCACCTTGGCGAACAGGTCGAAGCCGTTGCTTTGCTGGCCAGCGATGGCTTCAGCAATTAGGCGGCCCGCCAGGTGCGTGGCATTCAGACCATGCCCGGAATAGGCTTGGGCGTAGAAGACGTTGGGGTGCTCCGGCAGTCGTCCGATTTGCGGCAGGCGGTTGGCACCGATGCCGATCATGCCGCCCCACTGGTAGTCGATGCTGATGCCGACCAGCTGCGGAAACACCTCGAGCATCTTCGGTTGCATATAGGCGGCGATATCTTTCGGGTCGCGTCCGGAGTAATGACAGGCACCACCGAAAAGCAGGCGGCCGTCAGCGCTGAGACGGAAATAATCGAGCGCTACGCGTTGATCGCATACGGCCATGTTCTGCGGCAATAGCTCACGGCACAGCGGTTCGGGCAGTCGCTCGGTGGCGATGATGTAGCTGCCGGCGGGCAGTACCTTGCCCGCCAGCTTCGGTTGTAGACCGTTGAGGTAGGCGTTGCAGGCTAATACCAACTGGTCGGCCTGGACCACGCCCTGGCCTGTATGCACCTTTACCTGCGGGCCGTACTCGATGCGTTCGACGGGCGATTGCTCGAATAGACGAACGCCCAGCGATTGGGCTGCGGCAGCCTCACCGAGTGCCAGGTTCAGCGGATGCAGGTGCCCTGAACCCATGTCCAGCAGGCCGCCAAGGTAGCGCTGGGAGCCAACCACCGTCGCCAGATTGGGGCGCGACACGCGCTGCAAGGGGTGCGGATAACCAAGGCGTAGCAGGTCGGAATATTCCTCGTCGAAGCCTTTCAGGTGTCGCGGCTTGGTCGCCAGGTCGCAATAGCCCCACGTCAGATCGCAGTCGATGGCGTAGCGCTCGATACGTTGGCGGACGATGTCGACGGCTTCGAAGCCCATACGCTTGAGCTCATCGACGCCTTCCTCGCCGAGGATATTGATGAATTGCTCGACATCATGACCGACGCCACGAATCAGCTGGCCGCCGTTGCGTCCGCTGGCGCCCCAGCCGATTCGGTGGGCTTCCAGCAGCACGACGCTGAGGCCGCGTTCGGCCAGTTCGATGGCGGTGTTGAGGCCGGAGAAGCCGCCGCCGATAACGCAAACGTCGGCGCGCTGTTCGCCCTGCAATGGCTCGAAAGCCATCTCGCGATTGACGCTCGCAGCGTAGTAGGAGGGTGCATGTACGGCGTCATTCGGCGCCAATGTGCGGTGATTCATCGAGGAGTCATGAAAGGTCTGCATACTTCTAGGGTAGACCGGAGCGAGGTCGCTGGGCAAAGCCAAGCGTGACCGGCGGTGCCCTGCCGTCACCGTGACAAGGCCGGCTATCTGGTCTCGGCAGGCTCTAGTCCGGGACGGGCAGGTCGAGCGATTCCTTGATCTCTTCCATCACGATATAGCTTTTCGATTCGCGCACATGGGGCAGTTTCAACAGAATGTCACCGAGCAATTTGCGGTAGGAAGCCATCTCCGAGATCCGCGCCTTGACCAGGTAATCGAAGTCACCGGAGACCAGATGGCACTCAAGCACATGCGGCAGCTTGAGCACGGCGCGGCGAAACTCCTCGAAGATGTCTCCTGACTTGTAGGCCAGGCTGATCTCGACGAACACCAGTAGGCCAGCCTTCAGATGCTGCGGGTTCAGCCGTGCCGAGTAGCCCATGATGATGCCCTCTCGCTCCAGGCGGCGCACCCGCTCGGTACAGGGCGTGGTGGACAGGCCAACGCGCTCGCCCAGCTCGGTGAAGGGCAGGCGGCCCTCGGCCTGCAGGATGCGCAAAATGTGGCGGTCGATCTTGTCCAGTTCGCGGCGCGTCTGATGCCGAGTTCTCAAGGGATATACCCTCCAAATAAAGCTGCTCTGGCGTGAATAAAGGCCAAAGATAGCTTTTTATATGGTGAATAACACTGCCGGAGCCTTTTTATACTCCGTTTCAATAGTGATTCGGAAAAGTCCGTACGAGCGGGCGGGAGGCTGCAATGCGTGTACTGGTATTGGGTAGCGGGGTGGTGGGTACCGCCAGCGCCTACTATCTGGCGCGAGCCGGTTTCGAAGTGGTGGTAGTCGATCGGCAGCCAGCAGTGGCGATGGAGACCAGCTTCGCCAACGCCGGCCAAGTCTCGCCTGGCTATGCCTCGCCATGGGCGGCGCCTGGCGTGCCGCTCAAGGCGATGAAGTGGCTACTGCAGCGTCACGCGCCACTGGCGATCAAGCTTACCGGTGACGTCGACCAGTATCTGTGGATGGCGCAGATGCTGCGCAACTGCACCGCGGCCCGCTACGCGGTGAACAAGGAGCGCATGGTGCGCCTGTCCGAGTACAGTCGCGACTGCCTCGACGAGCTACGCGCCGAAACCGGCATCGCCTATGAAGGCCGTGAGCTGGGGACGACGCAGTTGTTCCGCACTCAGGCGCAGCTCGATGCGGCTGCCAAGGACATCGCCGTGCTGGAGCGGTCCGGAGTGCCCTACGAATTGCTCGATCGCGCAGGCATCGGTCGGGTGGAGCCGGCTTTGGCGAAGGTTTCGCACAAGCTTAGCGGGGCGCTACGCCTGCCCAATGACCAGACCGGCGACTGCCAGATGTTTACTTCGCGGCTGGCAGAAATGGCCGTGGCGCTCGGGGTTGAGTTCCGCTTCGAACAGAATATTCAAAGCATCGACTACGCCGGCGATCGAGTCGCCGGGGTTTGGATCGACGGCAAGCTGGAGACGGCCGATCGCTACGTGCTGGCGCTCGGCAGCTACAGCCCGCAGATGCTCAAGCCGCTCGGCATTCGTGCGCCGGTGTACCCGCTCAAGGGCTATTCGCTGACCGTGCCGATCAGCGATCCGGCGATGGCGCCGCAATCGACCGTGCTCGATGAAACCTACAAGGTTGCCATCACCCGTTTCGACCAGCGCATCCGGGTCGGTGGCATGGCGGAGATTGCCGGGCACGACCTGTCGCTCAACCCGCGTCGGCGGGAAACCCTGGAAATGGTGGTGGGCGATCTCTATCCGCAAGGCGGTGATCCGGCCGAAGCAGTATTCTGGACCGGCCTGCGACCGGCCACGCCAGATGGCACGCCGATCATCGGTGCGACACCCTATCGCAACCTGTTCCTCAATACCGGCCACGGCACGCTGGGTTGGACCATGGCGTGCGGCTCCGGCCGTGTGCTCGCTGACCTGCTGGCTTCCAAGCGTCCGCAGATCAGTACCGAGGGGCTGGATATCTTCCGTTACGGCAAGCACAAGGAGATCCGTAAACATGCCCATCCGGCGTCTGCACACTGAAACCCGCTACAGCGAAGCGGTGATCCACAACGGCGCAGTGTATCTGTCCGGGCAACTGGCCGATGACCTGGCTGGTGACATCCGCGCTCAGACCCGCGAAACCTTGTCGAGCATCGAACGCCTACTGGAAGAAGCCGGCAGTAGTAAGGCTCGGCTGCTCTCGGCGACCATTCATCTGAAGGACATCTCCACCGACTACGCCGGCATGAACGAGATTTGGGATGCCTGGCTGACCCCGGGAACTGCGCCGGCGCGGACCACGGTTCAGGCGCTGATGTATTCGCCGGATGTACGGGTCGAGATCACTGTGATTGCTGCAATGCCGGATCTTGCAGGCCCGGTACTCTGAGGCTTCGCCGAGCCACACGCCCCGAGCGACGAGCCGTCCGGAGGTAGTGTTGTAAATTCTGAACGCCATTGCCATGATAGCCCCCTTTCGCACTGCTCTTGAAAGGGGGCTCCCGTATTGGACGTTGGCGTTCGACTGCAAACCATCCGCAAGCTCAAGGGTCTGTCCCAGCGTGAACTCGCCAAGCGTGCCGGCGTAACCAACAGCACCATTTCCATGATCGAAAAGAACAGCGTCAGCCCCTCGATCAGTTCGCTGAAGAAGGTGCTCAGTGGCATCCCCATGTCTCTGGTGGAGTTCTTTTCCCCCGATTTCGAACAGGATGGCGATACCCAGGTGGTTTACAAGGGTAGCGAGCTGATCGATATATCCGACGGTGCGGTCAGCATGAAGTTGGTGGGAAAAGCCCACCCGGGGCGCGCCATCGCCTTTCTGGCTGAGACCTATCCGCCCGGTTCCGATACTGGTACCGACATGCTCTCGCATCAGGGGGAGGAAGCCGGAATGCTCGTCGAGGGTCGTCTTGAGCTCACCGTAAACGGTCAGGTCTACGTGCTGGAAAGCGGAGACAGCTACTACTTCGAAAGCAGTAAGCCGCATCGTTTTCGCAACCCCTTCGACACCCCGGCCAGACTGATCAGTGCTACGACGCCAGCGAACTTTTAGCCGCGACCGGCCTCGATTCTCCGAGCGTCGCGGTGCGACAAAGCGTCGCTGGAGTTGGCAGGGCCTTTCGTATTGTTTCGGCCAGCAAGGCTTGCCGTTATACTGACCGCCGCTCGCGTTACCGTGGCCGCGGGCGTGTCTAGCCACAATGAGGGTGTAAGGTGAACCTGATTAAGAAGATCCTGGTAGCACAGACTGCCGTAGTGGCCCTGTGGGCAATGAGCGCTCAGGCTGCGACCGACGATGCAATCGCCGAGCGCCTCAAGCCGGTGGGTAGCGTATGTATTCAAGGTGAAGAGTGTGCCGCTGCTGGTGCCGGCGCTGCCGCTGCTGCTGGTGGTGCCGCTCGCAGCGGTTCCGACGTGTACGGCAAGTTCTGCACTGCCTGCCACGGTTCGGGTCTGCTGAATGCGCCGAAGACCGGTGACACTGCCACCTGGTCCGCCCGTGCAGATGCAGCGGGTGGCCTCGATGGTCTGCTCACGCATGCCATCAACGGCATCAACGCCATGCCGCCGAAGGGCACCTGTGGCGATTGCTCCGATGATGAGCTGAAGGCTGCGATCGAGCACATGTCCGGCCTCTGATCGAGCGTCGAGCCGCACCAGCAAAGCCGCCTCCGGGCGGCTTTGTCGTTTCAATGGGAGCAAAGCCTGCGGGCATCGAGTCGAATCAGCTACGGCTTGTCGCCGGATGTCATCGATGCCAGAGGAGCCCCCATGCCCAGTTCCGCGCCACAACCCGAACAGCTGCGCCTAGTCAGTGACGGACGCACGCCCAACAGTCCGCATCCGGTGCTGATCTATCGCCAGTTGCCGTTGGCCGGCCCGAATCCGGCCGAAGCCTTCGAACGGCTTTTCGACAGCCATCTGTGGCCGTCGGCCTGGCGCGGGACGGTTTACGACTACCATCACTACCACTCCACCTCTCACGAGGTGCTCGGCGTGGCCAGCGGCTCTGCGCGGGTGATGCTGGGTGGTGAGCATGGTCAGGAAGTCGAGTTGCGCGCCGGCGATGCCGTTGTATTGCCGGCCGGAACCGGGCATTGCGCGCTTGAGGCAAGCGAGGACTTTCAGGTCGTGGCCGGCTATCCGGTCGAGCAGCAATACGACATGCAGCGTCCGGATCCTGCCAGTCACGACCGGGCGTGCGAGCGGATCGCCAACGTCGGCGTGCCCATCAGCGATCCGCTAGCAGGCACGCAGGGCGCGCTGGTGACGTTGTGGCGTGGGGAAACGGCGCCGCTCAGCCGCTAACGTCCACTCAGTCTATGAATTGCACTTCGCCATTTGCCAGCGAAGCGACCCGGGCCAGCGACTCGACGCGGTAGCCAGCTTCCTCCAGCTCCTGGCGCCCAGCCTGGAAGGCTTTTTCGATGACGATACCGAGGCCGGCGATGCTCGCCCCGGCCTGGTTGATGATCGAGATCAGCCCCTTGGCCGCTTTGCCGTTGGCGAGGAAGTCATCGATGATCAGTACACGGTCGTTCGACGACAGATGCTGGGTGGACACAGCGATGGTGCTCTCCACCTGCTTGGTGAAGGAGTAGACCGTGGCGGTGAGCAGGTTGTCCTGCAGGGTCAACGACTGGTGCTTGCGGGCGAAGATCACCGGCACGCCCAGCTCCAGGCCGGCCATCACTGCCGGCGCAATACCGGAAGCCTCGATGGTGACGATCTTGGTGATGCCCGCGTCGCGGAACAGGCGGGCGAATTCTTGCCCGATCGCCTGCATCAGCACGGGATCGATCTGGTGGTTGAGGAACGCGTCGACCTTGAGTACCCGGTCGGAAAGCACGATGCCTTGACTGCGAATCTTATCTTTCAGCTGTTCCACGAACGCTACCTCAAGCGTGGGCGGCCGCGGCTTGCCTGACGTTTGGCGCCGGGGCGCTTCTGCCGTCACTGCGTTTCGCAGCCTGGAAAAGCCGGGCATTCTCGCTCAATTCGCCGTGCCGATCCAAGGCCGACGTTCAGCTCAGCGCTTCGATCGACAGGCGGCGAAAACGCACGGCCTCGCCGTGGTGCTGCAGGACGATATGCCCAACCGGCGACCTGGCGAACAGCGGCTTGTCGGCGAACTTGCTGGACTCGATCAGCGTGCGCAAAGCCGGGTCATCCAGGCGATAACCGAGCACCTTGCGGTTATTCAGCCAGTGCTCGACGGCACCTTCACGCACGATCAGTAGCGCCTCCATGAAACTGCCCGCCTCGATCTGCGTTTCCTGCTCCGCCGCCAGCAGGCCGTACAGTGCGCCGTTGCGCGTGGTTGGCTGTTTGCCATCGGGGTGCACGGCATCATCGAGCAGCTGCATCTCCGGTCCGCTATGCCAAGCGAGCCCGGCGCTTTCGTCGACCCGGTAGAACACGCCGGAGTTACCGCCCACCGGCAGGGCGTATTCGAAGCGCAGGATGAAATCGCCGTACTGTTCGCGAGACACCAGATCGACTCTGGGGGCGCCGACGATGGCGCAGAGCTGATCATCTTCGCGGTACCAGCTATCGTCGGGAAAGCCGGCGCCATGCCAGGCGTGCCACTGCGTTGCATCGAGAATCATCGTGCTGCCCTCATCCGAACAATTGCTGTTTGCGCCGCAGCCAGCGGTAGCCATACGGGCCCAGGCGGATTTTCAGCGGCGTGCCTTCCGGCTGGTCGTAATTGCAGTCGGCAAGTACATCGACCATGTCCTGCAGGTCGTCGTCAGTGATCTCCACCGTGGTTTCCTGGTCTGCCAGGTTGACCAGCATCAACACCGTGGAGCCGTTGTCGTGGCGGATGGCGAACACCGCCGGGTCGTTCACATCGACAGTCGTGCGCTTGCCGATGCCAATCTCGCGCAGGCCGATGCGGGTGCGGATCATGTTGCCGGTGCGCGCCATCAGCGAGTCGCTACGCAGGGTCTGGGCGAACACGTTGATCTTTTCGAAGGAGAATGGGCCTTCGTCGATAACCGGTGCGGCCAGCTCACCTTTGGTACAGGAGAATCCGGCGTTGGGTTCGTTGGACCACTGCATGGGCGTGCGTACGGCCAACCGCTCGGGGCGGTCGAGGTCATCGCCCATGCCGATTTCTTCGCCGTAGCGAATGATCGGCGTGCCGGGCAGTGAAAAGAGCAGGGCGTGGGTAGCGGCGATGCGTCGTTCGTCGCCGTCGAGCATCGGCGCGAGACGGCGACGAATGCCGCGGTTGTATGCGCGCATGTTCTCATCGGGGGCGAAGGTCTCCATCACCTCGTTGCGTTCATCCTCTTCCAGCCGATCGAGGCTCAGCTCGTCGTGGTTGCGAATCCACAGCGCGTACTGCGAATGGCTCGGTGGCAGCGGTTGGCTGTTCAGGGCGCGAACCAAAGGCTCGGCCTGCTGCCGTGCCAGGGCGAGGAACAGGTGGTTGTTGGTCCAGAAATCCAGCAGCAGCGTGACGCGATCGGCCTCGTCGCCGAAGTATTCGACGTACTTTTCCGGGTCGGTGTCGATCTCGCCGAGCAGCACGGTCTCAGGCCGGCGCATGGTCACGAAATCGCGCATGTGCTCGAGCAGCCAGTAGCCCTTTTCCAGTTCGCCGCCGCCTGCCTGACGCACCATGTGCACCGCGGCGTCGATGCGGAAACCGGAAACGCCCAGGCGCAGCCAGAACGACATGATCCGCTCGATCTCGTGGATGACCCGCGGGTTGGTCAGGTCCAGATCAGGCTCGTGTTTATAGAACAGATGGCGGTAGTACTGGCCGGCTTCCTCGTCCCAGGTCCAGATGCTGTCTTCGACCGTCGGGAAAATCGGCTCCATGAAGTCGTCGGGCTCGTCGGCCCAGATGTAGTAGTTGCGGTAGGGCGAGTCTCGGTCGCGGCGCGCCTCTTGAAACCACTTGTGCTGGATGGAGGTGTGCTGCACTACCAGCTCGATGATGACGTGCAGGCCCAGCTCTTCGGCCTTCTCCAAAAGCGCGACGATGTCGGCCAGATCACCGAAGCGTTCGTCCACCTGTAGATGGTCCGTGATGTCGTAGCCCGCGTCGTCGAATGGCGATTGATAGAACGGCATCAGCCATACGGCCGTGCAGCCGAGGCCGCGGATGTAGTCGAGGCGCTCGGTGATGCCGCGCAGGTCGCCGCAGCCGTCGCCGTTGCTGTCACGAAATAGAGTGGGGTCGATCTGATAGATCGCCGCGTTGCGGTACCAAAGTGGGCGCATGCTCAGTTCTCCATTGGGCGCAGCACGACGGCCTGCCCTGGGTTAAGGGTGCCGTTGTAGGGATCGCCTTCACCGATACCGTCGCTGGCGATCTCGACATGCCAGTCGCCAGCGTGCGGGTGAGCGTGGGGCTGATCCGAGAAGTTGATGCAGACCAGCCGCTGATCGCCGCCCAAGTGCCTGCGGTAGGCAAGCACCTCGGGGTGTGAGGCCAGTTCTTCGAAATCGCCGTGATGCAGCGCCGGGCTGGCCTTGCGCGCGGCGAGCAGGCGCTGGTAGAGCGCGAACATGGAGTTCGCTTCACCAGTCTGCCGCTCTGCTGCCAGCTCGTTGGCGTCAGGCGGGAAGGGCAGCCAGGGTTCTGCACCTTTCCAGCCATGTGGCGGTTCGGCCTGCCAGGGAATCGGGGCGCGGCAGCCATCGCGGCCGCCCGGATCGATGCGCGCCTCATCGCGGATATGCGCATCTTCCAGGCCCAGTTCTTCGCCCTGGTAGATGAACGGCGTGCCGCGCAACGTCAGCAGCAGCAACGAGGCGGCGCGGGCAGCCCGCTCGGAACCCTGATAACGGCTGCGCTGGCGCACGTTGTCGTGGTTGGACAGCACCCAGGTCGGCCAGGCACCGACGGGTTGCAGCCAGTGCTCGACCTCGCGGATGCAGGTGCGAAACATGACCGGATCCCAGGGCGCATCGAGCGGGTTGAAGTTGAAGGCCAGATGCAGCTCGTCGCCAGCGCCGTAGTACTGCAGCACGCGCTCGGTGGAGCGGATGTTCACCTCGCCCACCAGCATGCGGTCGCCAGGATAGCTGTCGACGAGCTTGCGCAGGCCGCGCAGGACTTCGTGGCTGTAAGGCTGATCGTTGAAGTCCGACAGCGGCTGGCCGGCCTGGCAGCGCGGGTCGTCGGCGAAGCTCGGGTCCTTGCCGGTACAGTGGATGACATCGATACGAAAGCCATCAATGCCGCGGTCGAGCCAGAAGCGCAGCACGTCGTGCATGGCCTCGACCACCTCGGGGTTGCGCCAGTTGAGGTCCGGCTGCTTGGCCAGGAAAAGGTGCAGGTAGTACTGCTGGGTGTGCTCGTCCCACGTCCAGGCGCTGCCGGCACCCAGCGCGGCGCGCCAGTTGTTCGGCTGATCACGCCAGATGTACCAGTCGCGCTTGGGGTTGTCCCGCGAACTGCGCGACTCGACGAACCAGGGATGCTCATCCGAGGTGTGATTGGGCACGAAGTCCAACAGCACACGGATATCGCGCGCATGGGCTTCGGTGATCAGCCGGTCGATATCGTCCAGCGAACCGAACAGCGGATCAATATCGCAATAGTCGCTGATGTCGTAGCCGGCGTCGGCCATCGGTGAGCAAAAAATCGGCGATAGCCAGAGGGCATCGACGCCCAGCTGCTGCAGATGATCGAGGTGGCGTAGCACGCCATTGAGGTCGCCGATGCCGTCGCCGTTGCTGTCGGCGAAGGATCGCGGGTAGATCTGATAAACGGTCGCGCCCATCCACCACGGTGTTCGGGTTGTCTCGCTCATTGCTACGCACCCCCTGATTTGCCTCAGGTCGCGGCCGGCCCTGCACCGCCGCCTCGTCAGGTTTACGACTGGCCAACGGCACATGGGTTCGCCACTTAATTGATCCTGGTCGTTCGGCGATGAACGCAAGGGTGGATACTCCGCCTAAGCTAACTACTGACTTTCAACCCCCTCCGAGGAGATTTGCCATGCTGCGTATTGCCATCAATGGGTATGGACGTATTGGTCGCGCCGTCGTACGAGCGCTGTTCGAGCGTGGATTGCAGGATCGGGTACAGGTCGTTGCCATCAACGATCTCAGCGACCACAAAACGCTGGTGCATCTGACGCGCTTCGATTCGACCTTCGGTCGCTTTCCCGAACCGGTGGAACTGGACGGTGAGTCAATGGTGGTGCGCGGCCAAGCGATCCGCCTGCTGGCCGAGCGCGATGCAACCCAGCTGCCGTGGAAGGAGTTGGGCGTGGATGTGGTGCTGGAGTGCACCGGCAAGTTCAAGAAACGTGCGCTGATCGAGCAGCATCTACAGGCGGGCGCAGGTCGGGTATTCGCCTCGCATCCGCTGGATGGCGGCGACCTGACCGTGGTCTACGGCGTGAACCACCAGCTGCTGGGCGATCAGCGTGTCGTCTCCAACGCGTCCTGCACCACCAACTGCCTGGCGCCGCTGGCCAAGGTACTGCACGAGGCAGTCGGCATTCGTCAGGGCCTGCTCAACACTGTGCATTCCTACACCAACGACCAGAACCTGCTGGACAAGGCGCACAGCGATCTCTACCGCGCGCGTGCCGCGGCGTTGTCGATGATTCCGTCCACCACCGGTGCGGCCAAGGCCATCGGCCTGGTGCTGCCGGAGCTGGCCGGGCGTCTGGACGGCCTCTCGGTGCGGGTGCCGACGCCGAACGTCTCGCTGGTCGACCTGACCTTCATCGCCGAGAACGCGCCGGAAAGCGTCGAGGCGATCAATCAGATCCTGCGCGAAGGTGCGCAAAAGATGCCGGCCGGTGTCATGGAGTGTAACGAGGAAGCGCTGGTTTCCTGCGACTTCAACGGCTATCCGGCGTCATGCGTCGCTGACCTCAGCCAGACCCGCGTGCAGGGCGAGCTGGTCAAGGTGATGGCCTGGTACGACAACGAGTGGGGCTTCTCCAACCGCATGCTCGATGTGCTGCTGCACTGGGATGGAGCCAAGTCGGCCTGATGGGCGAAGCCGACAGGCCGGGCGCGGGGCAGGGGCTCTGGCAGCTGAGCCTCGCGCAGTTTCGCCACGCCGTGGCCGAGCGTGCGTTGCCCGGCTGCGGTGCGGTAACCGCGGTCAGCGCGGACCTCGCCGTAGCGCTGATCGTCAAGGCGCTGCGGGTCAGCGCCGCGCATGGCGGTGCTTCCTGTGAGGCGCTGCTGGCTGAAGCTCGCTCGCTGCTGGGTCGTCCCGGTGCCTTCGCCGACGACGACGTGGCGGTCTTCTCCGAATATCTGAAGGAAGACGAGGGTCGAGCGCCCGAATTGTCGCGGCAGGCATGCGCGGTGCCGCTGGCGACTGCACACGCCTGCGTCGAGGCGCTGGGCATGGCCGAGCGCGCCTTGCTGATGGTCGAGCCGTCGCTGCGCTGTGATGTCGAGGCGGCGGTGTTGTTGCTGAGCGCCTGCGTCGACGCCGTGCTGCTCAATGTCGAGGCTGATATGGACGAGCTGGATGCCCAGGCGCGGGCCGATGTGCAGTCCGCTTGTGAACGCCTTCGCCAGCAATCGACTCAGCTTCGCGATCGTCTGAACGCACGCTGATCCTGTTTTCCAATAAGCACATCCCTGACCCTGAGACGAAAGGTCTCGTTTCGGGTTGACGACGGCTGCCTGCTCTACCTACTCTCCAGTGCATAGTGAGACATTCAGTCTCAAAATAAGAAGCTGCCAGCTCGCGAGGCAGTCCAATTTCGGAGAGTGCCCATGAGTCATCGCATCGTTCTGCCGCGCCTGATGGAAGTCGGCGCTGGCGCCAGCGGGCAACTCGCCCGCGTGTTGAAGGAGCTGGGCTGCAATCGCCCGCTGATCGTCACCGACCGCATGATGGTCGAGCTCGGCTATGTCGCACGCATCGCCGGCCAGCTGGAAGAGGCCGGCATCGCCAGTCAGTGCTTCCCCGATACCCTGCCCGAACCGACCGCTGCTTCGATTCGAGCGGGTGTGGAAATGGTCCGCGAAGGCGATTTCGATTCCATCGTCGCCCTCGGCGGCGGCAGCCCGATCGATTCGGCCAAGGCCATCGGCATACTCGGCAAGTTCGGCGGCGAGATGCGCGACTACCGCTTCCCGCGCGATGTCAGCGAAGCCGGCCTGCCGCTGATCGCCATCCCCACCACCGCCGGCACCGGCTCGGAGGCGACGCGCTTCACCATCATCACCGACGAGACCAGCGACGAGAAAATGCTCTGCGCGGGCCTTGGTTTCATGCCCATCGCCGCGCTGATCGACTACGAGCTGACCCTCTCGCTGCCGCCGCGGGTGACCGCCGACACCGGCATCGACGCACTGACCCACGCGATCGAGGCCTATGTCAGCCGCAAGGCCAGCCTCTACAGCGATGCCCAGGCGCTTGAAGCCATGCGCCTGCTGGCACCGAACCTGCGAGCGGCCTTCCACGAGCCGGGCAACCGCGCCGCGCGCGAGGCGATGATGCTCGGCGCGACACTGGCCGGGATCGCCTTCTCCAACGCCTCGGTGGCGCTGGTGCACGGCATGAGCCGGCCGATCGGTGCCTTCTTCCATGTGCCGCATGGGTTGTCCAACGCCATGCTGCTGCCGGCGATCACCGCCTTCTCGATTCCCGCCGCGCCCGAGCGCTACGCCGATTGCGCGCGGGCGATGGGCGTCGCCGCGCAGACCGACAGCGTCGAGGTGGCGAACGACAAGCTGCTCGCCGAACTGCGCGCGATCAATCAGGAGCTGAAAGTGCCGAGCCCGGAACAGTTCGGCATCACCCGCGAACGCTTCTTCGAGCTGCGCGCGACCATGGCGCGTCAGGCGCTGGCCTCCGGCTCGCCGGGCAACAACCCGCGCGTGCCCACGGAAGCGGAAATCATCGACCTCTACGAAACCGTCTGGAACCAGGAGTGAAGCCATGCAGACCCTCGGCAATCTGATCAACAACGAGGCCGTCGCCGGCCGCTCCGAGCGCCACGCCACCGTCTACAACCCGGCCACCGGCGAGCCGCGGCTGTACGTTTCGCTGTCCTCGGCCGATGAAACCCGCGAGGCCATCGCCGCCGCCCAGGCCGCCTTCGAAGGCTGGTCGAAGACCCCGCCGTTGGTGCGCGCGCGGGTCATGTTCCGCTTCAAGGAACTGCTCGAACGTCGCCGCGACGACGTCGCCCGGCTGATCACCAGCGAGCACGGCAAGGTCTTCTCCGACGCCCAGGGTGAAGTCACCCGCGGGCTGGAAGTGGTCGAGTTCGCCTGCGGTATTCCGCATCTGCTCAAGGGCGAGTTTTCACCCAACGTCGGCCGCGACATCGATTCAAACTCGCTGATGCAGCCGCTGGGCGTCTGCGTCGGCATAACGCCATTCAACTTTCCGGCGATGGTGCCTCTGTGGATGCTGCCGGTGGCCATCGCCTGCGGTAACACCTTCGTGCTCAAGCCCTCGGAAAAGGACCCGAGCGCGACCATGTTGCTCGGCGAGTTGCTGGCCGAAGCCGGGCTGCCGGCCGGCGTGCTGAACATCGTCAACGGCGACAAGGAAGCCGTGGACGTGCTGCTCACCGACGAGCGCGTGCAGTCGGTCAGCTTCGTCGGCTCGACGCCGATCGCCGAATACATCTATGCCACCGCCTCGGCACACGGCAAGCGCTGCCAGGCCCTGGGCGGCGCGAAAAACCACATGGTGGTGATGCCCGACGCCGATCCGCAGCAGGTGGTCAGCTCGCTGATGGGCGCGGCCTACGGCTCGGCCGGCGAGCGCTGCATGGCGATCTCCGTGGCGGTGTGCGTCGGTGACGAGGTGGCTGACAAGCTGGTCGAGATGCTCAAAGACGAGATCGGCCAGATGCGTACCGGCCCGGGTCTGGGCGTCGAGCCCGAGCCGCACATGGGCCCGCTGGTGACCCGCGAGCACCAGCAGAAGGTCAGCGGCTACATCGATCTGGGTGTGGAGGAGGGTGCAACGCTGATCTGCGACGGCCGCGGCATCCAGGTCGAGGGCCATGAGAACGGCTTCTATGTCGGCCCGACGCTGTTCGACCGGGTCACGCCGAGCATGCGCATCTACCGCGAGGAAATCTTCGGCCCGGTGCTGGCTGTGGTGCGGGTGAAGAGCTTCGACGAGGCGCTGCAACTGATCAACGACCATGAATACGGCAATGGCACCTCGATCTTCACCCGCGACGGCGACACCGCGCGGCAGTTCGAGGAAAACGTCAAGGTCGGTATGGTCGGCGTCAACGTGCCGATCCCGGTGCCGATGGCCTTCCACTGCTTCGGCGGCTGGAAGCGCTCGGTGTTCGGCCCGCTGAACATGCATGGCCCGGATGGGGTGCGTTTCTTCACCCGCATGAAGACCGTGACCCGGCGCTGGCCTACCGGTATCCGTGCCGGCGCCGAGTTCGCCATGCCGACCATGAAGTGACCCGCGCGGCACCGTTGCACTGACGGTGCCGGTCGCTACACTCCCGGGCGCCCTGCGGGGCGTCCATCTTCATCGAACGACAAGGCAGACGATGCGCAGCACTCCCCGCGAGAAAGGCTCCTCCATCACCCGCGTGCTGGAAATCATCGAGGCGGTCGCGGCGGCGAAGGAGCCGCTCAGCCCGACGGCCCTGGCCGAACGGCTGGACATCCCCAAGGCCAGCGCGCACCGGCTGGTGCAGACCCTGGAAAAGGAAGGCTTCCTGCAGTTCGGCCTGCGCGGCGGGCTGTTGCCGGGCGAGCGCCTGCACGTCGCCGCGCTGAACATCCTGCGCAGCAGCCGGCACAAGGCGTTGCGCCAGGCGATCCTGCGCCAGCTCTCCGAAGCCATCGGCGAGACCTGCGGGTTGGCGATCCCGGACGGGCTGGACATGCTCTATTTTGACCGGGTGCAGACCAACTGGCCGCTGCAGATCAACCTGCCGATCGGCAGCCACACGCCGCTCTGGTGCACCGCCAGCGGCAAGCTCTACCTCGCCTCGCTGCCGCCGGAGCAACTGGAACGGGTGCTGCCGCGTCTTCCGCTGCAGCGCATGGCGCGCAATACGCTGACCGACCTCAGCGCGCTGCGCGACGACCTGGCGCGGGTGCGGGAAGAGCAGCTGGGCACCGATTGCGAGGAGTTCATCGACGGCATGGTCGCCTGTGCGGTGCCGGTACGAGCATCCGACGGCGAACTGCTGGCCTGCCTGTTCAGCCACGCGCCGGTGATCCGCTGTTCAATGGCGCAGCTGCTGGAGTTCGTGCCGCGCCTGCGCGCGGCGGCGAGCGAGCTGGAAGCGGTGCTCGGCAGCGCTGCGGCGCTGGATGAGCAGCGCTGAGTCAGATCACGTAGAACAGAATCGCGATGAAGTGCAGCAGGCTGCCGACCATCACGAAGATGTGCCAGATGCCGTGCCAGTGGCGGAAACGCTCGTCGAAGACGAAGAACACGATGCCCACCGTGTAGCAGATGCCGCCGGCCAGCAACCAGCTGAAACCGGCGCCACCCAGGGCGGCGAACAGCGGCTTGACCGCCACCAGCACGATCCAGCCCATCACCGCATAGATCACCAGTGACAGTACCCGCGCCTCGGAGCGCGGCTTGATCTCCTGCAGCATGCCGATCACCGCGAGGCCCCAGACGATGCCGAACAGCGTCCAGCCCCAGGCGCCGGCCAGGGTGACCAGGCAGAACGGCGTGTAGCTGCCGGCGATCAAGAGGTAGATCGACAGGTGATCGAGCTTGCGCATGACCACCTTCGCCCGCCCGCGCAGGCTGTGGTACAGCGTCGAGATGCTGTAGAGCAGGATAAGGCTCAGACCGTAGATCGCAACGCTGACGATCTTCACCGGCGAGCCGTCGAGCGCCGCCAGCACAAGCAGCCAGATCGCGCCGAGACACGCCAGCGCAGCACCGACCAGGTGCGTCCAGGCATTGAAACGTTCGCCGTGATACATTGCATCCCTCTCAGAAACCGTGATCGGCAAAGCATGCCGCGGTTGGGTTACGGGATACAAACCGATCCATGCTGAAGGTCCCGCTTCAGGCGCAGGGCGATGTCAGGCTTATGGACTTTTGCCGTTATTCGGCCTGATTCGCCGCGAGGGCGCGCCTCCCACGGGGAGCAGATTGCCTGTTGTGGCGGCCTCGGGGCGCACTCCAGCAAGTGAGCGATGTGCACGGTTCTTTGCGTGGGAGGCCCGACTCGCATCGCCGCGAGGGTACGCCTCCCACGGGAAACGATGTGCACAGAGTGTCTGTGCGTGGGGACGGGCCGCGGGGTGCGCCTCCAGCAGGCAGTGTGCACAGGCCGCTTTCGTGGGAGGCCCGCCCTCGGGGCGAAGCTCTTCGGGCGTCCACCCCGTAGCTTCGCCTGCCGCGGCTGTTCTCAGCGCTTGAGCATCGCCCGCATCGCCGCCAGCGCGTCGTTGCCGCGCGCGGCCTTGACCTCCACCGGCGCGTCTTCCTGGCCTTCCCAGACCAGGTCCTCCGGCGGTAGCTCGTCGAGGAAGCGGCTCGGCGTGCAGTCGATCACCTCGCCGTACTGCTTGCGCTTGGCGGCAAAGGTCAGCGCCAGGTTGCGCTTGGCACGGGTGATGCCGACATAGGCCAAGCGCCGCTCTTCCTCGATGGTGTCGGCCTCGATGCTGGAACGGTGCGGCAGGATTTCTTCCTCGAAGCCGATGATGTACACCGAGGGAAATTCCAGGCCCTTGGAGGCGTGCATGGTCATCATCTGCACGCCTTCGGCACCTTCTTCCTCTTCCTGCTGACGCTCGAGCATGTCGCGCAGCACCAGCTTGCCGATGGCGTCCTCGATGGTCATGTCGCCGTCTTCGTCCTTGTCCAGCGTGCTCTTCAGCGCGTCGACGAGAAACCAGACGTTGCCCATGCGCGCGTCGGCCACCTTGTCGCTGGAGGCGTTCTGCCTGAGCCAGTTCTCGTAGTCGATGTCCATCACCATGCTGCGGATGGCGGCGATCGGCTCGTTGACCACGCACTGTTCGCGCACGCCATCCATCCAGCGCTTGAAGCGCGCCAGGCGGTCGGTGTAACGGCTGTCCAGGTGGGCGCCGAGGCCGATCTCATCGGCGGCGGCGTACATCGAGATGCCGCGTTCGCTGGCATAGTTGCCGAGCTTTTCCAGGGTGGTCGAACCGATCTCCCGGCGCGGCACGTTGATAACCCGCAGGAAGGCGTTGTCGTCGTCCGGGTTGACCAGCAGGCGGAAGTAGCTCATCAGGTCCTTCACCTCCTGGCGGGCGAAGAAGCTGGTGCCACCGGACAGGCGATAGGGGATCTGGTGGTGCTGCAGCTTCAGCTCCATCAGCTTGGCTTGGTAGTTGCCGCGGTAGAGGATGGCGAAGTCGCTGTAGGGGCGCTGGGTGCGTAGGTGCTCGGTGAGAATTTCCAGCGCAACGCGCTCGCACTCGGCGTCCTCGTTGCGCGTGCGGATCACGCGGATCTCATCGCCTACGCCCATCTCCGACCACAGCTGCTTCTCGAACACATGGGGGTTGTTGGCGATAAGGATGTTGGCGCACTTGAGGATGCGGCTGGTGGAACGGTAGTTCTGCTCCAGCATCACCACTTTCAGCGAGGGATAGTCTTCCTTCAGCAGCATCAGGTTTTCCGGACGCGCGCCACGCCAGGCGTAGATCGACTGGTCGTCGTCGCCCACCACGGTGAACTGGTTGCGCATTCCCACCAGCAGCTTCACCAGAAGGTACTGGCTGGCGTTGGTATCCTGGTATTCGTCGACCAGCAGGTAGCGGATGCGGTTCTGCCACTTTTCCAGAATGTCGGCGTGCTCTTGGAAGAGCTTCACGGGCAGCAGGATCAGGTCGTTGAAGTCCACTGCGTTGTACGCCTTGAGCGTGCGCTGGTAGTGCAGGTAGACGATGGCGGCAGTCTGCTCCTTGGGGTTGCGCGCATTGGCCAGGGCCTCGTCGGGCAGGATCAGGTCGTTCTTCCAGCTGTCGATGTAGTTCTTGATCTCGTCCGCACCGTCATCGCCGGAGTATTCCTTCTGCATGATGTCGGTGAGCAGCGCCTTGATGTCACCGTCATCGAAGATCGAGAAACCGGGCTTGTAGCCCATCCGCGCGTATTCCTTGCGGATGATGTTCATGCCCAGGTTGTGGAAGGTGGACACGGTCAGGCCGCGCGCCTCGGCGCCCTTGAGCAGGCTGCCGACGCGCTCCTTCATCTCGCGCGCGGCCTTGTTGGTGAAGGTCATGGCGACGATGTGGCGGGCCTGGATGCCGCAATGCTGCACCAGGTAGGCGATCTTGCGGGTGATCACGCTGGTCTTGCCGGAGCCGGCACCGGCGAGCACCAGAAGTGGGCCGCCGACGTAATTCACGGCTTCCTGCTGCCGAGGGTTGAGTCGGGACATGGAGTTCAGGTCATTCGAAGCGGGGGCGGGAGTTTAACAGGCTGATGTGCCGATGCTGCGCGGTCGCGCACGCAATAAAACGCCGGTCGTCGCGCATGGGGCTTGGCTGAACGAAATAATGGATTAGTCTTGTGCGCGGCAGGAGGCAGGGCGTTTGCAAGGGACTGTGCTGAAAATCGGGTAGCTACGCCCGTCTTCAAACTTTTCGAGTCCGGAGGCCGCTTGCCAGCGCCCGTCCAATCCATGCCGTTGTTGCTGTTGGCTGACCGACCCGGTTGGGCCGAGCGACTGCGTGCCTGTCTGCAGAGCTCGGCCAGTCCCGAGCGGCTGATCGTCGCGGCGGATTGGGATATGGCCGGCGAGTACCTCGACGCCCCCTGCCTGCTATTGGCTACACCACAGTGTCGTCCCGCTACTGGGCTCTGTCCCTGGCCGCTGATTCTGCTGCTCGACGAGGAACCACCGGACACTCCGGAAGGTGCGGTCGACTGGCTGGTGGCCGATCAGCTGAACGCCGAAGTGCTGCGGCGCTGTCTGCGCTACGTGCGCGAACGCTGCAACCTGCAGGGCACCTTGCAACGGCTCGCCGAGCAGGACCCGCACACCGGCGTCGTCAACCGTCAGGGCTTCCAGACACTGCTGCTCGATGCTCTGGTCGAGCACCAGGGGCAGGGACTGGTATTAGGCTACCTGGATCTGGACAACTTCCGTCACGTCAACGATGCCCTCGGCCACCAGGCTGGAGACCGGCTGATCCTGCAGGTGGTGGCGCGGCTGAAGGCGCAGCTGGAGGTTGGCGACATGCTGGCGCGGTTGGGCGGCGACGAGTTTGCCTTGCTGCTCGATACCCGCGACGAGCCGGGGCGCGCGGGGGCGGTTGCCGATCGGCTCGTCGAGGCCTTGGCCGAACCCTATTGGGTCGAAGGTGAAAGCCTGATGCTCGGTTGCAGCCTGGGCTTGGCGAGGGCCTGCAGCGGTATTGGCGCCGACCCGCTGCTTTGGCATGCGCAGATCGCCATGCGCCAGGCCAAGGCGAGCCAGGGTTGCACTTGGAGTTACTACGACGAGCAGGCCAGCCGTAGCGCCCGCAGCCTGGCGGATCAGGAAGGTGAGTTGCGTCGCGCACTGCGTCGCGGTGAGCTGGAGCTGCATTACCAGCCCCGCCTGTGCCTGAAGAGCGGGCGCATCGTCGGGCTCGAGGCGCTGGTGCGCTGGCTGCATCCTGAAAGAGGCCTGCTGGCCCCGGACGCTTTCATACCCATGGCCGAGGAGAGCGGCCTGATCGTGCCGCTCGGCTACTGGGTAATCGCCCGAGCGCTGCGTGATCTGCAAAGCCTGCAGGATGGCGGTGCGGATTCATTGCACATGGCGATCAATCTGTCCTTTCGCCAGTTCCAGGACAGCCAATTGCTGCCGACGCTAAATCGACTGATCGACGAGCGCGGCATCGATCCGCACTGGCTGGAATTCGAACTCACCGAAACCGCCGTGATGCGCCGTAGCGAGCAAGTGCAGACGGCCATGCACGCCCTCGGTCAGCTGGGCGTGCGCTTCTCGCTGGACGATTTCGGCACTGGTTTCTCCTCGTTCGTCCATCTATCCAGCCTGCCGATTACTCTCCTGAAGATCGATAAGAGCTTTGTCGCCGGCATGACCGCTCGCCCTGAAAAGCTGCAGTTGGTGCAAGCAATGATCGGCCTGGCGCATAACCTCGATCTGGAAGTGGTCGCCGAGGGGGTTGAGGTCGCCGAGCAGTTGGAGCTGTTGCGCCAGTTTGGTGCGCAGCAGGTTCAGGGGTTTCTCATCAGCCAGCCGCTGCCATTGCCCGAGTTGATCGACTTCATGCGAGCCGAGCGCGCCAGAGCCTGCTGAAGTCGCCTCACGCGGCGAATCAGCAGGGTGGCATCGAGCCGTTTAGCGGACCATGTGCAGGAAGTGCATGTGTTTCTCGTACTGGCCGAGAATGTCGCTGATCACATCTTCACGGCTCCAGCCCATTACGTCGTAATCCTGGCCGCCTTCCTTGAGGTGGACTTCGGCGCGGAAGTACTTGCGCTCCTCGCGTTCGTCATCCTCGCTGCTGGCCACGAAGCTCGGCATCGCATAGGCGCGTGGACGTACCTCGTAAATGAAGTCCGGCTCGCCGTCGTGGATGATCTCGAAACGCTGGCGGCGATCCTCGCCCTCACTGATTTCAACGACGTAGCCCTGCTTGCGCATCTCCTCGGCGATTGCCTCGCAGGCCGGGTGCACCACTTCGGAGATGAAGCGCACTACATGGGCGCGTCGCGGGAACAGCATCAGGGTGCGCAAGCGGCGCTGCCAACCGCCCGGGCTGCGTGGTGCGTTGGGCGAGGTGCTCAGGGCCTGGTAGCGTAATCCCTGCTTGGTGGCGTCCAGGCGCAATGCCTTGAGCAGGCCCCACATCGAGCAGAGCAGGGCGATGGTGAAGGGCAGGGCGCTGGCAATCGTCGCCGTCTGCAGGGCCGTGAGGCCGTCTGCGAGTAGTAGAGCGATGGCCACGCCGCCCATGGAAACGGCCCAGAAGATCCGCTGCCACACCGGCGTGCCCTGTCGCCCACCCGAGGCGAGCATATCCACCACCAGCGCGCCGGAGTCCGCCGACGTGACGAAAAACACCACGACCATGATGATGGCGATCAGCGAAATAAACGCCGAGAAGGGAAAGTGTTCGAGGAAGGCGAACAGGGCCAGCGAGCTGTCCTGCTCGATGGCTTCGCCAAGGCTGGTCACGTGCTCCCAGAGGATCATATGGATGGCCGTGTCACCGAACACTGTCATCCACATCAGGGTGAACGCGGTAGGCACCAGCAGCACGCCGGTGACGAACTCACGGATCGTCCGGCCACGCGAAATGCGCGCGATGAACAGCCCGACGAAGGGCGACCAGGCCAGCCACCAGCCCCAGTAGAACAGCGTCCAGCCGCCGATCCAGTCGTTCGGCTCGTAGGCGTAGAGGTTGAAGGTCTTGTCGACGATATCCGACAGGTAGCCGCCAGTGTTCTGCACAAAGGTCTGCAGAATGAACACCGTCGGCCCAGCCACGAGCACCATCAGCATCAGCAGCGCTGCCAGCGTCAGGTTCAGCTCGGATAGCCGGCGCACGCCTTTGTCCAGGCCGGTGACCACGGAAATCGTGGCCAGCAGTGTGGTGGCCATGATCAGGCCGATCTGCACCGGCACCGAAACCGGCAGCCCATAAAGGTGGTTCAGTCCGGTGTTGATCTGGGTAACGCCAAGCCCCAGTGACGTGGCGACACCCAGTACCGTGCCGATGATGGCGAAGATGTCGACGGCGTGGCCGATGGGCCCGTAGATGCGCTCGCCGATCAGCGGGTAGAGCGCCGAACGCAGGGTGAGCGGCAGGCCGTGACGGTAAGCGAAATAAGCCAGGATCATGGCCACGATGGCGTAGATCGACCAGGCATGCAGGCCCCAGTGGAAGAAGGTGATCTTCATCGCCTCGCGCGCGGCCAGCGTGGTGCCGCCTTCACCGGTTGGTGGCGAGAGAAAGTGCATCACCGGCTCGGCAACGCCGAAGAACATCAGGCCGATGCCCATGCCGGCGGAAAACAGCATGGCGAACCAGGTCAGCGCACTGTAATCCGGCTCGCTGTGGTCGGGACCGAGCTTGATGTCGCCATAACGACTGAACGCCAGTAGCACCACCATCAGCAGGATCAGTGCGACGGCGAGGATATACAGCCAGCTGACGTTGGCGATGATCCAGGCCTGCGTGTCGCCGAACAGCGTCTGTGCGTGGCTCTGGAAGGCAACGCTGTAGATCACCAGCGCCAGAATGATAGCTGCCGAGCCGTAAAAGACCGGCGGGTTGATTTGAGAGGACGAGGGCTTTTTTGCCTCCATGCTGCGCTCCTTCGGGTTATGTCTGGGGAGTGGCCGCCTGTGGCGAAAGCCAGCCAACTTAACACAGACCGCGAAGGACGCCGGTTGTCCGCGGCCGATTTGCGCGAGCCAGAGCCCGCGCCGAGTGGCTCAGGCCTGGCTGCCGGGCCGGTACTGCAGCGCTTCGGCGAGGTGCTGGCGACCGATGCACGCAGCTTGTTCCAAATCGGCGAGAGTACGTGCCACCTTGAGCAGACGGTGCGCGGCGCGCAGCGACAGCGCCAGGCGTTCGCAGGCGCGCTCCAGCCAGGCCTGATCCTCAGCCGTCAGCTGGCAGTGACTGCGCAGGCCCGCCAGGTCGAGAAAGGCATTGGCACAGCCCTGGCGAGCCTGTTGCAGCTGTCGCGCCTGCGCCACTTGAGCGGCCAGCACGGCACTGCTTTGCCCGGTTTGCGGTGGTGCGTTGAGTGCCGTGGCCTCACGCGCCACGGTCAGATGCAGGTCGATGCGGTCGAGCAGCGGGCCGGAGAGCTTGTTGCGATAACGCTGGATCTGATCCGGCGTGCAGCGGCAGCGTCCGTTGGGATCGCCGAGATAGCCGCACGGGCAGGGGTTCATCGCCGCCACGAGCTGGAAGCGCGCCGGAAAGCGCACCTTGTCGCGCGCTCGGGCAATTACGATATGGCCTGATTCCAGCGGCTCGCGCAGGACCTCGAGCACCTTGCGGTCGAACTCCGGTAGCTCGTCGAGAAACAGCACACCTTGGTGCGCCAAAGTGATCTCGCCCGGCTGCGGCCGGCTGCCGCCACCGACCAGCGCAGGGCCCGATGCACTGTGATGGGGCTGCCGAAAGGGACGCTGCGGCCAATGTTCAAGTGGGCTGTGGCTGGCCACCGAATGGATGGCGGCGACTTCCAGCGCTTCCTGTTCGTCGAGCGGCGGCAACAGGCCGGGCAGGCGGCTGGCCAGCAGAGTCTTGCCGGTGCCAGGTGGCCCGGAAAACAAGAGGTTGTGAGCACCAGCCGCGGCAATCAGCAGCCCGCGCTTGGCGGCCTGCTGGCCTTGTACGTCAGCCAGGTCCGGGTAGGGCTGAATCTGCCGCAGCAGGCCTTGGGCGGCATAGGGTTCGAGCGGTGTGACGCCGTTGAAGTGCGCAGCGACCTCGAGCAGGTGTTCGGCGGCATAGACGGTGAGCCCGGAAGCGAGGCTGGCTTCCTCGGCGTTGGCTCGCGGCACCAGCAAGGCGCGTCCGGCAGCCCGGGCGGCAAGGGCTGCCGGCAACACGCCCTGAACCGGACGCAAGGCACCGGAGAGTGCGAGCTCGCCGAGGCATTCCAGACTGTCGAGGCGCTCGGCGGGCAGCTGACCGCTGGCTGCGAGAATGCCCAGGGCGATGGCCAGGTCGAAACGACCGCCATCCTTGGGTAAATCGGCGGGCGCAAGATTGAGGGTGATGCGGCGCGGCGGGAAGTCGAAGCCGGAGGTGAGGATGGCGCTGCGTACCCGGTCCTTGCTTTCCTTGACGGCGGTTTCCGGCAGGCCGACCAGCGCGAGCGCTGGTAGACCGTTGGCCAGATGGGCTTCGACGGTTACCGGCGGCGCTTCTACACCGATCTGCGCGCGGCTATGAACTATGGCCAGGGACATTCGATCACTCCTTTGATCGTGTCGCGGCCCGACCTGTCAGGGCGCGGGCGGCGTGAGCTTTTCTTCCAGTTCGGCGACCTTGGCCTCAAGCGCTTCCAGGCGAGCACGAGTACGGGCGAGTACCACCATCTGGCTGTCGAACTCATCGCGGCTGACCACGTCGAGCTTGTTCAGCGCGCCCTGCACCACGCCCTTGAGCTGGGCTTCGAATTCACCACGCGGCAGCGGCGTCTCGCCGTTGAACAGGCGCGAGGCCTGGGAGCCGATGGCATCTAGAAAAGCTTTTGGCGGCAACATTGAAAGCACCTGTCGTTGGACGGGGCGCAGTGTAGCACGGTGTTTTTTGCGTCTTTCTGGCGGGTCGTGCACAGAAACTGAGCAGGGGGTGGTGCGCAGTCGCACCATTAAGGTGCGTCGGCTGAGCGCAACCGTCCGTCGGCCGCATCCGTTCTGGGTAAAAGCCCTGCAAATTGGGGCTTGCGTAAAGCTGGCATCGATTCTGCTTTGTCCCCAGCAACGCATGCACCACCGGGTTGCGGTGCATGGGTGATTCGAGACGCTTTGTCGGAGAGGTTGGTGGTGTCGGTCAGCTGCTCGGGTACAGCCGGAGCGTTACAAGAGCCAGACACTGAGCTTAGACTTGAGCCGGGTTCGTACTTCTGGGGCAAGTCCACCTAAAACGGGAGAAGTTTTCATGAAACTAGTCACTGCCATCATCAAGCCGTTCAAGCTGGACGACGTGCGCGAGTCTCTGTCGGAAATCGGCGTACAGGGCATCACCGTTACTGAAGTCAAAGGCTTCGGTCGTCAGAAGGGTCACACCGAGCTATACCGTGGTGCCGAATACGTCGTCGACTTCCTGCCGAAAGTGAAGATCGATGTAGCCATCGCCGACGATCAGCTCGATCGCGTCATCGAGGCCATCACCAAGGCCGCCAATACCGGCAAGATCGGTGACGGCAAGATCTTCGTGGTCAACCTGGAACAGGCCATCCGCATCCGTACCGGCGAAACCGATACCGACGCGATTTAAGCAGCACCTCCGAACCCCCACGCCCCAGGAGTAAAACCATGACTCTGCGAAGATTCGCAGGGCTAGGAGCCCTTTTGTCTCTGATAAGTCCAGGCCTGGCCCTGGCGCAGGAGGCAACGCTGGATTCAGGCGACACGGCATGGATGCTGACGGCCACTGCGCTAGTGCTGTTCATGACCATCCCTGGGCTGGCACTGTTCTACGGCGGCATGGTCCGCTCGAAGAACATTCTCTCGGTGATGATGCAGTGCTTCGCCGTCACCGGCCTGATGAGCATCCTCTGGATGGTCTATGGCTACAGCCTCGCTTTCGACACCACGGGTATGGAAGCCGGGGTCACCAACTTCAATTCTTTCGTTGGCGGTCTGGATCGCGCTTTCCTCAGCGGTCTGACGCCCGACAGCCTGGTCGGCGCCTTCCCTGAAAGCGTCTTCATCACCTTCCAGATGACCTTCGCCATCATCACCCCGGCACTTATCGTCGGGGCCTTCGCCGAGCGTATGAAGTTCTCCGCGATGCTGGTGTTCACGGGCGTCTGGTTCACGCTGGTCTATGCGCCGATCGCACACATGGTATGGGGCGGCGACGGCGGCCTGATGTGGGACTGGGGCGTGCTCGACTTCGCCGGCGGCACCGTGGTGCACATCAATGCCGGTATCGCCGGTCTGGTGGCATGCCTGGTGCTGGGTAAGCGCAAGGGTTACCCGAACACGCCAATGGCGCCGCACAACCTGGGCCTGACTCTGGTCGGTGCCGCGATGCTCTGGGTCGGCTGGTTTGGCTTCAACGCAGGCTCGGCCATTGCCGCCAACGGTACGGCCGGCATGGCCATGCTGGTCACCCAGATCGCTACTGCAGCCGCGGCGCTGGGTTGGATGTTCGCCGAGTGGATCGGCCACGGCAAACCCAGCGCGCTGGGCATCGCCTCCGGCGTGGTGGCCGGTCTGGTCGCCATCACCCCGGCCGCCGGCACCGTCGGTCCGATGGGCGCGCTGGTCATCGGCCTGGTCTCCGGAGTGGTCTGCTTCTTCTGTGCCACCAGCCTGAAACGCAAGCTCGGCTACGACGACTCTCTGGATGCGTTCGGTGTGCACGGCATTGGCGGCATCGTCGGTGCGCTGCTTACCGGCATCTTCGCCGCACCCATGCTGGGCGGCTTCGGCGAAGTGGAGAGCATCGGTCTGCAGCTGTGGATCCAGTTCAAGGGCGTGCTGTTCACCGTGGTGTACACCGGCATCGTCACCTACCTGATCCTCAAGGCGATCGATCTGGTGATGGGGCTGCGGGTCAACGAGGAGCAGGAAACCATCGGCCTGGACCTCAGCCTGCATAACGAGCGTGGCTACAACCTGTAATCCATTCAGGGCACCCCGGAGCCAACGCCGGGGCCAATCCTAAAAGCGGTGCAGGCCTTCGATGCAGCATGCGATGGCCTGCGGACCGAACAGCGCATACAGCGCGACAGCAAGAGGTGACACATGGATAGCACTGCATTGATACCCGTCCAGTACGGACTCGATACCTTCTACTTCGTGATCTGCGGAGCGCTGGTGATGTGGATGGCGGCAGGTTTTGCCATGCTCGAAGCCGGTCTGGTCCGGGCGAAGAACACCGCCGAGATTCTTACCAAGAACATCGTGCTCTACTCGCTGGCTTCGATCATGTACCTGCTGGTCGGCTACTACATCATGTACTCCAGCCCGGAAGGTGGCATTTTCCCGAGTCTGGGCTTCCTGATCGGCGACGAACATGCAGTCGACCTGGTCGCGGCCGGGGGTGAGGATGCGCCTTACTATTCCGCTCGCGCTGACTTCTTCTTCCAGATCGTGTTCGCCGCAACCTGCATGTCGGTGGTCTCCGGTGCGGTGGCCGAGCGCATGAAGCTGTGGGCGTTCATCGCCTTCGCTGTGGTGATGACCGGCTTCATCTATCCAGTTCAGGGCTTCTGGAAGTGGGGCGGTGGTTTCCTCGACGCGGCTGGTTTCCTCGACTTCGCCGGCTCCGGCATCGTGCACATGGCTGGCGCGGCTGCAGCTCTGGCGGGTGTCTTGTTGCTCGGTGCACGTAAGGGCAAGTACGGCCCGAACGGCCAGATCAATGCCATTCCCGGCGCCAACATGCCGATGGCGACGCTCGGTGCCTTCATCCTTTGGATGGGTTGGTTCGGCTTCAACGGTGGCTCGCAGCTGAAAATGAGCACCATCGAAGACGCCAACGCGGTGGCCCAGGTCTTCGTCAACACCAACATGGGCGCCGCTGGCGGTCTGATCGCCGCACTGATCACCGCGCGCCTGCTGTTCGGCAAGTCCGACCTGACCATGGTCCTCAACGGCGCGCTGGCCGGCCTGGTGGCGATCACCGCCGAACCGCTGACCCCGAGCGCCCTGCAAGCGACCCTGATCGGCGGTGTGGGTGGCGTGCTGGTGGTGTTCAGCATCCTCGGTCTGGACAAGCTCAAGCTCGATGACCCGGTCGGAGCGATCTCCGTGCACGGTGTCGCCGGCATGTGGGGCCTGATGGCCGTGCCGCTGACCAATGCCGATGCCACCTTCGGTGCACAACTGCTGGGCCTGGTGTCGATCTTCCTCTGGGTGTTCATCGCCAGCCTGATCGTCTGGGGCGTCATCAAGGCAGTGATGGGCCTGCGCGTCAGCGAGGAGGAGGAATACGAGGGTGTGGACGTGGTCGAGTGCGGTCTGGAAGCCTATCCGGAGTTCACTCGCCAGTAACAATTGCGCGGTTCATGACAAGGGCGCCTTTTGGCGCCCTTTGTTTTTTTCTACGCCACGCTAGAATGCGCGCGACCAGCCGTTGAACATGAGCCTCTCGAACATGTGGCAACAGACTCTGATCACCTTGCGAGCGCGGCCACGCGGCTTCCATCTCATTACCGATGAACTGCTAGATGCACTGCCGGAACTGCGGCAATGTCAGGTCGGTCTGTTACACCTGTGGCTGCGGCATACCTCGGCCTCGCTGACGATCAACGAGAATGCCGACTCAGCGGTACGGCGTGATTTCGAACGGTTCTTCAATCGTCTGGTGCCGCAGGGCGAGGACGGTTACGAGCATGACTACGAAGGGCCGGACGACTTGCCGGCACACTTCAAGGCCAGCCTGCTCGGCTGCCAGCTGAGCCTGCCGGTAAGCGCGGGGCGCCTGGCACTGGGGACTTGGCAGGGCGTCTATCTCGGAGAGCACCGCGACCAGGGTGGCGCGCGGCAGATAGTGGCAACGCTGCACGGGACGGCAAGTTGAATTTTTTTTGGTGATGTCGGTCATTCCGCATCGCTGGGCTATAACTTACTCCGCTTTGGCAAGCCATGAGGTAGAACATGAGCGACGAAGAACTAGAACAAGACGATCTGGAAGTGGGCGACGAGGAGGAAGGGGAGGAGCTGAACGCTGCCGATGACGGCGACGACAGCCTCGACGAGGAGGGCACCGACAGCGAGCGGGCCACGCCGACCAAGAAGGCCAAGGCCAAGTCCGCCGAGCCGGACGAGCTGCCGAGCCTGGAAGCCAAGCAGAAGGAGCGCGAAGCGCTGGCGCGGGCCATGGAAGAGTTCCTGGCACGTGGCGGCCGCGTTCAGGAGGTCGAACCCAATGTGGTCGCCGACCCGCCGAAGAAGCCGGATAGCAAGTACGGCAGCCGTCCTATCTGAGCGCGAACGGATCACCAATTACGAAAAAGCCCGCCTGATGGCGGGCTTTTTCGTGTTCAGGCTAATCAGCTTATCGCTCAGTTGCCGCGCCAGCCGAGCAACAGTTTTGGTAGCTCGGCCAGGCTCTGGATTTCGGCGTCTGGATGGTAATCGTGCGACCAGCTGGCTCGTTTGGGATTGAACCAGATCGCCCGCAGGCCCGCCTGCTGCGCTCCGGCGATGTCGTCGAGGGCATGATCGCCGATATGCACTGCCTGATCCGGGCGCGCATCGCCCAGGCGCAAGGCCTGCTCGAATGGGTGCGGATCGGGCTTGCCGATGCCTAACTCCTCGGCGCACAGCGTGAACTGGAAATAGTCGGCCAGGCCCAGGCGGCGCACGTCGGCATTGCCGTTGGTGATCACGCCGAGGGTGTAGTGATTGGCAAGAAATTCCAGCGTGGGCTGCACGTCTGGGAAAATCTGCACCTCATGGCGCGCATCGAGAAATACCTGAAAGGCCCGCTCGGCCAGCTGGTCCGCTTCATCGGCGGGATAGCCGGCGTCGTGCAGCGCGTGCTGCAGGATGCGCCGGCGCAGCTCGCTGATACGGTGGCGCAGCGCCGGGTCCCGTTCAATCAGCATGCGGCGGATCGCGCCGAGGGCCTCGACGGGAAATTCGCCGAGGCGCGGCGCATGCACGCCCAGCCAGCTGCGCAGGGCGGTCTCTGCGCTCTGGATGGCCGGCGTGGTTTCCCAGAAGGTGTCGTCCAGGTCGAAGGTGATCAGGCGAATGCTCATGTGTCGGTGTCCTGCTTGCGCTTGGCGCGCGGATGCGCCTGATCGTAGACCTTGGCCAGGTGCTGAAAGTCCAGGTGGGTGTAGATCTGCGTGGTGCCGATGTCGGCGTGGCCGAGCAGTTCCTGCACCGAACGCAGGTCCTGGGATGACTCCAACAGGTGACTGGCGAAGCTGTGGCGCAACATGTGCGGATGCAGGTGCTGGCCAAGCTCACGCACGCCGGCCTGACGGACCCGCAGCTGGACGGCCCGCGCGCCGAGGCGACGACCCTGTTGGCCAATGAATACCGCGCCATCGGCCGGGTTGGCCAGCGCACGTATTGGCAACCAGGCTTGCAAGGCCTCGCGTGCCTTGCGCCCGACCGGTAGCTCGCGCACCTTGTTGCCCTTGCCGAGCACCCTGACCATACCCGCGGGTAGGTCGAGCTGGTCGAGGTTCAGGCCGACCAGTTCCGACAGCCGCAAGCCGGATGAGTAGAACAGTTCGAGCATCGCCTGATCGCGCAGGCCGATGAAATCGTCCTCCACGCCGCCGTCGAGCAGCTGCATGGCGCGATCGGTATCCAGCAGTCGCGGCAGTCGGCGTTCACCTTTCGGCGCGGATAGACCGGTAGCCGGATCGTGCTGGCAGATTCCTTCCTGATTCAAGTAGCGGTAGAGGCCGCGCACCGATGACAGCAGCCGTGCCAGGCTGCGGCTGGACTGGCCTTGGCGATGCAGCTCGCCGATCAGCTGGCGCAGGTGTCGGCCCTGGAGCGCGGTCCATTCGCCGATGTTTTCGCGCTCGCAATAGGCCAGCAGCTTGTGCAGGTCACGCCGGTAGCCATCCAGCGAGTGGCCCGACAGCTGTCGGGCACTGCGCAGGTATTCGAAGTAGGCGTCGAGTTCATTCTGCATAAGCAGGCTCCAGCCTCAGGCCGCGAGCAGGCGTGCGTGGTGCTTGGCGTTGGTCTGCAATTGCGCTCAGCGTACCGAGCGCAGCGGCGTGCCGAAGCGCGGCAATACGCGGGTCAGCACTTCGGCGATATAGCCGAGGAAGAGGGTGCCCAGCGAGCTCTTGTAATGCTGTGGGTCCGGGCTGCCGATTGCGAGTACACCCAGCTGATTGTTCAGGCTGACTACTGCCGCGGAGCCAACGCTACCGCTGTCTTCGGCGCCGAAGAGAAAGCTCAGTTCATGCGGGCGCAGCACGCCGCAGATGGTCTTGCCGCCGTCGAGCAGGCCGCCGATGCTCTGCTGAGCCTCGCCAGTGCTGACACAGCGGCCTACCGGCAGCGTCGCGTCACTGAACAGGATGAGGCTGACGTAGGGCACCTGGAATTCATGGCGAAGGCTGTCTTCCACGGCACTGACGACTTCTTCCAGGCTGCTAGCGTCGAGCAGGTCGAGCACCAAGCGGCGGGTTTTGTCGAACAGACGGTCGTTGTCGCGTGCCACGTCCATCAATTGCGAAAGACGATGGCGCATCTCGATGTTGCGCTCGCGCAGCAGCTTGACCTGGCGCTCCACCAGCGAGACGGCGGTGCCAGGCTGATGGGGGATGCGCAGCTCCGGAATCAGCTCGTCGTGGTCGACGAAAAATTCCGGATGGGCGCGCAGGTAGGCGGCGACGGCTTCGGCGTCGGGTAGCGGGGTGCTGCCCTGGGTCTGGTCGGTCATAGGCGAACCTGTCCTTCAAATACACGAACGGCGGGGCCGGTCATCATAACCGGCTGTCCGGGGCCTGCCCATTCGATGGACAGACGGCCGCCAGGCAGGTCGAGCTGCACGGGTGAGTCCATCCAGCCCTGGCGAATGGCGGCCACTGCCGCAGCGCAGGCGCCGGTGCCGCAGGCCTGGGTTTCCCCGGCACCGCGCTCCCATACGCGCAGGCGCGCATGACGGCGGTCGACGACCTGCAAAAAGCCGACGTTGACCCGTTGTGGAAAACGCGAGTGATGTTCGATCTTCGGGCCCAGCTCGTGCACCGGCGCCTGCTCGACACAATCTACGCGCAGCACCGCATGGGGGTTGCCCATGGATACGGCGGCAAGCTCGACGCGCTGGCCATCGACTTCGAGCGGATAGCTCAGGGCTTCCTGCTCGGCCTGGAAAGGGATATCTGCTGGCACCAGGCGTGGCGGGCCCATATCGACCCGGATCTGGCCGTCAGGGCGGATATCCAGTTCGATGATGCCGCCCTTGGTTTCGACCTTGATCTTGCGTTTGACGGTCAGGCGCTTGTCGACCACGAAGCGAGCGAAGCAGCGCGCACCGTTGCCGCACTGCTCCACTTCCGAACCGTCGGAATTGAAGATGCGGTAGCGAAAATCCACGTCCGGGTTCTGCGGCGGCTCGACGATCAGCAGCTGATCGAAGCCGACCCCGGTGTGACGGTCGCCCCACTGCTTGGCGTGCTTGGGCTGGATGTGCGCGTGCTGGCTGACCAGGTCGATGACCATGAAGTCGTTGCCCAGACCGTGCATCTTGGTAAAGCGCAGAAGCATGATCTTGGCCTCAAGTGGGCAGCAGGCTTTCGCCGGCGTATAGCTCCTGAACGCTCTCGCGACGGCGCACTTCGAACGCCTGGTCACCGTCCACCAGCACCTCGGCGGCGCGGCCACGGGTGTTGTAGTTGGAACTCATGACGAAGCCGTAGGCACCGGCCGAACACACCGCCAGCAGGTCGCCTTCGACCAGCGCCAGCTCACGATCCTTGGCGAGGAAGTCGCCGGTCTCGCAGATCGGTCCGACGATGTCGTAGCGGCGCGTATCGCCTTCGTGGGGCTGCACTGCGATGACGTTCATCCACGCCTGGTACAGCGCCGGACGGATCAGGTCGTTCATCGCCGCATCGACGATGGCAAAATCCTTGTGCGCGGTGTGCTTGAGGTATTCCACGCGGGTCAGCAGTACGCCTGCGTTGGCGACGATGGAGCGGCCCGGCTCGAATACCAACGCCAACCCGCGGCCTTCGATGCGCTGGCGCACGGCCTGGATGTAGTCGCCGGCCAGCGGTGGTTGCTCGTCACGGTAACGCACACCGAGGCCGCCACCGAGGTCCAGATGGCGGATCTGGATGCCGCGTGCGGCGAGTCGATCGGTCAAGGCGAGCAGGCGGTCGAGCGCGTCGAGGAAGGGCGGCAGGCTGGTCAGCTGCGAACCGATATGGCAATCGACGCCGACCACTTCCAGGTTCGGCAACTCGGCTGCGCGGGCATAGACCGCCTCGGCGTTGTCGATATCGATGCCGAACTTGTTCTCTTTCAGACCGGTGGAAATGTACGGGTGGGTGCCGGCATCGACGTCAGGATTGACCCGCAGCGATACCGGCGCCTTTTTGCCGAGCTCGGCGGCGACCTGCTGCAGGCGCTCCAGCTCGTCGGTGGATTCCACGTTGAAGCAGTGCACGCCGACTTCCAATGCGCGACGCATGTCGTCACGGGTCTTGCCGACGCCGGAGAAGACGATACGGTCCGGCTGCCCACCGGCGGCCAGCACGCGCTCCAGTTCACCGCGCGAGACGATGTCGAAGCCGGCGCCAAGGCGCGCCAGCACGTTCAGCACTCCAAGGTTCGAATTGGCTTTGACGGCGAAGCAGACCAGATGCGGCATGCCTTCGAGCGCATCGGCATAGGCCCGGTACTGGGCCTCGATGTGCGCGCGGGAGTAGACGTAGGTCGGGGTGCCGAAGCGTTGCGCAAGTGCGGGCAGTGCCACGCCTTCCGCGAAGAGTTGACCGTCGCGGTACGAGAAGGCCTCCATGAACAGCCTCCTTTAGAGTTCGAAACGGTCTTTGGAACGTTCTTTGACGGTTTGCTCGTCATCCGGCAGGTACAGCGGACCTTTCTGGCCACAACCGCTGAGCGCGGCGGCGAAGACGGCGAGGGCGATGAAGGGAAGCAGGAGGCGCTTCATGGGGGCTGGAATCCTTGAAAAATCTAATCGCCGGAGTATACCCAGCACCCGGCGGATTGCCTATGCGAGCAGCACGCCACACGGCGGCTGTGCCGGCAGGCGACTCGCTTGATCCGGTTGCGCCCTGCTAAGCTCGCCGCCATCGCGCCCGGCCAGCGCCGCGCGCAGAACAATCGAGGAAGTGTTGCATGAGCCTGAGCGAAGCCCGTTATCACGATCTGGTCGATGCTGTGCAGGAGAGCGTCGAAGACGTGTTCGATGACACCAGCATGGACGTGGACCTGGAAAATTCCGGTGGTGTGCTGACCGTGCGTTTCGATAACGGCAGCCAGCTGATCCTTAGCCGACAGCCCGCGCTGCGTCAGCTGTGGGTGGCGGCGCGCTCTGGCGGCTTTCATTTCGACTATGACGAAGGCAGCCAGCTGTGGCTGTGCGATGCCAGCGGTGAGCGCCTCGGCGAACTGCTGACGCGGGTGACGCTGGAGCAGGGCGGCGAAGCCATGGAGTTCGAGGATATCTGACTCATGCCACCTGCAGCCCCGTTTCCCGGGGGCTGCAGGCAGGGGCCTTGCTTATTCGGGCTGCTGTGATAGTGTCTCTCGCAGGTCAACAAAACCCCGCCTTCGGGCGGGGTTTTGCTTTTTTCGTCTTTTGACTTTTCCCAGGAGCTTGCCAGAACCCATGACCAGTGCACCGCCGATCATCCTTACCCAACTCGATCTGCAGCGCCTTGAGCGGCTGCTCGACAGCCTGGACGACTACGGTCCGGCCGCCGAAGCGCTCGAGCAGGAACTGTCGCGGGCGCAGATCGTGGAACGCAGCGAGATGCCTGCGGGCGTCGTGACCATGAACTCGCGTGTGCATTGCCTCGACGAGGGGACTGGCAAGGAATATCACCTGACGCTGGTCTACCCTCACGACGCCGGCAAGGAAGGAACCGTGTCCGTCCTAGCTCCAGTGGGAACCGCGCTGCTGGGTATGAGCGTCGGCCAGCACATCGACTGGCCAACCCCGGCTGGAAAGATCATCAAGCTGACCCTGCTCGCCATCGAGTATCAGCCTGAAGCGGCTGGCGATCCTTTCTGACGGTTGACGCGCACTGCCCCTGTTGCCCGATTGCCGCCGCAGTGGTCGGGCTCGCCGTCCCTTCGTTCGCCCAATCCAGCACGGCTATTGGGTATGGCGATTGCTGGTGCACCTCGCGGTCTGGCTCAATCAGTCGCCATTAAGCCTGTCCGATCACGCCTCGATCGCTGCGTTGATCGCCGCTTCCAAGCGAGATTTGTAACGCAGGTACTGCACCGTTTGGCTACGGTTATTGCCGTGCAGGCCCGTGAGGTCGAGGTCGGTGATGTAGCAAGGGTAGCGCTCGCCATCGCGGCGGCGGGAAATGATGGCCTGTGCCACTGCTGCAAACAGCTCGGTGCCGTACTCCAGCCCGGAAAACTCCTGATGGTTGCAGTACAGCGTGACCTGCGAACGGCCGCTCTCGCCGGCTTCGACGATGGCTTGTACATCGTAGAACGGGTCATTGATCTCGCCGTGTGGCGCTGGTCGTCTTTCGAGCTGCGACGGGTGTGCGCCCTGTCCGGGTTGGATGCGATAGAAGAAAATTGTTGGGTCGACCAGCTCCCTGGCTGGATCGAGCTGCTGGGCATTGCGCCGAAAGAGCATCGACTCGAGGAAGCGCATCAATGGGCGCAGCAGCGTGCGCTCGTCGCGATAGGGCAGTTGTTGGCGCCAGAGTGCATTGCATTCATCGAGCACGCTGAGTTCAGCGGTATCTCCGAAGGTGCGATAGAAAACCTGCACGCAGCCCGGCCGCCCCTGAGCGAGAATCAGCGCCAGATCGTCCCCCTCTAGCGCCGCTCTATCGAGCTGGAGCGGGCTATAGCTGTGGTGCGCTTCGCCCAAGTGCTCGTACAGCGCGGCGCGGTCGACCAGATTGGTCAGCCGCAGTTCGTTCGTATCGCGTTGCACCATATGAAAATGCTGGCGAACCTGCAGCAGGTAGCGCCCATGAGCAGTGCGGCCAAGGCTTCGCCGGGCATCATCGAAGATCTGTTCTACCCGGCGCGTGATGGCCTGCCCGCGGTTGCGCGCGAAGCAGAAGAGCTGCAGCTGTGGTGGCTCTGCGGCAGGATCAAGACTGTCCAGGTAATCGCGCAGGCACAGCGGCAGTGCCCTCGGTCCTTCGTAGCGGGTCACCAGCATCTCGTTCCAGCTGTTGAGCGTCACCTGATCCACGCTGAGCACCAGGTTCTCCGGCGCTATGCTCAGGATCGACTGTTCACCGTTCACCAGCCCTGCAGGTGCCTGCAGGGTGGGGTCCCGGCCGACATTGACCAGTAGCAGCACGCGACTGGGATTGCTCGCCGCCAGTAGCGCTTCCTCGTCGACCTGAGAGAGTGGCATCGGCAGCGCACGGCGCAGATCACTGAACAGGGCGAATAGCTCTGCCTCGCTCAGGCCGCTGTCACCAGGGAACAGCGACAAATGGGTGGTGGCATCCACTACCCCGTTGCGGTGGCACCAGGCAAGCAGCGTGACCAGTTCGCGAGAGCGTTTCAGGGGGGCGAAATTGGGTAGCTCCGGCGCAGTGAGCTGGCCCTGGTAGAGCGACCAATGCACGTTGCCCGCAGCGTCATAGCCATGGACCAGGGTCAGACTGTCTTCGGCCATATCCGGCGAAATGCCGAGATTCACTACCTCAACTTTTCCGGCTTTGCGCTCGATGGCTGCGTAAAGACGGCGGCCGAGTACGCCGAGATCGCGGCTGGTGAGTGGGCTGGTCGCCTGCAAGCGACGAGTGAAGTCGCTGAGAAAGCGATAGCCATAGGTCAGTTCGTTGACCAGCGCCCGGCGCTCCTGGCTGACTTGCCTCACTTTCCAACGACTGCGATTGTCGAGCAGCGCCAACTGCCGCTCGTCCCAGTGCCAGGATCGGGTCAAGCGCTCGAGCAAGGTTCGCTGCCAGCTCTTGTTGCGGTTGACTGGTGGTCGGCTCAGCGGACGGTTGATCTTCAGATACAGGCAGCGGCGGGCCAGTTCCAAGCGTTCGTGATCGCTAGGATCGCTCAGATAGTGCTCGATGGCCTGATAGGCAGCGATGTAGGGGTCGAGCTCGTCCAATTCGATTCGGCCGTGATAGATGGCCTGTTTGAAATCCAGCGCCAGGCAACGCAGTTGCGGATACTGGCTGGCATACACCTCAACCAGAAGCAGCTTGAACAGCGATTTGTATGGCGCGGCGATGGCCTTGTAGAGTTGCCAGAGCCCGGCACCGACGAATTCACCGGGTGGCACACGGCCAAGATGACCGAGGTCGAGCACCTCGTCGGCACGCACGAAGCGTTTGGCCAGCAGCGTTGCTACATACTCCTCGTAGCGATGTTCTTCGTAATCGGGTACCAGCCACCACAATGGCGTGCGTCCGCCGAGCCAGAGTGCGGTGCGGTAGAACTCGTCGAGCAGCAGGTAGTGCTGAGTGGTGCCGCAGTCATCGGAGGTCAGCTTGGCGTCGCGCTGGCCTTGGCTGAAACGCAGGGGGTCGACCAGAAAGAAGTGCGCTTCGCTGCCCTGACTCGCCGCCCAGACCTGCAACAGCTCGCACTTTCGGCGCAATTCCGCGATCTGTTTGGCGTCCAGTGCCGGGTCGTGGCACACCCACACATCCAGATCGCTGTGTTCGTCCTGCGCCACTGTGCCCAGGCTGCCCATGAGGAACAGGCCGAGTATCGGCTGGGGGGAGTTGCCGCGCACTGGTTTGTAGGTAAACGAGCGGCTAAGGCGCTGAGCCTCCGTGAGCTGCTCGGCATCCGGCTCGAAGTGAGCGAGGCCGGCGGGCGTGGTAGCCGATACGTAGCCGGGAAAGATCGGATGGTTGACGTGAAAAAGCAGCGGCAACAGCTTGAGTACTTGCTGTTGGCGGGTGGACATGCCTAGCAGGGCGCGTTCCAGCCGTGCGCTATTAACTGCGAGAAAGCGAGCCCGCAGCGTGGCTAGCACCTTGCGATCGATGCCTTCCTCAAGAATTGGTTGGATGTGCTGATTGCGGATCATGGTGCTTCGTGCAGGCGAGACTAACTCCAATTCATCGGCCGATTAGGGCAAGGCTTGAGGCACGGCGCGGGTTTATCAGTAGGAGGCGACCAGCGGCCAGGGCCGGCATTAGCCGACCCTGAGCGGGTGGAGCAGAACGCTAGGGGAGTTTCAGGCCGTCACGGTTTCGGAAAGGATGGTGAGCAACGTCTGCGCCTGTTCGGCCGCGTCGCGGCCCAGGCTGGTGAGATATCCGCCGTCGGCTTGAGTGATAAGGCCTTTGCTGTGCAGGCGGCCGAAAGCGGCGACGGTAGCGGGGCCGGCTTCGTGATGCACCTTCAGCCCTTCCTGCAGATTTTCCAGATTGAACTGTCGAAGTACTTCCAGTTCGGCGACCAACTCAGGGGTATACGACATGCTCGCTCCTCGGATGGTGGGCTCGTGCCCTGTTTGCTGAGTGTAGATGCTGCCGTTGGCCCTGCCTTGATCCAGATCTTATTCGGGTGTTTCAGGCATTTGCGGCAGGTTACGCAACATGGCCTCGTAGGCAGCCCCGTCGAATGGGCGGTCCTCACTGAGCATCGCGTTGATTTCGTGAGCCAGAACCAGCGCCATCATCTGCAGACATTCGTCGCGCTCGTAGCCGACCAGGGTCAACTTGTTAAGGGTGGCCTGGGTAGCCGCCGGTTCGCCGGCTTCGAGCTGATTCTCGATTGCCTGGATCAACGTGGACTCGGCAAAGGCTTCGTTTTCTTCGTTGCTGGGGGTGTCTTGGGCCATGGCGGGGTTCTCGTCGAGCGGTGCCGGATTCTCCTCGTCCAGCTGACAGATCGTGCAGCTGCCGTCGTCCGGCCGATTGGTTTCGACGTAGCGTACCCGGCGCTGGGCTGCCTGGCGATCAGCATCGACGCGAAAGCGGGGGCGGTCTGATTCGGACATGGGCTCCTCCGTATGGATGCCCTCAGCTAAGCATCTGGCAGCCGTCGGGGCAATGCTGCGGCTCAGTCCATGAAGCTCAGTGCCAGGCACAGCAGGCCGAATGCGGCCCACACCAGCGAGAAAATGATGGGCGTACGCAGCGAGAACAGTAGGGTGCGTTTGTAGCGAGGTCCGCCTACCGGGCTGGTGCCCTCGCCGAACAGGGCCGACTCGTTGTTCGGCAGCATGCCCACGCGGCCTTCGAGCTGCAGGAGTTCGGACTGCTTCTGATGCCAGCGCTCGATCACCTCGAAATTCGATTTGATGCCGGGCATGGCATGGAGCGAGGTGATCAAACCCAGCACGGAGAGAATTGCCGGCACTACCAAGCGGAACAGGTCGCCCCATTCGGGGTTGCTGTTGGCCATGGATGAGGCGAACGCGATCATCAGGAACGACTGTGATGACAGGTAGGTGCTGGTGCGATCTGCCAGCAGTGTGGACTCGAAGTGAATTTCGGAGCGGTAGAAGATCAGGCGTTCCTTGGGCGAGTCGAAGAGCTCGGCGCCCTGGGTGTCCTGATTCAGCAGCAGGGTGCGCAGGTCGGTCATGCAGGCCTCGGTGAGTACGGCAGACGTAAAAGGAATTCGCCACCGGCTGCATGTAGGTCAAGCGTAATCCCCGAGAGTTCCGAGCGATGACTCAGCGGTCAGTCGGGTGGCGCGGACTATCGGCGTGCGCATCGCGACAGCGCCATAGCAGCAGCACCAGTGTAAGAAAGGCCAGCGACCAGCAGCCGGCTGCGAGCAGCAACCAGCCCTGCTGAGGCTGGTTCAGCAGAGCTGGTAGTACGCGAGCAAGAGCCGCCAGGCTTAGGAGCAGAGCTGCCGCCTGAAGCCGAGGATGGACGGTTGGATCGCGGAAACGATAGATCAGTCGTGTGCGGGCCATGACCGCGAAGGTCAGGCCGCCCAGTGCGCCGACGCTCAAAGCGTGCAGCGTTGCGTTCAATGGCAGCGTCGGTCGCAGCGTACCCAGGCCGAGCATCAGCAGGCCAACTGCGAGCCAGGTATAGCCTAGAAGCAGAATCAGTAGATCGATGCGCATGCAGCGCCAGGGTCGCCAGCGTAGTAGACGTATCGTTGTGAGTACGCCTGCGGCGACGAGCAGGACACCGGTCAACTGGCGGCTCAGCGACCAAGGCAGGAGATTGAGCAGCAGGGCCAGGCCCAGCAGGATCAGCACGGTGCCTTCGATATGTGGCTGGACCCGCGCATCCAGCCGCCATCCTCGGCTTTGCGCGTAGCCAGCGATGGCCGGTGCAATGATCCGTCCGCCCATGAAAAACATCAGGGCCGCGATCAATAGCAGCGCCTCTTCTAGCATGAGGCGATCGAAGCCAGCTCCAAAGCCGCCGCTGGCGATTGCGCTAAGTAGACTCAGTCCGGCGACCACTGGTGCAACGCTCTGGTTGCGCCATTTCTTCGCGGCGCCGAGAAAGCGCGGCAGTACTTTCCAGGCAAGGCCGGCAGCAAAGGTTGCGGCGCTGGCCAGCGCCAGCCACGAGCCCGGCCATAGCAGGAAGCTCAGCCTTGCCAGCGCCCAGCAGCCGAGCAATGTCAGGGTAAAGCGCAGTGGCTGCGGGCCGAGCAGGTAGCCGGCGATCACGGCCAGGGCGAAGCCGAAGAGCATTTCATGGGCGTGACCGGCGGACGTCGCCAACCCGGGCAGTGCGGGAACCAGCCCAAGTAGGATAAGGACCGACCCGGGGAGCAGAAACGCCGCATACAGCGCCGCCGTAGGGAAGAACCAGACGTTGGCGAAGGGCTGGCGAGGTTTGCGCGGCTGCATCGTATCTCCGGAATATGGGGCAGGCGCGCTTTAGTGGAGGTCAGCCTGCTGCGAAATCTGTCAGCGCGTCGCCGGTAAGACGGTAGCCGATCCACTCGTTCTGTGGCCTGGCGCCGATGGATTCGTAGAAGTCGATGGCCGGCTGGTTCCAGTCAAGGACCGACCATTCGAAGCGGCCACAGCCGCGGGCCACCGCCAGTTTGGCGAGATGGCGCAGCAGCGCCTTGCCGGCACCGACGCCGCGCTGTTGTGGCGTGACGTAAAGATCTTCCAGGTACAGGCCGTGCTTGCCCAGCCAGGTCGAGTAGTTGAAGAAGTACACCGCGTAGCCGATGGGCTCGCCGTCCAGCTCGCAGATCAAGCCGTGGGCTGTGCTGCCGTCGGCGAACAGGCTGTTCTCGATCCCGGCGATGTCGGTCTTGACCTCGTGCTCGGCCTTTTCGTAGATCGCCAGATCGGTGATGAAGCGCAGGATCAGGGCGGCGTCTTCGCGCACCGCGGGGCGAATGTTCAGTGGCATCTCGTTCATCCAGAAGATCGGTCGTTTATCGAGTGGCGGCGCCGGCTGACAGGCCCGCAAGAAAGCGTTCGACGGCCTGGCGTGAATCCAGTCGCAGGTATTGGCGATGCGCCGGAGCATTGCGCATTTCTTCGCCATAGCGATGGCGGTATTTGGCATGGCGCGTCCAGCTCCAGACCAGAATGGACTGTTCGGGCTTGAGGCTGAACAGGTTGGCCCAGCGTTCACGGTTGCCGTTCCACAGCACCTGACGGCTGAAAAGCCGTCGTAAGGTGCGCCAGAGCACCTGGCGCATTACGGTCGGTCGCGGCACATCGAGCCAGATCACCATATCCGCGTGCTCCAGCACCAAAGGGCGGGCCGCGGAATAGTTGCCTTCCACGACCCAGCCATCACCGCGTATTGCTTCGGCGACCTGAGCCTGGAACTGCTCGGTGGGCACGGTTTGCCAGTCGGGCTGGTGATACAGGGCATCCAGCTCGATATGGCGATAACCGAGCTGCGCTGCCAACCGACGCGATAGGGTGGTCTTGCCTGCACCCGAACAGCCGACCACGGAGATACGTCGGCCTGGCGTAATCACCGAGTGGCCAGCAGGCTCTTGCCGCGTGCCACGGCAGCGCGTACCTGGGCCGGTGCCGTACCGCCGATATGGTTGCGGGCGTTCACCGAGCCTTCCAGAGTCAGCACGGCGAACACATCGTCAGTGATCTGATCGCTGAACTGGCGCAGCTCGTCCAGGCTCATCTCGGCCAGGTCCTTGCCGGTCTGCACACCGTACTTCACCGCGTGGCCGACGATCTCGTGGCAGTCGCGGAAGGGCAGTCCCTTGCGCACCAGGTAATCGGCGAGATCCGTCGCGGTGGAGAAGCCGCGCAGCGCCGCTTCGCGCATGATTTCGCGCTTGGGTTTGATCGCCGGAACCATGTCGGCAAAGGCGCGCAGGCTATCGCGCAGGGTGTCCGCGGCATCGAACAGCGGTTCCTTGTCTTCCTGGTTGTCCTTGTTGTAGGCCAGCGGCTGGCCCTTCATCAGCACCAGCAGGCCTGCCAACGCGCCGAATACGCGGCCGGTCTTACCGCGCACCAGCTCGGGTACGTCCGGGTTCTTCTTCTGCGGCATGATCGAGGAACCGGTGCAAAAGCGATCCGGCAGGTCGATGAACTGGAATTGCGCGCTGGTCCACAGCACCAGCTCTTCGGAGAAGCGCGACAGGTGCATCATCGCCACCGAGGCTGCTGCACAGAACTCAATAGCGAAGTCGCGATCGGAAACGCCATCCAGTGAGTTGCCGGAGATCGCTTCGAAACCCAGCAGTTCGCAGGTGATCTCCCGCTGGATCGGGTAGGTGGTGCCAGCCAGCGCGGCCGAACCGAGCGGCATGCGGTTGGTGCGCTTGCGGCAGTCGACCAGGCGCTCATAGTCACGGCTGAGCATCTCGAACCAGGCCAGCAGGTGATGGCCGAAGGTCACCGGCTGCGCGGTCTGCAGGTGGGTGAAACCGGGCATGATGGTGTCGGCTTCGGCCTCCGCGAGACCCAGCAGACCCTGCTGCAGACGGGTGATTTCGCCGAGGATTAGGTCGATTTCATCGCGCAGCCACAGGCGGATGTCAGTCGCGACCTGGTCGTTGCGCGAGCGCCCGGTGTGCAGCTTCTTGCCGGTTACGCCGATGCGGTCGGTCAGCCGTGCTTCGATGTTCATGTGCACGTCTTCCAGGTCGACGCGCCAGTCGAAGGTGCCGGCTTCGATTTCGCCCTGAATGTCTTTCAGGTTGGCGATGATCTGCTCGCGCTCATCGGCGCTCAGCACGCCGGCCTTTTCCAGCATCGTCGCATGGGCGATCGAACCCATGATGTCGTGGCGGTAGAGGCGCTTGTCGAACTCGACGGAGGCGGTGAATCGGGCGACGAAGGCGTCGACGGGCTCGCTGAAACGGCCGCCCCAGGACTGGTTGGTCTTGTCGGTGCTCATGTATGCGCTCGCAGAAATCCGAAGGCTGAGGAAAGGCGGCGATGATAACAGGGATGGTGCCGCTGTCGGGGACGTCGACGCTACGGCGGCGAAGGGTGAGCTGGCTGGCAATTCCGGATTATTCCACTGGGCTGACCGGCGCCCGGCTTGCCGTTGACCGGGTGTGCAAGGAAACTGCCGGGCAGGTAAACCACAGGCTGAAGCGCGTGAAATCCACTGCCGTATCCGATGACTTCTTCGTCCCCGAGCTGTGCCAGCCCGATGCCTTGCTTGGCCTGGTCCTGCTCGCCGAGTTGCTGGTGTTCGTGCTGGTGCTGGCCGAGCCGATGCAGCCTGGCTTTGACTGGATGCGGCTGGCGCTGACGTCGTTGTTCGTGCAGTGGATCGTGCTGCTCTCGGCCGGCACCATGTGTCTGCTGCGGCCCGTGCTGGCGCGTCTGCGCACTGCCTTCGCCGGGCTGGCCTGCTGCGCGCTGGTGGTCGGGCTGACCCTGGCCTGCACCGCGGTGGCCGATATCTACCAGCTCGGCGGCCCGCTTTCGCGCGACGGGGAGGTCAATCTCTACCTGCGTCACGCGCTGATCAGCCTGATCATGTCCGGGCTGTTGCTACGCTATTTCTATCTGCAGAGTCAGTGGCGCCGCCAGGAGCAGGCCGAGCTGCGGGCGCGGATCGAGTCGCTGCAGGCGCGCATCCGTCCGCATTTCCTGTTCAACAGCCTCAACAGCATCGCCGCACTGGTGGCCAGCGATCCGGTCAAGGCCGAGCAGGCGGTGCTGGATCTGTCGGACCTGTTCCGTGCCAGCCTGGCGCGGCCCGGCACGTTGGTGGCCTGGAGCGAGGAGCTGGAGTTGTCGCGGCGCTACCTTTCGATCGAACAGTATCGCCTGGGTGATCGTCTACAGATGGACTGGCGGGTCGACGGAGTACCGGACGATCTGCCGATTCCGCAGCTCACGCTGCAACCGCTGCTGGAGAATGCGCTGGTCTATGGCATTCAGCCACGTATCGAGGGGGGAGTGATCAGTGTGACCGCCGATTATGTCGGTGGCGTGTTTCAGTTGGTGGTCAGCAACCCGTTCGACGAATCCGCTCAAACGCAGGCTTCACGCGGAACGCGCCAGGGCTTGCAGAACATTGACGCACGATTAGCGGCACTTTTCGGTCCGCTAGCGAGTCTCAGCGTGGAGCGCCGTGAAGGCCGCCATTACACATGTCTACGCTATCCATGTGCGAGACAAACGCAGGAAGCCAGATCTATATGAATGTCCTGATTGTCGATGACGAACCTCTAGCCCGCGAGCGCCTCAGCCGACTGGTAGGTGACCTCGACGGCTATCGTGTCCTCGAGCCTGCTGCCAGCAATGGCGAAGAAGCACTGACGCTGATCGAGGAAATGCGCCCTGATGTCGTGCTGCTGGATATCCGCATGCCGGGGCTCGATGGCCTGCAGGTTGCAGCCAGGCTTTGCGAGACCGACGCGCCGCCTGCCGTGATCTTTTGTACTGCCCATGATGAATTTGCCCTGGAGGCGTTCCAGGTGAGCGCGGTTGGCTACCTGGTCAAGCCGGTGCGCCCGGAACACCTCTCCGAGGCCTTGAAGAAGGCGGAGCGGCCGAACCGGGTGCAGCTCGCCGCGTTGACCCGGCCGGCGGCGGTATCCGGTGCCGGGCCGCGCAGTCACATCAGCGCGCGTACCCGCAAGGGCATTGAGCTGATCCCGCTGGATCACGTGATCTACTTCATTGCCGACCACAAGTACGTCACGCTGCGCCACGTTGGCGGTGAAGTGCTGCTGGACGAGCCGTTGAAGTCTCTGGAAGACGAGTTTGGTGAGCGCTTCGTGCGTATTCACCGCAATGCGCTGGTGTTCCGTGATCGCATCGAGCGCCTGCAGCGCACGCCGCTTGGGCACTTCCAGCTGTTCCTCAAGGGCCTTGAGGGCGAAGCGCTGACGGTCAGCCGGCGACACGTGGCAGGTGTGCGCAAGTTGATGCAGAACCTCTGAGTCGCGCTGCATTCGGCGATGGTGCTCCTCAGCCTGGCTGCTGACGCGCTTCATCGCCGTACTTCAGTGCCGTCGCTGCAGCACCGCCCTTTACTTGATTCCGGCCAACTCAGGCTGCTTGTCCGGCCTGTTATCATCGCCGGCAATTCACTGTCTGGAATTGCCCATGTCTCGCGAAATTCGCATCGCCACCCGCAAGAGTGCCCTGGCCCTGTGGCAGGCCGAATACGTCAAGGCGCGCCTGGAGGCGTCGCACCCGGGGCTGAAGGTCAGCCTGGTGCCGATGGTCAGCCGCGGCGACAAACTGCTCGACGCTCCGCTGGCGAAAATTGGCGGCAAGGGATTGTTCGTCAAGGAGCTGGAAACGGCACTGATGGAGAACGACGCCGACATCGCCGTGCACTCCATGAAGGACGTGCCGATGGAGTTTCCCGAGGGCCTAGGGCTGTACTGCATCTGTGAACGCGAAGACCCGCGTGATGCCTTCGTCTCCAATCATTTCGACGACCTGGATGCGCTGCCACCCGGCAGTGTGGTCGGCACCTCGTCGCTGCGCCGCCAAGCCCAGCTGCTGGCGCGCCGGCCGGACCTGAAGATCCGGTTCCTGCGCGGCAACGTCAACACCCGATTGGCCAAGCTCGATGCTGGCGAGTACGACGCCATCATCCTCGCTGCTGCGGGGCTGATCCGCCTTGGCTTCGGCGAGCGCATCCGCTCCAGCATTGGCGTCGATGAGAGTCTGCCGGCCGGCGGTCAGGGCGCGGTCGGTATCGAGTGCCGTACCACCGACAGCGAACTGCATGCGCTGCTGGAATGCCTGAACCACGCGCCGACCGCGACCCGGGTCGTCGCCGAGCGTGCCTTGAACAAGCGCTTGAACGGTGGCTGCCAGGTGCCGATCGCCTGTTACGCGGTGCTTGAAGGCGAACAGCTGTGGTTGCGCGGATTGGTCGGCCAGCCGGATGGCACCGTGCTGCTGCGCGCCGAAGGTCGTGCGCCGGCCGCCGAAGCCGAGGCGTTGGGTGTGCAGGTTGCCGAAGCGCTGTTGGACCAGGGTGCTGAGCAGATTCTCCAGGCAGTTTACGGCGAGGCTGGTCACGAGTGACCGGCTGGCGTCTGCTGCTGACGCGGCCGGCCGAGGAATGCGGTGCGGTCGCGGCATCGTTGGCTGAAGCTGGCATTCGTAGCGCGAGTCTGCCACTGCTGGCGATCGAGCCCTTGGCAGAAACTGCCGAGCAGCGCGCGACGATTCTTGAGCTGGATCGCTACTGCGCGGTCATCGTGGTCAGCAAGCCCGCGGCGCGGTTGGGTATCGAGTTACTCGACAAGTACTGGCCGCAACCTCCGCTCGGCCCAGCGTGGTTCAGCGTCGGCGCCGCCACCGGCGCGATTCTGGAAAGCTATGGGCTGGACGTCAGCTGGCCGGAGCGTGGCGATGACAGCGAGGCATTGCTGGCGCTGCCGCGACTCGACGAAGCGCTGGCCAGGCCCGATCCAAAGGTGTTGATCCTGCGCGGGGAGGGTGGTCGCGAGTTCCTGGCCGAGACGTTGCGTGGGCGTGGCGTGCAGGTGGATATGCTCGAACTCTACCGGCGCAGCCTGCCCGATTACCCTGCGCTAACGCTGGCAACCATGGTCCGCTCGGAACGGCTCAACGGCCTGGTGGTCAGCAGTGGACAGGGTTTGCTGTCGCTGCGTGATCTGGCGGCCGATACCTGGCCCGAAATGCTTGAGCTACCCTTGTTCGTACCCAGCCCGCGGGTGGCGGAGATGGCTCGGCAGTTGGGCGCCAAACGAATTGTGGATTGCCGCGGCGCAGGTGTCGCGGCCTTGCTGGCGGCGCTGCGGGAAACCGCGGTGACTGCCTCCTGAAGCAAAGGATGGAAACGTGAGCGAAGCAGATTCCAAGAAAGAACCGCTGCAACCCCCAGCCAGTGAGCCGACTCCCGCAGCCGAGCCTGCAAAGCCCGCCAAGCCTGCTCCATCCAAGCCCGCTTCCAGTTCCGCTGGCGGCGCGAAGTCTGTCGCGGCGCTGGCGCTGCTGCTCGGTCTGGGCGGTGTGGCGCTTGGCGGATACGGCCTCTGGCAGCTGCAGCAGCTTGGTGCCAACGAGGATCGTCAGCTCGAGGCGCTGCAAAGTACAGGCGAGCAGACGCGCCAACTCGCTGAGCGCGAGCGCGAATTGGCGGCGCGGCTAGGCCGCCTGGAGCAACTGCCTTCAGCCAGCGAGCTGGAGGAGCGGCGGCGCCTGCTGGCAGCGTTGCAAAGCGATCAGCAACGCCTCTCCGGTCGTGTAGAGCAGGTTCTCGGCGCGAGCCGCGAAGAGTGGCGTCTGGCCGAAGCCGAACACCTATTGCGCATGGCGATGCTGCAGCTGTCGGCCATGCAAGATGTGAACAGTGCGGAAATGCTCGTCCACGAAGCCGACCTGATTTTGCAAAAGCAGGATGATCCAGGTGCCTACGGCACGCGGCAGAAGCTGCTCGAAGGGCTCGAAGCGCTACGCAGCCTGCCTGAGCTCGATCGCACCGGGCTGTTCCTGCAGCTCGGCGCGCTGCGCGGGCAGACCAGCCAGCTCAGCGCACTCGCGCCGGAGTTCGTCAATGGCGAGGCCGCAGCGGAGAGCGCGCAGGACAGCCGCTGGCAACGTTGGCTGAACGAGCTCACGCGCTATGTGCGGGTGGATTTCGATGCCAGTGGCGACGTCAAACCGTTGCTCGCCGGGCAGACCTTGGGGCAGGTGCGCCTGGCGCTGTCTCTGGCCATCGAGCAGGCGCAATGGGCCGTGCTTAATGGCAATACCGAGGTCTATCGGCAGTCGCTGGAGCAGGCCGGCGCAGTGCTCCAGGATCACTTCAGCGAAGATAACGGCCAGGCACGTGGCCTGCGCAAGCGTCTCGCAGAGCTGTCACAGCGCGAGGTAGCGGTGACCCTGCCCGATCTGGCGCCGGCATTGCAGGCCCTGCAGGCCTATGTGCAGAAACGTGAGCGTCGCGATGAAGGCGACGCCACAGAGTCGTCCGTTCAGCCGGACGCGGAGAGTGAAGCGCAGGAGGCCCAACGCACATGAAACGTCTGGCTCTGGTGTTCATTCTCCTGCTTGCGATTGCAGGCTTTCTCGGTTGGGCGATCAGCCAGGGCGCCGGCTATGTACTGATCACCTACGACCAGTTCCGCTACGAGTCGAGCTTCTGGGTTTTCCTGGCGCTGGTTGGCTGTCTGTGGCTGCTGGCCATGGTGGTGCACTGGTTGTTGGGGTTGCTGCAGATATCTGGAGCGCTGGTTAACCCTTGGTCGCGGCGCCACCGTGCCCGCAGAGCTGAGAAGGCGTCGCGCTGTGGCATGCGTGAACTAGCCGAGGGGCAGTGGGGCCCCGCGCTCGGGCATCTTCAGCTGGCGGCGGAAAAAGACCGTCAACCACTTGTGCATTACCTGGGCGCGGCGCGTGCGGCCAACGAGCTGGGTGAATATGCCCAGAGCGACGAGTTGCTGCACAAGGCCCTCGAACGCGAGCCTGAAGCGGTGCTGGCAATCGGTTTGACCCAGGCGCAACTGCAGATTGCCCGTGGCCAGTACGTTGAAGCCCGCGCATCGCTCAGCGCGTTGCAAGCCGAACACCCGCGGCATCCGTATGTCCTGACGTTGCTGCAGCAACTCTATGTACAACTCGAGGACTGGGCGGCGCTGTGCAAGCTATTGCCGGAGCTGCGCAAGCACCGCGTGTTGCCCGCGCCGCGCTTGAGCGAACTGGAAGTGCTGGCCTGGACCGCTGCGGTGGAGCAGGCCGGTCAACCGTCAGAGATATCTGCCGAGGCCAGTGTAGAAGCGCTGAACCAGCGTTGGCAGACCGTCCCCAGCGCGCTGCGCAGCGAGCCGCTGGTGGTGCGCGCTTACGCCGATGGGTTGTCCCGGCTCGGCGCGCAACCCAAGGCCGAAGAAGTGCTTTACGCCGCGATCAAGCGACAGTTCGATGATCGACTGGTGGAGCGCTACGGGCGGGTGCATGGTCGAGATCCGGCGCGTCAGCTCGCGCATGCCGAGGGCTGGCTCAAGGATCATCCGCAGAACCCTGTGCTGCTGCTTGCACTGGGTCGTCTAAGTTTGCGCAACGAACTGTGGGGCAAGGCGCGCGATTATCTCGAGGCAAGCCTGCGTTTCGATCACCGTCCGGAGACCTGTGCCGAGCTTGCGCGACTGCTGGCTCAGCTAGGTGATACCGAAAACAGCAATCGGCTTTTTCAGCAAGGTGTCGGTTTGCTCGACCGCAATCTTCCCGCCACGCTGTGATCGGCTAATCAGGTCCGCCATGTGGCGGGCCTGATGCATCCGCACGACCGCCGCGCTGCTTGTAAGGCCATTGGGCTTTCCACTACCGTAGCGAACTTTTCCAGCTAGCGGAGCCATCATGCGCCTGGCCAGCCCTCGTTCTTTATTCCTTCTCTCCTTCCTGGGCAGCGCTCTGCTGATAGCCATCGCGCTCTACATGGAGCATGTGATGGGCCTTGCGCCGTGTCCGTTGTGCATCGTCCAGCGGATCTGCGTAATCGGCTTCGGCTTGGTCTGTCTCGCCGCAGCGATCCATGGCCCTGCGAAGACGGCACGGCGCGTCTATGCCGGCTTTGCCCTATTGTTTGTAGCGGCCGGTAGTGCGACCGCGATACGTCAGATCTGGTTACAAAGTGTGCCTGCCGATCAGCTACCGAGCTGTTTGCCGAGTTTGGAGTACATGATGGAGGCGTTTCCGTTCCAGGAGATCGTCCGTCTGGTGCTGCACGGCACCGCCGAATGTGCGGAAGTGAGCTGGACTCTGCTGGGGCTGAGCATTCCCGAGTGGAGTCTGCTGGGCTTTATCGGCATGGCCGTCATCTGCATCTGGCAACTGCTAAGGCGCGACTGAGCGCATCTTTCATCTTCCCTTCGTCGAACTACCGCTGCGCTTGCAGGGTCTTCTCATGGATCTGTGGCTTCTTCGGGGCCGCAGCGTGCGTGTGAGATTTGGCGGCATTTTGCTTGATGCTTCGAGCGCCGCGGCATAGTCTGCTCGTGCGGTGACGGATTCTTGCCACTCGTTACCGTCACTCACCCAAAGGCCGATACCGAAAGACAAAAACGTCTCGGAATGGCGTACAAGCAACATCGATTAGGGAAGTGAGGTCATCATGCTCGAGAGCTGTCGGAATGCCCAGGAACGCTGGGGTGGTGTACATCTGCTGATCGACCGTTGGCTGCACGAGCGCCACGCGCTGATCAATGCCTACGACGGTCTGCACGCGGAGCGCGACGACACTGCTCGTCAGGCCCTGCAGCGGTTCTGCGAATACCTGGTCGACTATGTCTCGGCTGGCCACTTCGAGATCTACGAACAGCTGCTTGCCGAGGCCGAAGCCTTTGGTGACGCGCCGGCCATCGAGCTTGCCAAGCAGATTTACCCGCGTATCGAAACGATCACGCAGGTCGCGCTCGGCTTCAATGATCGCTGCGAGAAGGGTGATTGCCTGGGGACTCCAGGCCTAGGCGATGAGCTCAAGAAGCTCGGTCAGCTGTTGCACGAGCGCTTCGAACTCGAAGACTGCCTGATCGAAGTACTGCACACCGCGCACAAGCAGGCTGCTGCGACGGCCTGAGACGCGAGTCGCCCGCTTCGGCGGGTGTGGCCCCCTGGCGGCTACCTGGTGGGCCGTCTAGTATGGGTGCATCGTTCCTGCCAGGAGGCACCTACATGCCCGCGAAGAAGAAGTCGGTCACCACTCCGCTGCATTTGCTGCAGCAGCTTTCGCACAGTCTTATCGAACATCTGGACAAGGCCTGCGCTCAGGCGGTCAAGGACGCCGAAAGTGCGCTCGCCAAACTGCAAAAGCAGCGTGGCAAGGCGCAGGACAAGCTGACAAAGGCGCGGGCGAAGCTGGACGAGGCCGGTAGCGCAGGTAAGGCGAAGGCGCAGACCAAGGCACGCACGCGGCTTACCGAACTTGAAGAGTCCCTTGCATTGCTGCAGGCACGTCAGAGCGAAACCCTGACGTACCTCGCTGAGCTCAAGCGCGATGCTGAGCAAAGTCTGAAGCTGACTCAGGGTATTCGACAGGTCGCTGATGCCGCGGGCAAAGCCTTGCAGAGCCGGCAGCAACCGGCAGCTGCTAAGCCGGCCGCGACCTCCCGGCCGACGGCGAGCAAGCCTGCCAGCAAGGCAGCGCCTGCTGCTGCCAAGACGGGGGCGGCATCCGCCAAAGCCCCAGCAACCAAGGCCCCAGCAACCAAGGCCGCGGTAAAGCCGGTTGTTAAAACTCCGGCCACCTCGCCAGCAACAGCAAAATCCCCGGCCCGCGCAGCCGCACCCAAGCCAGCCAGTGCACGCTCGGCCACGAGTAAGGCCCCGGCTCGGCCCCGGGCAATTAGCGCCGCTAAGGCAGCTGTCACTCCTCAGTCCGCGGAGAACGCCGCTCCTATTGTGGACGTGCCAGCCAAGCCGGCCGCCAAACCTGCTGCGAAAAAGCCTGCGGCACGTAAGCCTGCAGCAAAGCGAACGGGCACTACCCCCACTCAGACGTCATCTAGCTCCAGCTGAGTCTGATAAGCCGCGCTGCGCAGGGTTTCCAGCGCCGCGCGGCAGTTGGCTGTTGGTGCCAGGGCACCCAGCCAGTCGTTGGGCCCGGTAGCGGCTGCCCATCCGCTGCTGGCGGCGTGTAATCGCTCCAGTAAGCTGCGTTCGGCCTCCAGCTCTAGTTTCTTCAACGTTTCGCGCAGATTGCGCAGGACCTCGTCCTGCTCCGCCAGCGGACGCCATGCCTGACGCAGGTGGCGCAACGGCTGAATTACCTGCTGTCGCCAGGGCGCGGCAACCTCCTCGAGCAAATGCAGCCGCCCCTGCTCGCAGGCGACCCCTCGTGCCTCGAGCTGGGCCGCGCAAAGCAGCACACAGACATCCGCTCCCAGAGTCTGCAACTCCAGGCAGGCGTCTTCGACGCCTGGTCGTGCGTAGCAGCGCAGAGCGAAGGTCCAGAGATCGGAGCTCGTCATCAGCAAAACGCCTTTTTTTGTGGGGAGCCCGGCTGGTATTCCAGGCGAACTGATAAACTCGGCAACATTATGATCCGACTTCAGAACCTCACTCTACAGCGTGGCCCGCAGCGTTTGCTGGAAGGTGCCGAGCTGACCCTGCACCCCGGTCAGAAGGCCGGCCTGATCGGCGCCAATGGCGCGGGTAAATCGACCTTGTTCGCCCTGTTGCGGGGCGAGTTGGTGCCCGATGGCGGCGACTGCTACTTGCCGCCGGACTGGCGCATTGCGCACATGCGCCAGGAGATCGATACGCTTGACCGCCTGGCGGTGGACTATGTACTCGATGGTGATATCCAGTTGCGGCGTGTCCAGGCTGAGCTCGCCGCTGCTGAGCGCACGCATGATGGCAATGCCCTGGCTCGCCTGCACACCGAGCTGGACAATCTCGATGGCTACAGTGCCGACGCCCGTGCGCGCAAGTTGCTGGCCGGGTTGGGCTTTGCCAACGAACAGATGACGCTGCCAGTCAGCAGCTTCTCTGGTGGCTGGCGCATGCGCCTGAACCTTGCCCAGGCGCTGATGTGTCCGTCCGACCTGTTGCTGCTGGATGAACCCACCAACCACCTCGATCTCGATGCGATCCTCTGGTTGGAGGACTGGCTCAAAGGCTACCCCGGCACCTTGCTGTTGATTTCCCACGACCGGGATTTCCTTGATGCGGTGGTTGATCACGTCATTCATCTCGAACAGCGCAAGCTGACGCTTTACCGCGGCGGCTATTCGGCCTTCGAACGCACCCGCGCCGAGCGCTTGGCTCAGCAGCAGCAGGCCTTCGAGAAACAACAGGCGCAGCGCGCGCACATGGAGAGCTACATCCGCCGCTTCAAGGCGCAGGCGACCAAAGCGCGCCAGGCCCAGAGCCGGATCAAGGCGCTCGAACGCCTCGAGGAGCTGGCTCCGGCGCATGTGGATTCCCCATTCGATTTCCGCTTCCGTGAGGCGGATAAGGTCTCCAGTCCATTGCTCGATCTGAGCGAAGGGCGGCTTGGTTATGGCGAAAAGGTGGTGCTGGAGAAGGTCAAGCTGCAGCTCGTGCCCGGCGCGCGCATAGGCCTGTTGGGGCCCAATGGTGCGGGCAAGTCGACGCTGATCAAGACGCTCGCGGCCGAGCTCGTCCCGCTGGGTGGTCGTTTGCAGCGTGGCGAGAATCTGGTGGTTGGCTACTTTGCCCAGCACCAGCTGGACTCACTCGACCCGAAGGCCAGCCCGCTGCTGCATCTGCAGCGCATTGCCCCGAACGAGCGCGAACAAACCCTGCGCGATTTCCTCGGAGGCTTCGATTTTCGTGGCGCGCGCTGTGACGAGCCGGTGTTGAATTTCTCCGGCGGCGAGAAAGCGCGCCTGGCGCTAGCGCTGATCGCCTGGGGCAAGCCCAACCTGTTGCTGCTCGACGAACCGACCAACCACCTCGACCTGGAAATGCGCCTGGCGCTGACGCTCGCCCTGCAGGATTTCGAAGGTGCGGTGCTGGTCGTATCCCACGACCGCCATCTGCTTAAAAGCACCACCGATGAGTTTTTGCTGGTGGCCGACGGTCAGGTGCAGAGCTTCGACGGAGACCTCGAGGACTATGCGCGCTGGTTGGTGGACTACCGTGCGCGCCAGCAGCCCATTTCCAGCGGCGAACCTGCTGCGGACAAGACCGACAAGCGCGCCCAGCGTCAAGCAGCCGCGGCCTTGCGTCAGCAGCTGGCGCCGCACAAGCGCCAGGCCGACAAGCTGGAGAAGGATCTGGCCGTAGTACACGACAAGCTAGCTGAGCTGGAAACGAGGCTGGGCGACAGCGCGCTTTATGATGTTGCGCGCAAGGATGAGTTACGGGAACTGCTGGCCAAGCAGGCCGAACTGAAGGTTCGCGAAGGCGAGTTGGAAGAGGCGTGGCTGGAAGCGCTGGAAACCCTCGAAGGCCTGCAGGCGCAACTGGAGGCCAGTGCATGAGCGAGCCTTGGCTGTCGTTGGTCGAGGAGTGGCAGCTGCAGTGGATGTTGGGGCTGCAGGTACTGTTGATTCTGCTGGTCGCCTACGTGCTGCAACGTGTAGTCGCCCGCGGGCTGACCCGCCTGTCGTCACGCTATCCACTGCCGCCTGAGCTGCTGATCCCGGTGCGCGGTGGCATCCGCTGGTTCATCATGGGCGGTGCGCTGATCATGGTGCTGGAGCGCTTCGGTGTGTCCGCCACGGTGCTGTGGACCGCCATCTCCGGTTTCGTCGCAGTAGCGGCGATTGCCTTCTTCGCGATCTGGAGCGTACTGTCCAACTTGCTCTGCGCAGTGCTGATCCTGACCGTCGGGCCGTTCCGTCTGGGCGATGTGGTGGAGATCGTCGAGGCTTTCGACAAGCCGATCGTCAAGGGGCGTGTGATCGACATCAATCTGGTCTACACCACCTTGGAAGAGGTGGCCGAAGCGGGCACCGGTGCCATCGTGCAGGTGCCCAATAGTCTGTTTTTCCAGAAGGCCGTGCGTCGCTGGCGTGGCAGCGAAGTTCAGCTCTACAACCGTAACCCCATCGAGTAACAACCATCATGGAATGGCTCAGCAACCCGGAAATCTGGGTCGCTTTTCTGACCCTGACCGCCCTGGAAATCGTCCTCGGCATCGACAACATCATTTTCATCTCGATCTTGGTCAGCCGGTTGCCCAAGGAACAGCAGCCGCAAGCGCGTTTCTTCGGTCTGGCGTTGGCCATGGGCACGCGCATCCTCTTACTGCTGTCCATTGCCTGGGTGATGCGGTTGACCAACAACCTGTTCACCGTCTTAGGTGAAGGTGTCTCGGGGCGCGACCTGATCCTGTTCTTCGGCGGTCTGTTTCTCTTGTTCAAGAGCACCCTGGAGATCTGGCACAGCGTCGAAGGCGAGGAAGAGCAGGGCACGGCTGGCAGCGGGGCGGTGAAGGCCGGCTTTATGGGCATCATTCTGCAGATTGCAGTGATCGACATCATCTTCTCGCTCGACTCGGTAATCACTGCGGTCGGCCTGGTGCAGAACGTCCCGGTGATGGTCGCGGCGATCGTCATCGCGGTGCTGGTGATGATGCTGGCCGCCGGCACCATCAGCGACTTCATCGACAAGCATCCAACGCTGAAAATCCTCGCGCTGTCATTCCTTATCGTGGTCGGTACGCTGCTTATCGCCGAGGCCTTCGATGTGCATGTACCCAAGGGCTACATTTACTTCGCGATGGCATTCTCGCTGGGCGTCGAGGCGTTGAACATTCGCATGCGCAAGGCCATGAAGCGCAAGCTCAAGGAACCGGTGAAGCTGGGCAAGGGCTTGCCGGACTGAATTGAAGCGCCGGCCGGACGGCCGGCGCTCGTTGAATGGAGGTAATCGGCATGTCCCTGGAAACCTGGCTTGCGTTCTTCGTTGCCTGTTGGGTGATCAGCCTGTCGCCGGGGGCCGGCGCCATCGCGTCGATGTCCTGCGGCCTGCAGTACGGTTTCTGGCGTGGCTACTGGAATGCCATCGGCCTGCAGCTGGCGCTAGTGCTGCAGATCGCCGTGGTTGCGGCGGGCGTAGGTGCGGTACTGGCAACTTCCGAGCTGGCGTTCGGCTTGATCAAGTGGTTCGGTGTCGGATATCTGCTGTGGCTGGCGTGGAAACAGTGGCAGGCGCAACCAGAGGCCATGGACGATTCGTCTGCGCCGCGCCCCATTGGCAGGCCGCTGAGCCTTGTGTTGCGCGGTTTTGTAGTCAACGCCAGCAATCCGAAGGCAATCGTCTTCATACTTGCTGTACTGCCGCAGTTTCTCGATCCGCAACGGCCGTTGTTGCTGCAGTACAGCGAGATGGCCGCGACCATGGTGGTGGTCGATCTGATCGTCATGGCTGGCTACACCGGCCTCGCGGCGAAGGTGCTGCGCCTGCTGCGTACGCCGCGCCAGCAGCGCCTGGTCAATCGTAGTTTCGCCGCGGCGTTTGCCGGTGCGGCGGCGCTACTGGCCACCGTACGGCGTGCAGTCGCATGAGCGAGCAGCGCACGACGCGCGTCTGGATTGATGCCGACGCCTGTCCGCGCGCGGCCAAGGATCAAGTGATCAAGTTCGCGCTAAAGCGCCGGTTCGAGGTGCTGCTGGTCGCCGGGCAGAGTCAGGTGAAGCCGGCATTCGCCTGTGTCCGGTTGATCGTGGTGCCGAGCGGGCCGGATGCGGCCGATGACTACCTGGTCGAGCACGCTATTCCTGGCGACTTGGTGATCTGCAGTGATGTGCCGCTGGCCGATCGCCTGGTGAAGAAGGGCGTGGCGGCGCTCGATCCGCGTGGGCGCGAGTTCGACGAGCGCAACATGGGTGAGCGGTTGGCGGTGCGCAACCTGTTCACCGACCTGCGTGATCAGGGCCAGATGGGCGGCGGTCAGGCAGCCTATGGCGAACGCGACCGGCAGGCGTTCGCCAATGCCTTGGACCGCTTGTTGACGCAGCTATCGAGAGCTCGCTGAGCTGCGTCAGTCTGGCGTTCAACCGCAAAGATACGTGCCGGTACCTACGGCAATCAGGGTGCCCAGCTCGTTGTGCAGCTCCGAGCGCACAACCGCAACCTTGTTGCCCGAGCGCAGCAGCTCCGCGCTGGCACTGAAACGGGTGCCGCGGCCTGGGCGCAAATAGTCGATGCGCAGGTCGATGGTACCCAGTCGGGAAAGCCGTGCGGCACGCTCCTGGGTCGTCAGGTGGCGATGCTTGTCGAAGGCGCCGAGCATTGCCATTGCGCCTCCTGCGACATCCAGCAGCGAGGCGATCACCCCGCCATGCAGGATGCCATGGACGAAATTGCCCACCAGCTCCGCCTTCATGGGTAAATGCATGACCACCCGTGACGTCGATATCTCATCGAGCTCTATGCCTAGTGCCTGGTTGAACGGTATGCGCTCGAACATCTGGCGTACCGCCTGGGCCTGCTCAGCGAGCAGTGCATCGTCGTGATTCATGTTCTGTCATCCCGTGGGTGTACGACCAAGCTGCCCGATGTTCTACGAGCTGAACAGAGCAGCGGCAAGAGCACCCGCGGCTTTGGCGATTTTCGCGCAAAAAAAATCCCGGGCGGTCCCGGGATTTTCATGGCTGCGTGAATCAGTCTTCGTTAGTCATTTCCAGAACGCGGTCGACCAGCTTGTAGATGCCCGAAGCGGCTTCGCTGATGGACTGCGCCAACATGTACGCGGGCGTGGTAACCAGCCGGTGCTTATCGTCTACGACGATCTCGGTCACTTCACAGGCCTGGTGTTCGGCGCCCATCTCGCCAACCGCCTTGGCTGCGTCGGCGTCATCGCTGCCCAGCGTGCAGACCACGCCGGCACCGAAAATCTGTGCTGCCATGGTCGGTGCGATGCACATCATCCCGATCGGCTTGCGTGCTTCGACGAAGGCCTGGGCCAATGCAATGACTTCGGGCAATGCCTTGCTGGCCACGCCTTCGGTGGCAAAGGTCGACAGGTTCTTCGCGGCCCCGAAGCCGCCAGGGATGATCAATGCATCGAAATCCTCGGCGCGGGCTTCGCGCAGGTCCTTGATCTCGCCGCGAGCCAGGCGGGCCGACTCGGTCAGCACATTGCGAGACTCAGGCATCTCGTCCCCGGTCAGGTGGTTGATCACGTGCATCTGCGCGATGTTGGGCGCGAAGCACTGCACCTTTGCGCCGCGCTGATCCAGGCGCAATAGGGTAATGACGCTTTCGTAGATCTCCGAGCCGTCGTAGACGCCACAGCCGGAAAGAATCACGGCGACTTTCTTGTTCATAGCGGTACTCCTGGTTTAGTTCAACGGCCCTGCGGAGGGCACGGCGGATGCGTTCGATGCTAATACCTGAGACGGTTCCAGGTAAGCCCCGCATGTTCCTTTGGATTCGCCTGATACGCCGGTGTTCATTGCCATAGGTCTGGCATGCCGGTTTGCGCTTGATCAAAGCACTGGCAGTTGCCGGCGGGGGTGGCGACAATGGGACTGTTTCGGAGGCTCGGCAGAAAATGGTGCTGTCATCATTTCGTCATATGCCGGGCCTATAAACGTCATATTCGCCCGTACTGCGGGCCAGGAGTCCGTCGTGAGTTTCGTTCCTGCCAGCCGGCTGTTTCCCGCTACTCGTTTGCGTCGCAACCGCCGTGATGATTTCTCCCGCCGCCTGGTGCGTGAGAACGTCCTCACGGTCGATGACCTGATCCTGCCGGTGTTCGTGCTTGATGGCGAAAATCGTCGTGAGCCTGTGCCTTCGATGCCGGGGGTGGAGCGCCTGTCCATCGACCTGTTGCTCGAGGAGGCCGAGGAACTGGTGGCGCTGGGCATTCCGGCGCTGGCGCTGTTCCCGGTGACGCCGCTGGAGAAGAAATCTCTAGACGCGGCCGAGGCCTGGAATCCCGATGGCATCGCCCAGCGCGCCACCCGCGCCCTGCGCGCGCGTTTCCCGGAGCTTGGGATCATCACCGACGTCGCGCTCGACCCCTTCACCACTCACGGTCAGGACGGCATCCTCGACGATAACGGTTACGTGCAGAACGACGTGACTGTCGATGCGCTGGTCCGGCAGGCGCTCTCCCACGCTGAGGCAGGCGCTCAGGTAGTTGCACCATCCGACATGATGGATGGCCGTATCCAGGCTATCCGCGAGGCGCTGGAAGTGGCCGAGCATCACAATGTGCGCATCATGGCCTACTCGGCGAAGTACGCGAGTGCGTATTACGGCCCGTTCCGCGATGCAGTCGGCTCGGCGGCCAACTTAGGCAAGAGCAACAAGAACACTTATCAGATGGACCCGGCCAATGGTGACGAGGCGCTGCACGAAGTGGGCGCCGATCTGGCCGAAGGTGCGGACATGGTGATGGTCAAGCCCGGTCTTCCTTACCTGGACATCGTCTGGCGCGTCAAAGATGCCTTCAAGGCGCCGACCTTCGTCTATCAGGTCAGCGGCGAGTACGCCATGCACATGGCCGCCATCCAGAATGGCTGGCTGAGCGAGGCCGTCATCCTTGAGTCTTTGGTCGGCTTCAAGCGTGCCGGGGCCGATGGCATCCTGACTTACTTCGCCAAACAGGCGGCACATCAATTAAAACGGGGCCAGTGAGCCCTTTCGAGGCAAAGCGATGATCAACCAGGGACTCAGCGAAAAGGATCTGCAGGACGCCGTGGTCGGCGAGGTGCTGGAACAGACGTTGCCCGAGGTGGTGTCTGCGCCACTGGAAGTCGTCGAGGAGACGCCGGTCGCGCTGGTGACCAACCTGGACGACAGTGCGCTGTACATCCATCGCGAGCTTTCGCAGCTTCAGTTCAACGTCCGCGTGCTCGAGCAGGCGCTGGATGAGTCCTATCCGCTGCTGGAGCGGCTGAAGTTCCTACTGATCTTCTCCAGCAACCTCGATGAGTTCTTCGAGATCCGTGTCGCCGGCCTGAAGAAGCAGGTTACCTTCGCCCGCGAGCAGGCGGGTGCCGACGGCCTGCAGCCGCATCAGGCGCTGGCACGGATTTCCGAGCTGGTGCACGAGCAGGTGGACCGGCAGTACGCGATCCTCAATGAGGTGCTGCTGCCTGAGCTGACCAAGCACAAGATCCGCTTCATTCGCCGTCGCAACTGGACGGTCAAGCTCAAGACCTGGGTGCGTCGCTACTTCCGTGACGAGATCGCGCCGATCATCACCCCGATCGGCCTCGATCCGACGCATCCGTTCCCACTGCTGGTCAACAAGAGCCTCAACTTCATCGTCGAGCTGGAAGGCATCGATGCCTTCGGCCGCGATTCGGGGCTGGCCATCATTCCGGCGCCGCGCCTGCTGCCGCGGGTGATCCGCGTGCCGGAAGCGGTGGGCGGCGAGGGCGACAACTTCGTTTTCCTCTCGTCGATGATCCATGCCCACGCCGATGATCTGTTCCACGGCATGCGGGTCAAGGGTTGCTATCAGTTCCGCCTGACGCGCAACGCCGACCTTTCGGTGGATACCGAGGATGTCGAGGACCTGGCGCGGGCGCTGCGGGGCGAGCTGATTTCCCGGCGCTATGGCGATGCGGTGCGCCTGGAGGTGGCCGATACCTGCCCGCAGCACCTGGCCGACTTCCTGCTCAAGCAGTTCGGCCTGAGCGAGAGCGAGCTGTACCGCGTCAACGGCCCGGTCAATCTCACGCGGCTGTTCAGCGTCACCAGCCTGGACAGCCATCCGGAGCTGCAGTACGCGCCCTTCACCCCGGCGATCCCGAAGCTGCTGCAGAACAGCCAGAACATCTTCAGCGTCGTCGCCAAGCAGGACATCCTGCTGCTGCACCCCTTCGAGTCCTTCACGCCGGTGGTCGACCTGTTGCGTGAGGCGGCGAAGGATCCCTGCGTGCTGGCGGTCAAGCAGACGCTGTATCGCTCGGGCGCCAACTCGGAAATCGTCGATGCTCTGGTGGAAGCAGCGCGCAATGGTAAGGAAGTCACCGCGGTCATCGAGCTGCGCGCACGTTTCGACGAGGAGTCCAACCTGCAGCTGGCGAGCCGCCTGCAACAGGCCGGCGCGGTGGTCATCTACGGCGTGGTGGGCTACAAGACCCACGCCAAGATGATGCTCATCCTGCGCCGCGAGAACGGCGAGCTGCGGCGCTATGCGCATCTGGGCACGGGCAACTATCACGCCGGCAATGCGCGCCTGTATACCGACTACAGCATGCTCACCTCCGACGATGCGCTGTGCGAAGATGTGTCGAAGCTGTTCAGCCAGCTGATCGGCATGGGCAAGACCATGCGCATGAAGAAGCTGCTGCATGCGCCATTCACGCTGAAGAAAACGCTGCTCGACCTGATCGCGCTGGAGACGCAGCACGCCGCCGAGGGTAAGCCTGCGCACATCATCCTGAAGATCAACGCGCTGACCGATCCGAAGATGATCAAGGCGCTGTACAAGGCCAGCCAGACCGGCGTGCGCGTCGATCTCATCGTGCGCGGCATGTGCTGCCTGCGCCCGGGCATCGCCGGGGTCTCGCACAATATTCATGTGCGTTCGATCATCGGTCGTTTTCTTGAGCACAGCCGGGTGTTCTATTTCCAGAACGACGGGGACGAGAAACTCTATCTCTCCAGCGCCGACTGGATGGAGCGCAATCTTGATCGTCGGGTGGAGACCTGTTTCCCGGTGGAAGGCAAGAAGCTGGTCATGCGGGTGAAGAAGGAGCTGGAAGGCTTCCTCAGCGACAACACGCAGAGCTGGGTTCTGCAACCTGATGGCAGCTATCTGCGCATCAGCCCCACCGGTAACCAGAATGCGCGCAACGTGCAGAGCTCGCTGCTGGAGCGCCTCACCGGTCAGCAGATAGCGGTGCGCTGAATTCCGGCCTTGGAGAGGGGGGGCTTAGCCTGGCCGTGTCGGCAGGCTCGAAAGTGCTCCCCCGACGCGCTGGGCTAAGCCTTCTGGTCCAGCCCTCTATTTCATCCGCAGTTCGTAACCAACCCGTGTCAGCCAGGCGGCCTCGGCTTCGAAGTCGGCGCGGGTCAGCGGGTTGGCAGCGAGCCAGCCGTTAGGGAAGATCAACTCCAGGCTGCGCTCAGTTGCCTTCAGCTGCACCTCGGAAACGGCATTCGCGCCGCGGATGTGATGGAAAAGGATGGCGAAGCGCAGCAGGATGCACAGTCGCACCAGTGCGTCGGCGTCGGGGCCAATTTCACCAAACTTGTCCTGGGGGATGTTGCGCCGATGGCCGCGTACCAGCAGCGCCAATACCAGTTGATCCTGGCGGGAAAAGCCGGGTAGATCGGAGTGCTCGATCAGGTAGGCCCCGTGCTTGTGGTAATGGTAGTGGGCGATATCAAGACCTACCTCATGCACGCGGGCGGCCCAGGCGAGCAGTTCGCGATGCCAGTCCTGATCAAGATTCCAGGCCTCTGCCACCTGATCGAATGCTTCCAGTGCCTTGGCTTCGACTCGTGCGGCCTGCTCCATGTCGACATGGTAGCGCTCCATGAGGAAGCTCAGCGAACGGTCGCGAATGTCTTCGTCATGGTGACGGCCGAGCAGGTCATACAGCACGCCTTCGCGCAGGGCGCCTTCGGAATGAGTCATGCTACTGAGTTCGAGCGCATCAAAGATCGCTTCGAGAATCGCCAGGCCAGCAGGGAATACCCCACGGCGATCCGGCTTAATCCCATCGATGTCGATCTTCTCAACATCGCCGAGCTTGAACAGCTTGCGCTTGAGCCAACCCAAACCTTCAGTATTGACCTCGCCGTTACCGAAGCCGCCGCTTTTGATGGCTAGCCCGACAGCGCGGATGGTGCCTGATGCGCCGATCGATTCCTGCCAGCCAAGCCGGCGCAGGCCGTGTTCGATGCCCATCAGCTCGACCCGTGCCGCGGTGTAGGCCTGGGCGTAGCGGGCCGGAGTGATCTTGCCGTCGCGGAAGAAACGCTGGGTGTAGCTCACACAGCCCATTTGCAGGCTTTCGCGCAGCTGCGATTCGAAGCCCTCGCCAATGATGAACTCGGTGCTGCCCCCGCCGATATCGGCCACCAGGCGGCGACCCGGGGTGCCCGGAATGGTGTGCGATACACCGAGATAGATCAGGCGTGCTTCTTCGCGGCCGGAAATGACCTCAACCTGATGGTTGATGATCTCTTCGGCGCGACGGATGAATGTGGCGCGATTGCGCGCTTCGCGCAGGGCATTGGTGCCGACGATGCGTACGGCTCCCTGCGGCAGGTGATTGACCAGCTGGGCGAAGCGTCGCAGGCATTCGAGCCCGCGTTGCATGGCAGCTTCGTCGAGCAGGCGATTGTCGTCGATGCCGGCGGCCAGCTGGACCTTCTCGCCAAGTCGTTCGAGGATGCGCATTTCGCCGTTGCTGGTGCGGGCGAGCACCATGTGGAAACTGTTCGAGCCCAGATCCAGGGCGGCGATCATGGGGAAGGTCTCAGCGGTGGTCTGGCGCATTGGGCGGTCTCGATGCAAAACCCCGACATCCTGACATGATCGATCCCATCCGCCAACGCAGTCGTCGCCGCACCAGGCTGCACGTCAGGCGTGCTCGTCACGTGCACTTGGGTCTGCGGCTTTCGGTCCGCTCCCAGTAGGGCTATGATGGCGACCTTTCCGTTCCGACCCTGGAGAAAATCCATGAGCGAATACATCAACAATGTCAGCGACAGCAGTTTCGAGCAGGACGTCCTCCAGGCCGACGGTCCCGTGCTGGTCGACTACTGGGCTGAATGGTGTGGCCCCTGCAAGATGATCGCGCCGGTTCTCGACGAGATCGCCAAGGACTACGAAGGCCGCCTGAAGGTTTGCAAGCTGAACATCGACGAGAATCAGGAAACCCCGCCGAAGTATGGCGTGCGTGGTATTCCGACGCTGATGCTGTTCAAGAACGGCAATGTCGAAGCGACCAAGGTGGGCGCGCTGTCCAAGTCGCAGCTGGCTGCTTTCCTCGACAGCAATATCTGAGTCCGCGGAAGTTCCCTTCTAAAGCCCTCGCAGATGCGGGGGCTTTTTTTATCGGCAGGGTGGACGCTTCGCCTGTGCGGTGCTAAATTCGGCCTCGCGACGCTTTCTTGCGTCGCCCTCTGCATGCCGTCGCCGACGCACTTCAGCCTCATAAAGCACAACGAACTCGTTCGTCTCTTGCTGCGCGGCTTCTCAAGCTAATCGCTTTCTACATCCTTCCTGACTCTTTCTATGAATCTGACCGAACTCAAGCAAAAGCCCATCACCGAACTGCTGGAAATGGCCGAACAGATGGGCATCGACAACATGGCCCGTTCGCGCAAGCAGGACGTGATTTTCTCCCTGCTCAAGAAGCACGCTAAAAGCGGCGAGGAAATCTCCGGTGATGGCGTGCTGGAGATTCTCCAGGACGGCTTCGGCTTCCTGCGCTCCGCGGATTCTTCCTATCTGGCCGGTCCGGACGACATCTATGTCTCGCCAAGCCAGATTCGCCGCTTCAACCTGCGCACCGGTGACACCATCATCGGCAAGATCCGTCCTCCCAAGGAAGGCGAGCGCTACTTCGCCCTGCTCAAGGTCGATTCGATCAACTACGATCGACCGGAGAATGCGAAGAACAAGATCCTTTTCGAGAACCTGACGCCACTGTTCGCCAACCAGCGTCTGAAGATGGAGGCCGGTAACGGCTCCACAGAAGACCTCACTGGCCGCGTGATCGATCTCTGTGCACCGATCGGCAAAGGCCAGCGCGGGCTGATCGTCGCACCGCCGAAAGCGGGCAAGACGATCATGCTGCAGAACATCGCCAGCAACATCACGCGTAACAATCCCGAGTGCCACCTCATCGTTCTGTTGATCGACGAGCGCCCGGAGGAAGTGACCGAGATGCAGCGCACTGTGCGCGGCGAAGTGGTGGCCTCGACCTTTGATGAGCCGCCGACCCGCCACGTGCAGGTCGCCGAAATGGTGATCGAGAAGGCCAAGCGTCTGGTCGAGCACAAGAAGGACGTGGTCATTCTGCTCGATTCCATCACCCGTCTGGCACGTGCCTACAACACCGTGATTCCGAGCTCAGGCAAGGTTCTCACCGGTGGTGTCGATGCTCACGCTCTCGAGAAGCCGAAACGTTTCTTCGGTGCTGCGCGTAACATCGAGGAGGGCGGTAGCCTGACCATCATCGCGACTGCGCTGGTGGAAACGGGCTCGAAGATGGACGAGGTGATCTACGAGGAATTCAAGGGCACCGGCAACCTCGAGCTTCAGCTCGATCGTCGAATTGCCGAGAAGCGCGTTTTCCCTGCGATCAACATCAACCGCTCGGGCACTCGCCGCGAGGAGTTGCTGACCAGCGAAGAAGAGCTGCAGCGCATCTGGATTCTGCGCAAGCTGCTTCATCCGATGGATGAAAGCGCTGCCATCGAGTTCCTGCTCGACAAGCTCAAGGACACAAAGACCAACGACGAATTCTTCATGTCCATGAAGCGCAAGTAAGCGACTCGTCGTTAAGTAAAAGGCCGGGGAAACCCGGCCTTTGTCTGTCTGCAGGTTTTGGAAAACCCGGCACGGGCGCTAAACTTTGCGCCCCGACCCTGCCGGCCCATGCGAGGCTCAAGCATGCAGTATCGCGATTTGCGCGACTTTATCAGCGGCCTGGAAAAACGCGGTGAGCTCAAGCGCGTCACGGCTGCCGTCTCCCCCGTTTTGGAAATGACCGAGATCTGCGACCGCACCTTGCGTAGGCAAGGCCCGGCGCTACTTTTCGAGAATCCGACCGGCTTCGACATGCCGGTGCTCGGCAATCTGTTCGGCACGCCTCAACGGGTCGCTCTGGGCATGGGCGCCGAGGATGTCTCCGAACTGCGCGAGATCGGCAAGCTGCTGGCGTTCCTTAAGGAGCCGGAGCCACCCAAGGGTCTGAAGGACGCCTGGAGCAAGCTGCCGATCTACAAGAAGGTCATCAGCATGGCACCCAAGGTGCTCAAGGACGCGCCCTGTCAGGAGGTAATCGTCGAGGGTGACGATGTCGATCTGGCGACGATTCCAGTGCAGCACTGCTGGCCGGGCGACGCGGCGCCGCTGATTACCTGGGGCCTGACCATCACCAAGGGACCGAACAAGGAGCGGCAAAACCTCGGCATCTACCGTCAGCAGGTGATCGACCGCAACAAGGTCATCATGCGCTGGCTCAGTCATCGTGGTGGTGCGCTGGATTTTCGCGAGTGGTGCGAGAAATATCCTGATCGTCCTTACCCGGTAGCGGTGGCGCTGGGCGCTGACCCGGCGACCATTCTCGGTGCGGTCACGCCTGTGCCCGATACGCTGTCCGAATATGCCTTCGCCGGCCTGCTGCGCGGCTCGCGCACCGAGCTGGTCAAGGCGATCGGCTCTGAGCTGCAGGTGCCGGCGTATGCGGAAATCGTCCTCGAAGGGCATATTTACCCAGGCGAGATGGCTGACGAGGGGCCGTATGGTGATCACACCGGCTATTACAACGAGGTGGATCGTTTCCCGGTATTCACCGTTGAGCGCATCACCCACCGCAAGAACCCGATCTACCACAGCACCTATACCGGGCGTCCGCCGGATGAGCCGGCGATTCTCGGGGTGGCGCTGAACGAAGTGTTCGTACCGATTCTGCAGAAGCAGTTTCCGGAGATCGTCGACTTCTACCTGCCGCCCGAAGGCTGCTCCTACCGCATGGCGGTGGTGACGATCAAGAAGCAGTACCCCGGCCATGCCAAGCGCGTGATGCTCGGCGTCTGGAGTTTCCTGCGCCAGTTCATGTACACCAAGTTCGTCATCGTCACCGACGATGACATTAACGCCCGCGACTGGAACGATGTCATCTGGGCCATCACCACGCGCATGGACCCCAAGCGTGACACGGTGATGATCGACAACACGCCCATCGATTACCTGGATTTTGCCTCGCCGGTTTCCGGCCTGGGCTCAAAGATGGGCCTGGATGCCACCCACAAGTGGCCAGGCGAGACCAACCGCGAGTGGGGGCGGGCTATTGTTCAGGATCCGGCTGTGAAACAGCGGGTCGATGAACTCTGGTCACAGCTGGGTATCGACTGAAGTACCGAAGAGGTGGGCCCGAGCCCGCCCGAAGCCTTGGCGGGTCATCCCGTTCACTGATAATGACGTGCACATGAAAGTAACCTTGCAGCCATCCGGTGCCGTACTCGATGTACGGCCCGGCGAACGATTTCTCGATGCCGCCAGGCGCCTGGGCTACGAATGCCCGCAGAGCTGCCGCAACGGCAACTGCCACATCTGCGCCTCGCTGCTGGTCGAGGGTCGCGTGCAACAGGCTGGCGAAGTGCGCGATCACGGCGAGCTGCTGGCCTGCCTGGCCGAGCCACTGGAAGACTGCGTGCTGCTCTGGGATGGCGTGCTGGCGCCTGGCGAACTGCCGGTGCGCGAGCTGAGCTGCCAGCTGAGTGGCTACGAAGAGGTTGGTGGCGACGTGGTGCGCCTGCGGTTGCGCTTGCCTGCTGGCCGGCAACCGCGCTATCACGCTGGTCAGTACCTGCTCCTGCAGCGTGAGGATGGCGAGTGGTCGGCCTTTTCTCTCGCCTCAGCGCCCGGTAGTGGTCGAGAGCTGGAGTTGCACGTGCTCGCGCGTGAGGAGTCCGCTATCGAGCTGCTGGCATTCCTGCGGCGACAGGGCTTTGCGCGGATTCAAATGCCATTCGGCGATACGCACCTGGCCGAGCTGCCGGACGGCCCGCTGGTGCTTGTTGCGGCGGGCACCGGCATGGCGCAGATGCACAGCCTGATTGAATACTGCCGCGCCGCGGGCTTTGCGCATCCTGTACATCTGTATTGGGGCGTGCGTCGTCCGGAAGATTTCTACCAGTTACCACACTGGGATGAATGGCAGGGCATGGGCAACCTGCACCTGCATCGGGTTGTCAGCGATGTCTGTGGTTGGGAAGGTCGCTGCGGCATGCTGCATGAAGCGATTCGCGAGGATTTCAGCGATCTCAAACCGCTGCATATTTATGCCAGCGGCTCGCCGTCGATGGTATACGGCACGCTGGACGCGCTGGTGGAGGCAGGGATGGACCCGCACCAGATGCGCGCGGATGTGTTTGCTTACGCGCCGCGGGAGGCCTGATCCGCACTGCGATGCCAGAAGAAAAACGCCGGGCCGAAAGCCCGGCGTTTTTCGTTCAGCGCGTCTGTCGCTGCTGCAGCAGCAGGTTTTTGTAGCCGCTGGCGGCCAGTGTCTTTTGCGCAGCGTTGAGTTGATCGCGGCTGCTGAACGGTCCGACCAGCACGCGATACCACGGCTCATCGCGCACCTTGACGCTTTCTACGCGCACGTCCTGGCCGAGCAGGATGATCTGTGCGCGTACCCGGTCGGCCTCAGCCTGCTGACGGAACGAGCCCGCCTGCAGGAAGAACTGGGTGACTGGCGCCTTGGCCACTGTGGGCGGTGGCGGCGGTACCTGGCCGTTGAGTGCGGCTTGCGCTCGAGCTTCGTCGATCTTCGCCGCCTCCTCCGGTGTAACCGGCTTGGCAGGGGGCTCTGGCTGCTTGGCTTCCGGCGGCAGGATTACCTCGGATTCGGGTAACAGCGTATAGAAGTCGTACTTCGGTCGCGGCGGTTGCTCAGTGCTTGGGGTGCGCTTGGGTTGCTCCTTGATCGCGGCCTTGGGCGCCTCCTTGGCGCGTTTGACCTCTTCGCCGCCTGGCTCGAGGCTCATCAGGAATACGATGAAGCCGCCGATCACCAGGCCGCAAACCAGCCAAATCCAGCCTGGCACAGCCTGCTTGGCGGGTGCTTGATAGCGGCTGGCGCCCCGCTTGGGCGCGGCTTTCTTCCTTGCAGCCACTTACATGCGCTCCAGAGTTTCCAGGCCAAGAAGTTCCAGGCCCTGCTTGAGGGTCTTGCCAGTCAGGGCGGCCAACCGCAGACGACTCTGCTTTTGCTCTTCCTGTTCGGCGCTGAGAATCGGACAGTGCTCGTAGAAGCTGGAGAACAGGCCGGCCAGATCGTACAGGTAAGCGCACAGCAGGTGCGGTTCGCCTTTTTCACCGACGCTGTTCAGCACTTCGCCGAACTGCGCAAGCTTGGCTGCCAGGGCGAGTTCCTGCTCGGCTTCGAGTTGGATGTGCCCGCTGATCTCCTCGATGCGCTTGCCCAGCTTGCGGAACACGCTGGCGACGCGGGTGTAGGCGTAGAGCAGGTAGGGTGCAGTGTTACCTTCGAAGCTAAGCATCAGCTCGAAGTTGAAGCGATAGTCGCTGGTGCGGTGCTTGGACAGGTCGGCGTACTTCACGGCGCTGATGCCCACTGCCCGGGCGATCTGGCGCAGCTCGACTTCATCGAGGTCCGGGTTCTTGTCTTTTACCAGGGTGTATGCCCGCTGCTCGGCTTCGTCGAGCAGGTCGATCAACTTCACCGTGCCGCCGTCGCGGGTCTTGAACGGGCGGCCGTCGGCACCGTTCATGGTGCCGAAGCCCATATGTTCCAGTTGCATGCCTTCATGGACGAAGCCGGCGCGGCGGGCCACTTCGAAGGCCATCTGGAAGTGAAGCGCCTGACGCTGATCGACGAAATACAGTACGCGATCGGCATGCAGCACCTGGCTACGGTAGCGCATGGCGGCAAGGTCGGTGGTGGCATAGAGATAACCGCCACCGGCTTTCTGCACGATCACCGGCAGCGGATTGCCCTCGGCGTTCTTGAACTCGTCGAGGAAGACGCACTGCGCGCCGTTGTCCTCGGTGAGCAGGCCTTTACTGCGCAGGGCCTCGACGATATCCGCAAGGTCGGCGTTGTAGGCGCTCTCACCCTTGACGTCGGCCGGGGTCAGCTTGACGTTGAGGCGGTCGTATAGCTTCTGGCAGTGCGCCAGCGAGATGTCGTTGAAGCGTGTCCAAAGGCTCAGGCACTGGGCGTCGCCGGCCTGCAGTTTCACTACCAGCTCGCGGGCGCGATCGGCGAACTGGGCGGACTCGTCGAAGCGTTGCTTGGCGGCGCGATAGAACTGTTCGAGGTCGGACAGCTCGCTTTCTGCGGCTGCTGGCTTTTCCTCGAGATAGGCCAGCAGCATACCGAACTGGGTGCCCCAGTCGCCGACGTGGTTCTGCCGAATGACCTCGTCGCCCAGATGCTCGAGCACGCGGCCTACCGCGTCACCGATGATGGTCGAGCGCAGGTGGCCGACGTGCATTTCCTTCGCCAGGTTCGGCGATGACAGATCGATCACCACGCGCTGTGTGGCCGTCGCCTTGCGCACCGCAAGCAATGGATCGGCGAGTGCGATTTCGAGGCGCTCAGCCAGTGCTTCGCTGTTTTGGAAGAAATTCAGGAAGCCTGGCCCGGCGATTTCGACCTTGCTGACCTGCGCGTCTTGCGGCAGCGCGGCGATCAGTTTCTCGGCGAGGTCGCGAGGCTTCATTCCGGCCGGTTTGGCCAGCATCATGGCGATATTGCTGGCGAAATCACCGTGACTCTTGTCCTTGGTGTTTTCCACCTGGATCGCTGGGGTCAGCCCTTCGGGCAGAACACCTTCGGCGGTCAGGCGGACAACGGCTTGCTGGATCAGGTGGCGAATGCTGTCTTTCATGGTCGGCTCAGTCCGCAAGAGTGCGCGAAAACCCGGCATTATCGGGGTGCGATGGGTGTGGCTTCAAGGTGCGTGGCGCGCAGTACCGGAAAAGTCGGCATTTTCAGTGCGTGTCGATCAGAACAAATCGATCGGATCGACATCCAGGCTCCAGCGTACGGCGCGACTGCCAGGCAGTTGTTCGAGCATGGGCACCCAGGCGCCCATCAGCCGGTGCAGGGTTGCACGGGCATTACCTTGCAGCAGCAGCTGCGCCCGATAGCGCCCAGCGCGGCGTTCCATTGGTGCGGGCACCGGGCCGAGCAGCTCGATGCCGCTGAGTTGCAGTTGCTCAAGCAGTTGTTCGGCGAGGCCGCAGGCGTCATCGAGGAAAGCCTCGGCCTGTCCGGGCTTCTGTGCTTCGGCGCGCAATAGCGCCAGGTGGCTGAACGGTGGCAGGCCCGCTGCGCGGCGTTCGGACAGAGCCTGTTCGGCAAAGGCGAAGTAGCCCTGCTCTGTCAGCTGCACCAGCAGCGGGTGGTCGGCCAAGTGCGTCTGGATGATCACCTTGCCTGGCTCCTCCGCACGTCCGGCGCGTCCGGCGACCTGAACAATCAGCTGGGCCATTCGCTCGCTGGCGCGGAAGTCAGCGGAGAACAGTCCGCCGTCCGCATCGAGGATTGCCACCAGTGTCACCCGCGGAAAATGGTGCCCCTTGGCAAGCATCTGCGTGCCGACCAGCAGGCAGGGTTCGCCGCGATTGATGGTGCTGATCATCTGTTCCATCGCGCCCTTGCGCGAGGTGCTGTCGCGGTCGATGCGCAGTACCGGAAAATCGGGAAACAGAATGCCGAGGCGCTCCTCTGCGCGTTCCGTTCCGGCGCCCACCGGACGTAGATCGACCTTGTCGCAGTCCGGACAGTTGCGCGGCGGCCGTTCAATATGTCCGCAGTGGTGGCAGCGCAGTTCGTTGTGCCGTTGGTGTAAGGTCATGCGCGCATCGCAGCGCGGACACTGGCTGAGCCAGCCGCAATCGTGACAGAGCAGGGTAGGGGCGAAGCCACGACGGTTGAGGTAGACCAGTACCTGTTGCCCGGCCGCGAGCGTCTGTCCGATAACCTGCTGCAGCGGGCCGGATATGCCGGCGTCAAGCGGACGGCTCTTTACGTCCAGGCGTAGGAAGCGCGGCGACTGTGCATTGCCGGCCCGTTGCGTCAGCTTGAGCAGCGCGTAGCGACCGCTGTGTGCGTTGTGCAGGCTTTCCAATGAGGGTGTGGCCGAACCGAGCACTATCGGCAGGTTCTCCTGGCGCGCGCGCAGCAGGGCCAGATCGCGGGCGTGGTAGCGCAGGCCTTCCTGCTGTTTATAGGAGGCGTCGTGCTCCTCATCGATGATGATCAGTCCGGGTTTTTTCATTGGCGTGAACAACGCCGAGCGGGTGCCGATGATGATGTCCGCCTCGCCGTCGCGGGCAGCGAGCCAGGCATCAAGGCGTTCGCGATCATTGATGTTTGAATGCAGCAAAGCGATTCGCGCGTTGAAGCGCTGCTCGAAGCGGGCCAGCGTCTGCGGCCCCAGATTGATCTCCGGGATCAGTACCATCGCCTGCTTGCCTGCTTCCAGCACGCGATGAATCAGTTGCAGGTAGACCTCTGTCTTGCCACTTCCGGTAACCCCCGCCAGGAGGAAGGCTTGAAAGCCGTCCAGGCCTGCACTCACTGCCTCGAAGGCTGCGCGTTGCTGCGCGTTTAATGTGAGCTCGGCCTGCAGCAGCCAGCTGCCGCTGTGGCCGCGGGGCGGGCTACTGCGGCGAGACTCGACACGCACCAAGCCTTTTTCCAGCAGCAGGTCGAGGCTGTCCTTGTTCAATTGCAGTTTACTGAGCAGCGCGTGCGGCAAGCCATGAGCGTGCTGGGCGATGGTCTTCAGGGCTTCGCGCTGTCTCGGCGCACGGGCCAGCCGTGGGTCGCTGGGACTGGCGCCGTCCACCAGGCGCCAGTAGCGCTCCTGGCGTGCCTCGGCGGGTTCGCCCTGGCGCAACAGAACCGGTAATGCCCAGCTCAGAGTGTCGCCGAGACTGTGCTGGTAGTACTGGGCGGTCCATAGGCAAAGCTTGAACAGTGGAGCGGGCAGGGGCGGTTTGGTATCGAGCAATTCCAGCGCTGGCTTGAGCTTCTCTGCCGGCACCTCGCTCTGGTCTGTCACCTCCACCAGAATGCCGACCACTTCGCGTCGTCCGAAGGGTACGCGCAGGCGCATACCCGGTTGCAGGGCGGTGCGTGGGATGCCAAAAGGTGGCAGATAATCGAACAGGCGGCGCAAAGGCGAGGGCAGCGCCAGACGGAGGATGCTAGAAGGCACGCGAAGATCCTTGGCAATGAGCGGCGATGGTAAACGATCGTGCTGTCCGCCGCCGGCTGTAAGCGCATATCGGTGGGGGCTTTACGCTGGTCGCCTGTGCTTGCATCACCCTAGCGCTCTGGTATGATTCGCGCCCTACTTCGTGCGGTACTCGACATAGGGTCGGGTGGCGGCACACAATCCTAGAGGATTCACCATGAAAGCCGATATCCATCCTAATTACGTCGAAATCGAAGCCACCTGCAGCTGCGGTAACGTCATCAAGACCCGCTCCACGCTGGCCAAGAACCTGAGCATCGACGTTTGCTCCGAGTGCCACCCGTTCTACACCGGCAAGCAGAAGGTGCTGGATACCGGCGGCCGTATCGATCGCTTCAAGCAGCGTTTCGGTGTGTTCGGCGCCAAGTAAGGCGGCGTACCGGGAATCCGATGGGGTTTTCCGAGCACATGAAAAAGGCGTCCCTGGTGGGCGCCTTTTTCGTTTCCGTCCTCTGGCACGTTCAAGCGCTGGCGTTCTGTCCAGCGCCCGGACGCTTGGCGCCGGTGGAGGTCGCGCGGGTAGTTGATGGTGACACGCTGCGCCTGGTCGATGGCCGCAGCGTTCGGCTGATCGGCATCGATACACCCGAATTGGGTCGCAAAGGGCGCAAGCCGCAAGCTTTTGCCGTGGCAGCGCAGCGGCGATTGCAGGTGCTGGTGCAGGCTAGCGAAGGTCGGGTGGGGCTCGTAACCGGGGCTGAGGCTAAAGACCGATATGGTCGTACTCTGGCCCATGCCTACGACGCCCGGGGGCGCAACCTGGAGGCTACGCTACTTGCCGAGGGGCTTGGCTTCATGGTCGCTGTTGCGCCAAACACAGCATTGGTAGCGTGTCATCAGCGAGCGGAGCAGCAGGCTCGCCACGATCGTCTCGGCATCTGGCGCAAGCTGGCACCACGCTCGCCGCAGTCGCTGAGGCGGGGCGGCTTCACGCTACTCGAAGGCAAGGTCGAGCGGGTCGAGCGTAATCGCGGCGGCTATTGGCTTGAGATGGACGGGCCTCTGGTCGTGCACATACCGCCGTCGGCTTTCGACACGTTCGACCTGCGCGTGCTGACAGCGCTTGCAGGCAAAAGGCTGGAGCTGAGAGGGTGGGTGGTCGATCGTCGCGGGCGGGTTGCGGCAGGCCAGGCTCGCTGGATGCTGCGCGTGACTCATCCCGCCATGTTGGGCCTGCCTCTCTGACGCTTCTGTCATCGCAGCTGCGAATCTACCCGGAAAGTCGTATTGGCCTGGGCTTGACAGTGTGCGCGCCGACTGGCTTGTGAGTGCGCTTGTTCTTGGCGTATGCTCGACCGCCTGTCTGTCCCAGTAAAATAAGCGGAAATGCCACATGACTGACCTGAAAACTGCCGCGCTCGAATACCATGCCAAGCCCCGTCCTGGGAAATTGAGCGTCGAGCTGACCAAGCCAACTGCCACTGCTCGTGATCTTTCTCTGGCCTACAGCCCTGGCGTAGCAGAGCCTGTTCGTGAGATCGCTCGCGATGCAGAGCTGGCTTACCGCTACACCGGCAAAGGCAACCTGGTGGCGGTTATCTCCGATGGCACCGCTATTCTCGGCTTGGGTAATCTTGGCCCGCTGGCATCCAAGCCGGTGATGGAAGGCAAGGGCGTACTGTTCAAGCGTTTCGCCGGTGTTGACGTGTTCGATATCGAAGTCGATGCCGAGAGCCCGCAGGCCTTTATCGATACCGTCAAGCGTATCTCGATCACCTTCGGCGGTATCAACCTGGAAGACATCAAGGCGCCGGAGTGCTTTGAGATTGAGCGCGCGCTCATTGAGCAGTGCGACATTCCGGTGTTCCACGATGATCAGCATGGCACCGCCATCGTCACCGCAGCGGGCATGCTCAATGCGCTGGAGATTGCTGGCAAGTCCCTTGAGCAGGCGAAGATCGTTTGCCTTGGTGCCGGTGCGGCTGCGACCTCGTGCATGAAGCTGCTGGTCAGCATGGGTGCGAAGATCGAGAACATCTTCATGATCGACCGCAAGGGTGTGATTCATGCTGGTCGTGACGATCTGAATCAGTACAAGGCTGTGTTCGCACACGAGACGGACAAGCGCACGCTGGATGATGCTCTGGAAGGCGCCGATGTATTCGTCGGTCTGTCCGGCGCGAATCTGCTCAGCGCCGAAGGCCTCAAGCGCATGGCGGCGAATCCGGTAGTCTTCGCTTGCTCCAACCCGGATCCGGAAATCAGCCCCGAGCTGGCGCATGCGACCCGCTCAGACGTCATCATGGCGACTGGCCGCTCGGATTACCCGAATCAAGTGAACAACGTGCTCGGTTTCCCGTTCATCTTCCGCGGTGCGTTGGATGTCCGGGCCAAGCGCATCAACGAGGAAATGAAGATCGCTGCTGCTCTGGCTCTTCGTGATCTTGCCAAGTTGCCGGTGCCTGCTGAAGTTGCCGCAGCCTATGGCGTGGATAGCCTGGAGTTCGGTCGCGAGTACATCATTCCTAAGCCGATGGATCCGCGCCTGATTACGCTGGTTTCCGATGCGGTCGCCAAGGCTGCGATTGAGAGCGGCGCAGCGACGTTGCCTTATCCGTCGCACTATCCGCTTCAGTCGGTGAATGACGTGTTCAATGGCTGATTAGCTGCAAGCAATAAAAAAACCCCGCCATGGCGGGGTTTTTTATTGCTCGATGAAGCCACTCGGCTTAGAAAAGATCGAGCGGTGCCGCTTCATCGGCAGGCAGTGGGCTACCCGGCGCTTGGTAAGTGGGATCGAACTCTCCCATTGGGGGCGGTGAATCTTCACTCTTGAAGACTTCGAAGTAGGCATCTGGCGTTGCTGGCGTGGCAGCCCGGCCGCTGACGGGGTCGATGCGCAACTTGAGCAGACCGTCCGGCTCGGCCGGTGGGTGCTCGGGCATGTCCTTGAGTACTGCGCCCATATAGTTCATCCAGATCGGCAGAGCGACCGTGCCGCCGTATTCGTGCCGACCCAGGCTTTGTGGTTGGTCGAATCCTGCCCATACGGTTGTGACGAGGTCCGCGTTGTAGCCAGAAAACCAGCTGTCGATCGAGTCGTTGGTGGTGCCTGTCTTGCCCGCAATATCGTTCCGGCCCATGGCCAGCGCGCGGCGGCCTGTACCGCGCTTGATAACGTCCTGAAGCATGCTGGTCATGATGTAGGCGGTGCGTTCGTCAAGAATCTGCTCTGCAAACCGAGGCCCGGTGTCTGGCTCGCCATCAGTCTTGTGACGGTCCGCGGGCGCCGCGCTGATCTCTACTTCCGAGGGCTGTGCTTCCGGGTGCGTCGGAACTCGTGGAGGGTTGGCCTCGAAAAGCAAGTTGCCCTCTCGATCTTCTATGCGCTGGATGAGGTATGGCTCGATTTTGTAGCCGCCGTTGGCAAAAGCCGTCCAGCCGACGGTGATTTCCATTGGTGTAAGCGTCGCAGTACCTAGTGCAAGAGATAGATTGCGCTGAAGGTCCTGCGGATTAAACCCAAAGCGGCTGATGTAATCGACCGTGTGATCGATACCTAGCGTCTGCAGCAGGCGAATCGAAACCAGATTCCTAGACTTGTACAGCGCCTCGCGCATACGAATCGGCCCCAGGAACGTATTGTTGTCGTTCTTCGGGCGCCAGATGCGGTCCATGCCTTGTTCGACGAAGACGATAGGCGAATCGTTGACCAAACTAGCCGCCGTGTAGCCGGCATCCAGGGCTGCACTATAGATGAACGGTTTGAAGCTTGAGCCAGGCTGGCGCTTGGCCTGGATGGCTCGGTTGTAGTTGCTTTGCCCGAACGAGAAGCCGCCTGCCAGTGCTTCGATCGAGCCATCCTGAGGATCAAGTGATACCAGCGCAGCTTGCGCTTGAGGTACCTGGCTGAATAACGCCGCCTCGTCATGCCAGCGGATGCGTATGACGTCGCCAATCTTTACAACGTCTGCAGGTCGCTGCGGGCGCGGCCCCATGCTGTTGGTGCCAAGGAACGGACGAGCCCACTTCATGCTGTCCCAGGCTACGGCGTGCTCTTTTCCGTCGCGGGTAAGTACCAGAATCCCGCTGTCTTCCACTTGGCTGACTGCCGCTGCGTGCAGTCCGGCCAGGCTTCTATGTTTGGCCAATTCCTGGGTCCAGCTATCTCGGGGTAGTTCTGCAAGGCTTGCTTCCGGCCCGCGATACCCGTGGCGCTGGTCGTACTCGATCAATCCGCTGTTGAGTGCGATATTGGCTGCGATTTGCCGCTCACTGGAAACCGTCGTGTGCACCCGAAAACCATCGGTGTACGCTGCGCTACCGAAGCGACCCACCATCTCCGCTCTCGCCATCTCTGCTATATAGGATGCGTCCAGCTCCGGTGCGGCGCCGTGATACCTGGCGCTCTCAGGTTCTGCCAGGGCCTGCCGATAAGTTGTTTCATCCAGTCTGCCGAGCCTGTGCATACGGCCCAGGATCCAGTCCCTGCGTTCCAGGCTGCGCGTCGGGTTTGCCAGCGGGTTGAAGGCGGAGGGTGCTTTCGGCAAGCCTGCAATCGTTGCGAGCTGCGCGATGCTTAATTCCGAGATCGGTTTGCCGTAGTAGACCTGGGATGCGGCTTCGATGCCGTATGCGCGGTTGCCTAGATAGATCTTGTTTACGTACAGCTCGAGAATTTCATTCTTGCTGAGCTCGCGCTCTATCTGCAGGGCTAGGAGGATCTCGTTGATCTTGCGCGAAAAGCTCCTTTCGCTGGTCAGGAAGTAATTCTTCGCCACCTGCATGGTGATGGTGCTGCCACCGGTCTGAATCTGACCACTTTTCAATAATTGCGTGGCAGCGCGCATCAGGCCGGTTATGTCGACGCCATAATGATTGGCGAAGTTATCGTCCTCCGCCGCGAGCAGCGCGTGGATGAATTCATCGGGGATGTCGTCGAAGCGGATCGGCGAGCGTCGCATTTCGCCGAACTCGGCGATTAGCTTGTCGTCGGCGCTGTAGACCCGCAGCGGAATCTGTAGCTGTATGCTGCGAAGGGAATCGACCGAAGGAAGGTTGGGGCTGAGGTAGAGGAATGCACCGCTGATGCTTAGCAACAGCGCGCAAAAGACTGCAAAGCACGACCAGAGAAGAAATTTCAAAAAGCGCATCGGGGTTCTTGGAATCCAGGATTTGGGAGGGGGGAGCGGCGACGATGCTGAAAGGGAAAACCGTTCACATTATATGCGTTTTTTTTGCCAGGTAGCCATTTGCGCTTCTGTCAAGGCTGTTATCTAATGTGGATAAACATAATTAATCCGTAAGTTGCGGATAAAGATAGGAAATCGGTCGTGCTAGGGCTCCTCACTAAGAAAGCGAACACGCTGCTTGGGATCGATATCAGTTCGACCTCAGTCAAGCTCCTCGAATTAAGTCGATCCGGTAGTCGGTACCGTGTCGAGGCTTATGCTGTCGAGCCGCTTCCGCCGAACGCCGTTGTCGAAAAGAATATTGCAGAGCTCGAAGGGGTCGGGCAGGCATTACAGCGAGTTGTTGCCAAGGCTAAGACGGGCTGCAAGTCAGCCGTCGTTGCAGTATCTGGCTCCGCGGTCATTACCAAGACCATCGAGATGGATGCTGGATTGTCCGATGAAGAACTCGAAAACCAGCTGAAGATCGAGGCGGATCAGTACATTCCTTACCCGCTGGAAGAGGTTGCAATCGACTTCGAGGTTCAGGGGCCGGCCCCTCGCGCTCCGGGCCGGGTCGAAGTCCTGCTTGCTGCTTGCCGCAAGGAAAACGTTGAAATTCGCGAAGCTGCTTTGGCTTTGGCCGGGCTGACTGCAAAGATAGTCGATGTCGAAGCCTATGCCCTTGAGCGCTCTTTCGGCCTGCTCGCCCCGCAATTGGGAGCAGGGCACGACGAGTTGACCGTGGCGGTTGTTGACATAGGCGCGACCATGACCACGCTTAGCGTTCTGCATAACGGTCGTACCATCTACACCCGTGAGCAGTTGTTCGGCGGTCGCCAGCTGACCGAAGAAATCCAGCGGCGTTACGGCCTCTCCCAAGAGGAAGCCGGCCTTGCCAAGAAACAAGGTGGGCTCCCGGATGACTACGACAGTGAGGTTCTGCTTCCGTTCAAAGAAGCGGTTGTCCAGCAGGTTTCGCGCTCCTTGCAGTTCTTCTTCGCCGCCGGGCAGTTTCACGATGTCGATTGCATTCTGCTTGCGGGCGGAACTGCCTCCATCCCCGGACTTGATCACATGATCCAGCAAAAGATCGGCACTCAAACTCTAGTTGCGAACCCGTTTGCCGATATGGCTTTGAGTAGCAAGGTCAACGCTGGTGCGCTGGCCAGCGATGCGCCCGCATTAATGATTGCGTGCGGATTGGCGATGAGGAGTTTCGACTGATGGCGCAGATCAATCTACTCCCATGGCGCGAGCAACTGCGCGAAGAGCGCAAGCAGCGTTTTCTGGCCTCTCTTGTCGGTGTACTTATCGTGGCGGCGGGGCTGGTTTTTCTCGGTGATCGTTATTTCCAGGGCGCGATAGAACAGCAAAACGCACGAAATGAATTCGTGAAAAAAGAAATAGCTGTTCTGGATGCTCGTATAGCAGAAATCAAAGAGCTGAGGGAGCGCCGGCAGCAGCTACTGGAACGCATGAAAATTATCCAGGACCTCCAGGGTAACCGACCAATTATTGGCCGCGTGTTTGATCAGTTGGTGCGGACCTTGCCGGACGGTGTTTATTTCACGGCGCTGAAAATGACCGGGAAAAACATCGCCATTGTGGGGGCTGCTGAGTCGAATAACCGGGTTTCCAACCTCATGCGCAACCTTGATGGATCGGAGTGGCTTGAGTCACCCAATCTGAATGAGGTTAAGGCGGTAACTGCCGGTGCTGTTGATCAAGAGAACGTGTTCCAGCTGACGGTGCAGCAGACTCAGCCAGCGGTCTCTACGGAAGGAGTGAAGCCATGAGCTTGGGCGAGTCGTTAGAAAGCCTGCGTAAGGTTGATTTTGCTGAGCTGGATCTGAATAACCTGGGGTCTTGGCCTGCTCCCGTCAAGTTTATAGCCGGCGTGTTTTTGCTCGCTGTGGTTCTTGGTCTTGGCTATTACTTTCATTTGCAGGATTTGCAGTTGCGTTTGGAGCAGCAGCGCGCGCAGGAAGTTACGCTAAAGCAACAGTTCTCGACTAAAGCTTTTCAGGCGGCGAATCTCGAAGCATATAAAGAGCAGATGGCCGAAATGGAAACGTCGTTCGGCGCTCTGCTTCGGCAGCTTCCGAGCGACACTGAGGTGCCCGGGCTTCTGGAAGATATAACTCGCACAGGTTTGGGTAGTGGTTTGGAGTTTGAGGAAATCAAATTGCAGCCGGAAGTTGCTCAGCAGTTTTATATCGAATTGCCAATCAATATAAAAGTTGTTGGCGGATACCACGATCTGGCCACCTTTGTGAGCGGCGTTTCGAGTCTTCCGCGTATCGTTACTTTGCACGATTTCGATATCGTTCCCGAGAAGAACGAAACGACATCGAAGTTGCGGATGAGCATCGTCGCCAAGACTTATCGCTACAACGACAAGGGGCTGCAGAAATGAGGAGGGGACGTCTCACTGCGCTAGGCATGAGCCTGGCAGTGCTGGCCGGTTGCGGTGGCAACTCGGATTTCAGCGATCTGCAGCAATACTTGGATGAAGTTAGGGCTAAGCCAAAAGGAACGATCGAGCCGTTGCCGGCGTTCATTCCATACGAGGCTTTTACCTACAGTGCTGCGGCTTTGCGACATCCTTTCCAGCCGCCCGTAAAGCTCGATCTGGCACAGCGGCAAAGGGGAACGAAGGATGTTCAGCCTGATGAGGCTCGGGTCAAGCAGTTTCTTGAAGGTTTCAATATCGAGAATTTCACAATGGTCGGCACGCTGACCAATGGCGGTGGCCGATACGCTTTGATCATGGGGGGCGATGGGGTTCATCGGGTCAAGATCGGTGACTATCTGGGGCGCAACCACGGTCGCATCGTCGAGATCAGCGATTCTGGCGTGGATGTATTGGAGATCGTTCCTGATGGAGAGGGTGGGTGGCTAGAGCGCCCGCGCAGTCTGACCTTGAAAGAGCGCACCTAGCGCGGGGCAAAAGCATGGAAAACCTATACCGGTCTGCACAACGGAAGCTATTTATGAACAGTACCCTTACACGCCTGGGCGTTTCTCTGCTGGCGGCGTTTATTTCACCGACGCTCTTGGCGGCCAATTTAAACGCGCTAGACGTTGCTGCCCTGCCTGGCGATCGTGTCGAGTTGAAGTTGGCATTCGACGAGCCTGTGGCATCGCCGCGTGGTTATACGCTGGACCAGCCGGCGCGCATTGCGCTCGATCTTCCTGGTGTTTCTAATAATTTGGGTGCGAAGAATCGCGAGCTCGGGGTTGGTAATGCTCGGAGCGTGACTGTGGTGGAGGCCCAGGGACGTACACGTCTGATCGTTAACCTTACCGCCCTTGTGCCATATTCCACGCGGGTGGATGGCAATAACCTCTTCGTAGTCCTCGGTGAAAGTGCAAGCGCTAGCAAGCCTGCTGCTGTGCCCGCAGCTCCCGTCGCCCCCGTCACTACCCCCGCCCCTGCAAAGGCGGCGAACTCGGGTAAGGCGATCGATAATATCGACTTTCGCCGCGGCGACGATGGCGCTGGGAACGTCGTCATTACCCTTTCCGATCCGTCGGTAAGCTCTACCATTGAGGAGCAAGGCGGAAAGATTCGTGTCCTCTTTGACAAAACCCAGTTGCCCGAGTCGTTGCGCGTTCGTTTGGATGTGCAGGACTTCGCTACGCCTGTTAGGTTTGTAGATTCTACCGCTCAAGCGGGAAAGGTGAGCATCGCTATTGAACCGACCGGTCGATATGACTACCTCGCCTATCAAACGGACAATAAACTGACCATTAGCGTCAAGCCTCTTACAGAGAATGAAGCTGAAAAGCGTAAGGCAGAACGCTTCGCCTACTCGGGTGAAAAACTGTCGCTAAACTTTCAGGATATTGATGTTCGCTCGGTATTGCAGCTGATCGCCGATTTTACTGATCTGAATCTGGTGGCCAGTGATACGGTGAGCGGCAATATCACCCTGCGGCTGCAGAACGTTCCATGGGACCAAGCTCTGGATCTGGTGTTGAAAACCAAAGGTCTGGATAAGCGCCAAGTGGGTAACGTACTGCTTGTGGCGCCCGCAGACGAGATCGCGGCCCGCGAGCGACAAGAGCTGGAGTCCCAGCGTCAGATCGCCGAGCTTGCTCCGCTGCGTCGGGAGGTTGTGCAGGTGAACTACGCCAAGGCTGCTGATATCGCGCGCTTGTTCCAGTCGGTGACTAGCAGTGGCGGCGTTGCTGAGGATCGCGGTTCGATCGCGGTTGACGATCGCACCAATAACATTATTGCGTATCAGACGCAGGAGCGGCTGGATGAGCTACGCCGCATTGTGGCGCAGCTGGATATTCCAGTAAGGCAGGTAATGATCGAAGCGCGCATCGTTGAAGCGAATGTTGGTTACGACAAGGCGCTTGGAGTTCGCTGGGGTGGCAGCTATACCAATGATAATTGGGGCTTCTACGGTAAGGATGGGGCAATCGGGATTGACGAAGAGACAGGGCGTGCGGGTTTGCCAGGCACTGACAAGGTAGGTAACTTCACCTTAAAGGACGCGTTGGCTCCGGTGCCATTTGTCGATCTTGGAGTAGCCAATAGTACCGCTGGCATTGGGATCGGGTATGTGTCCGATCACGGCATCCTGGATCTTCAGCTGTCTGCAATGGAAAAGACGGGGAATGGAGAAATTGTCTCTCAGCCCAAAGTTGTAACTGCAGATAAAGAAACGGCCAAGATTTTAAAGGGTTCTGAGATTCCCTATCAGGAAGCCAGCTCAAGTGGTGCTACCTCGACCTCGTTCAAGGAGGCGGCGCTTTCGCTTGAAGTGACCCCGCAGATCACTCCAGACAACCGTATCATCATGGAGGTTAAGGTCACCAAGGACGCGCCTGATTTCGCTAATGCGCTGAATGGTGTTCCGCCCATTAACAAGAACGAAGTCAACGCCAAGGTTCTGGTGACTGACGGAGAGACGATTGTGATCGGCGGGGTGTTTTCCAACAGCCAGATCAGCAGCATTGAAAAAGTGCCGTTTTTGGGTGACGTGCCGTTCGTAGGTCGTTTGTTTCGGCGAGACATAGTCGAAGACAAAAAGTCCGAGCTTCTAGTCTTCCTAACGCCTAGAATCCTCAATTATCGAGCGGTCGCTGTGGGCCAATAGTCGTTGCACAATTTCATCCTCGTAGGCCCGATGGGAGCTGGAAAAAGCACCATCGGGCGTTTGCTTGCCAAAGAACTCCGTCTGCCGTTCAGGGACTCCGATAAGGAGATCGAGCAGCGGACCGGGGCTAGCATTCCTCTGATTTTCGATGTGGAGGGGGAGGCGGGGTTTCGCGAGCGTGAACGCGCAGTGATCGCCGATCTCTGTCACCTCGAGGGCGTGGTTCTCGCCACTGGGGGTGGCGCGGTGTTGCGCGAGGATAATCGCGAGGCGCTTCGCTCTGGCGGGCGCGTCATCTATCTCTGTACATCGGTCGATCAGCAGCTCGAACGCACCTCTCGAGACCGCAATCGGCCGCTGTTGCAGGCAAATGATCCTCGTGGCGTTTTGGCCGGATTGATGGCCATTCGCGATCCCTTGTACCGCTCGATAGCGGACATTATTATCGAAACCGACGAACGCCCACCACGATTGGTCGTGATGGAGATTCTTGATCGGCTTGCGTCATTACCGCCTCGTGAAAGCCGGGACGAATCTGCGCTATCCTAAGCCCCTTTATTGTCGGGGGCCCCATGCAGACTCTTCAGGTCGATCTCGGTGAGCGAAGTTATCCCATTCATATCGGCGAGCGGCTGATCGATCGCGCCGAGCTTTTTGGCGGCAAGATCCGTGGGCGGCAGGTAGCTATCGTTACCAACGAAACGGTTGCACCGCTTTATCTTGATCGTCTGATGCAAACCCTTTGCGATTACGCCGTCACACCGGTGATCCTCCCTGACGGAGAAGGCTACAAGAACTGGCAGACTCTCCAGCTTATTTTCGACGCCTTGCTCGGTGCTCGGCATGATCGCCACACGACAATCATCGCGCTTGGCGGTGGCGTTATCGGCGACATGGCTGGCTACGCTGCTGCCAGCTATCAACGTGGTGTGGATTTCATTCAGGTGCCCACTACGTTGTTATCGCAGGTGGACTCTTCCGTAGGCGGCAAGACCGGCATCAACCACCCGTTGGGCAAGAACATGATCGGTGCGTTCTATCAGCCTCGTGCGGTCGTTATCGATACCACTACGCTGAAGTCCCTGCCGCCCCGCGAGCTGTCCGCAGGTCTAGCCGAGGTAATCAAGTACGGGCTTATCTGTGATGAGCCTTTTCTCGGCTGGCTTGAAGCGAATATCGATCGACTGCGGGCGCTCGATTCGGCTGCCCTGACTGAGGCGATTCACCGTTCCTGCATCGCAAAAGCCAAGGTGGTGAATGCCGATGAGCGCGAGTCTGGCGTGCGTGCGACCCTCAACTTGGGCCACACATTCGGCCATGCGATCGAGACTCACATGGGCTATGGCGTCTGGCTGCATGGAGAGGCAGTGGCGGCGGGAACCGTGATGGCGCTGGAGATGTCTTGTCAGCTGGGGTGGATCGGGCAGGCAGATCGTGATCGGGCCATCAGGTTGCTGCAACGAGCGGCGCTGCCCGTTGTGCCCCCATCGGAAATGCGGCCGCAGGACTTCCTCGAGCACATGGCCGTCGATAAGAAGGTCTTGGACGGCCGGCTTCGCTTGGTTCTGCTAAGGCAGATGGGTGAGGCTGTTGTAACCGGAGACTTTCCTCGTGACGTGCTAGAAACCACCTTGAGTGCCAACTATGGCGCTATGACGGAACATCTGGGAGCTTAAGAAAATTTCCATGACCAGTTTGTCTGCGGACGACGCGTTTCTGAACCACTATGGCTTCAGCCATGACCCTTTCGCCGCTCGCGTTCCGGGTTTCAAGTTCTTTCCTGCGCAGCGCAAGCCTGTGCTTGGGCAGCTGCATCATCTGGCTCGGTATAGCCAGTTGCTGCTGTTGGTTACCGGGCCAGAAGGCAGTGGCAAAACCTTGCTGCGGCAAGCGCTGGTGGCGAGCAGCAACAAGCAGTCAGTTCAGAGTGTGGTGATTACGCCGCATGCAACTACCGATGCCAGCGCATTGCTTGCTCAGATTGCACAGGCGCTGAATAGCCAGGGCGCTGATTTCGAAGGCGTGATGGCGCAGATTATCCAGCTGGCGTTGACCGGTCAGGAGGTCTACCTGCTGGTCGATGACGCCGAGCAACTGACGGGCGCAGCGGTAGAGACCTTGTTGCGTCTCGCTGTGGGCACCCCCGAGGCTCGTCCGCATGTATTCCTGTTTGGTGAGCCTGCCCTGGCTGCTCGGCTTGAGGCCTTGAGTGAAGGGGCGGAGCGCTATCACGCTATCGCGCTGCAACCTTATGAAGAGGACGAGACTCGTGAGTACCTGGCGCAGCGCCTGGAGGGGGCTGGAGGTGGCATTGAATGCCTGAGTGACGAGCAGATCGGGCGTATCCATGAGGAGTCGGGAGGCTGGCCGGGGACTATCAATGTTATTGCTCGAGACGAATTGCTGTCTGCTATGCAAAGCACCCGGGGGCGCGGAAAAGCTATTGGCATCGCTCTACCAAAGAAGCATTTGCTGGCTGCGTTTGCCGTGCTCGCCGCTATTGCGGTTGCAATTCTATTTCTCCGCAGCGGTGAGCCGGAGCGGCCCAGCTCCGCTGACGTGACTCGTCTGCCACTCGAAACCTCATCGGCAGAGGGTGGTGGCGGCCAGGATCAGCAGACGGCCATTCAGTTCGATGCTGAAGAACGTTCCACATCTCTCCCGCTTGGTGGTGATGCCCAGCCGGTGATTCGCGAGCCGCTGGCCGCAGCAGCAGGCGGCGAGGATGAGGGCGATGTGATGTTGCCCGAGGTGAAGCCGCCTACAGTACCTGCACCTGCACCTGCACCTGCACCTGCACCTGCAGAGCAGGCTTCAGAAGGAGCTCCGACGCCGCCTGTGGTGACTGCGCCTGCTCCAGCACCAGCACCTGCTTCGCCTCCGGTGCGACCGAATGTCGCGGGCCCGGCCCCGGCAACTTCCGCAACGCCTTCGGCCTCAGGGAATGGCGCGTGGTATGCCAGTCAACCGGGGAGCAATTATCTGATTCAGATTTTAGGTACGCGTGTCGAAAAGAATGCTCAGGCAGTTGTCCAGCAGCACGGAGGTAACTACCGCTATTTTGCCAAGACGCATGAAGGCAAGCCGCTCTACGTCGTCACATACGGCAATTTTGCCAATCGTGCCGGGGCGGTTGCAGCCGTGAAATCGCTGCCCGCTTCGTTGCAGGCTGGCAAACCTTGGGTGCGTAGTTTTTCCAGCGTGCAGCAGGAAATGACAGAGAAGCGTTAAAAAATGCCCTAAAAAAGTGCGTTATGCACCTTTTTGGGGCTTGCAAAAATAAATTGTGTCGCTCTAGCTAGCTTTGTAAACTGCTCCCCCTTTTGCCCACGTGAATGACGGGGTGATTCTCTTCCCGTCAATAAGGGGTTGATTTACAACGAATTTAGCTGGTGGAGTGCCTATGAGAGCAGGTCTTTTTCGTCCTGAAGAGTTCAAGGATAACTGCGGCTTCGGTCTGATTGCCCACATGCAGGGCGAAGCTAGCCATCACCTGCTAAAGACTGCCATTCAGTCCCTGACCTGCATGACTCACCGTGGCGGCATCAATGCCGATGGTAAAACGGGTGACGGCTGCGGTCTGCTCATGCAGAAGCCTGACGCCTTCCTGCGCGCCATGGCGCGGGAGCATTTCAACGCCGAACTGCCTGCGCAGTACGCCGTCGGGATGATCTTTCTGGACCCGAACGCCACCAAAGCTGAACAAGCGCGGACTCGTCTGAGCGAAGAAATCACCGCTCAAGGCTTGACTCTGGTCGGCTGGCGCGAAGTCCCGGTCGATACTAGCGTACTGGGTCAGCTGGCCTTGGAACGCTTGCCGCGCATCGAGCAGGTGTTCGTCTCCGGCGACGGAATGGATGAGCGCGAGTTCGGCATCAAGCTGTTCTTCGCGCGCCGCCGGGCCGAGGTCGCCCTCGCTGACGACAGCGCCTTTTACGTGTGCAGCCTCTCCGACAAGGACATCATCTACAAGGGCCTGATGATGCCCGCCGACTTGGCGCAGTTCTACCCCGACCTGGGTGATGAGCGCCTCGCGACCGCTATCTGCGTGTTTCACCAGCGTTTCTCCACCAATACCATGCCGCAATGGCGCCTGGCCCAGCCGTTCCGCTTTCTCGCACACAACGGTGAGATCAATACCATCACCGGCAACCGCAACTGGGCGCAGGCACGTCGCCTGAAGTTCGCTAACGAGCTGCTGCCTGATCTCGAGACCCTATCGCCGCTGATCAACCGCACCGGCTCTGACTCCTCAAGCATGGACAACATGCTTGAGCTCTTGGTCACCGGCGGAATGGATCTGTTCCGCGGGCTACGCATGATCATCCCGCCGGCCTGGCAGAACGTAGAAACCATGGACCCCGATCTGCGGGCGTTCTATGAATTTAATTCCATGCACATGGAACCCTGGGACGGCCCGGCTGGCGTGGTATTGACCGACGGTCGACATGCGGTTTGCCTGCTCGACCGCAACGGGCTGCGCCCGGCCCGCTGGGTCACCACCAAGAACGGATACATCACCCTCGCGTCCGAAGTTGGCGTTTGGGACTACAAGCCCGAGGATGTCCTGGCCAAGGGCCGCGTCGGGCCGGGGCAGATCCTCGCCGTGGACACCCACACCGGCAAGGTGCTGCACACCGATGACATCGACAACCGCCTCAAGGCACAGCAGCCCTACAAGAAGTGGCTGCGGCAGAACGCCCTGCGCATCCAGTCGACCCTGGACGACAACGACCATGGTTCGGCCTTCTACGATGCCGACCAGCTCAAGCAGTACATGAAGATGTACCAGGTCACCTTCGAGGAGCGTGACCAGGTGCTGCGCCCGCTGGCCGAGCAGGGCCAGGAAGCGGTCGGCTCGATGGGTGACGATACGCCGATGGCCGTGCTGTCGCGTCGCGTGCGCTCGCCCTACGACTATTTCCGTCAGCAGTTCGCGCAGGTCACTAACCCGCCGATCGATCCGCTGCGTGAAGCCATCGTCATGTCGCTAGAAACCTGCCTGGGCGCCGAGCGCAATGTCTTCGAGGAAACCGCCGAGCACGCCAATCGCGCGATTCTGACCACACCGGTGATCTCGCCGGCGAAGTGGCGCACGATCATGAATCTGGAGCGTCCGGGATTCGAGCGTCTGGTAATCGACCTGAATTACGACGAGACCATTGGCCTTGAGGCGGCGATTCGCAATATCGCCGACCAGGCCGAGGAAGCCGTGCGTGGCGGTAAGGTCCTGCTGGTACTCAGCGATCGTCATATCGCACCAGGCAAACTGCCGGTTCATGCTTCGCTGGCCGTGGGCGCGGTTCACCATCGTCTAGTGGATACCGGCCTGCGTTGCAGCTGTAACATCCTGGTGGAAACCGCCACGGCCCGTGACCCGCATCACTTTGCGGTGCTGATCGGTTTCGGCGCGACTGCGGTCTATCCGTTCCTTGCTTTCGAGGTGCTGGGCGATCTGATCCGCACTGGTGAAGTGCTGGGCGATCTCTATGAAGTGTTCAAACACTATCGCAAGGGCATCTCCAAGGGGCTGATGAAGATCATCTCCAAGATGGGCATCTCGACCATCGCCTCCTATCGTGGGGCGCAGCTGTTTGAGGCTGTTGGTTTGTCCGACGAGATCGTCGAGCTCAGCTTCCGCGGTGTCGCCAGTCGTATCAAGGGCGCGCGCTTCGAGGATCTTGAGGCTGAACAGAAGGCGCTCGCGGCCGAAGCCTGGAGCAGCCGCAAGCCTATCCAGCAGGGCGGTCTGCTGAAGTTCGTCTACGGTGGTGAATACCACGCCTACAACCCCGACGTGGTCAGTGCGTTGCAGATGGCGGTGCAGAGCGGTGATTACAGCCGCTTCAAGGAATACACCGCGCTGGTCGACCAGCGTCCAGTGGCCATGTTGCGCGACCTGCTCAAGGTCAAGGTAGCTGAGCAGCCGCTGACGCTGGAAGAGGTCGAGCCGCTGGAGGCCATTCTCAAGCGTTTCGACTCTGCCGGTATTTCCCTTGGCGCGCTATCGCCGGAAGCCCACGAAGCCATTGCTGCTGCAATGAACCGCATCGGCGCGCGCTCGAACTCCGGTGAGGGCGGTGAAGATCCGGCGCGTTACGGCACCGAGCGTAGCTCGAAGATCAAGCAGGTCGCCACCGGCCGCTTCGGTGTGACTCCGGAATACCTGGTCAACGCCGAAGTGCTGCAGATCAAGGTTGCCCAGGGTGCCAAGCCCGGTGAGGGAGGCCAGCTGCCCGGTGGCAAGGTCAACGGCCTGATCGCTCGACTGCGCTACGCGGTACCGGGCGTCACGCTGATCTCGCCGCCGCCGCACCACGATATCTACTCCATCGAGGATTTGGCACAGCTGATCTTCGACCTCAAGCAGGTCAACCCGCAGGCGCTGGTTTCGGTCAAGTTGGTGGCCGAGCCTGGCGTCGGCACCATCGCCGCTGGCGTGGCCAAGGCCTATGCTGATCTGATCACCATCTCCGGTTACGACGGCGGTACCGGCGCTTCGCCGCTGACCTCGATCCGTTATGCCGGGTCGCCTTGGGAGCTAGGCCTGGCCGAAACCCACCAGACGCTGCGCGGCAACGATCTGCGTGGCAAGGTCCGGGTGCAAACCGATGGCGGTCTGAAAACGGGGCTGGACGTGATCAAGGCTGCGATCCTCGGTGCCGAGAGCTTCGGCTTCGGTACCGCGCCGATGATCGCCCTGGGCTGTAAGTACCTGCGTATCTGCCATCTGAACAACTGCGCCACTGGCGTTGCTACGCAGAACGAGCAGCTGCGCAAGGATCATTTCATCGGCACCGTCGATATGGTGGTCAACTTCTTCCAGTTCGTCGCTGAGGAAACCCGCGAGTGGCTGGCCAAGCTGGGCGTGCGTAGCCTGGGCGAGCTGATCGGCCGTACCGATCTGCTCGAAGTGCTGCCGGGTGAAACGGCCAAGCAGAACAATCTCGATCTGACGCCGCTGCTCGGGAGCAGCAACATCTCCGCCGACAAGCCGCAGTTCTGCTTGGTTGAGAAGAACCCGCCGTTTGATCAGGGGCTGCTGGCCGAAGAAATGGTCAAGCTGGCCAAAGGCGCCATTGATGCCAAGAGCGGTGGCGAATTCGAGCTGGAAATCTGTAACTGTGACCGTTCCATCGGTGCTCGTGTCTCCGGCGAGATCGCTCGGCAGCACGGCAACCAGGGCATGGCGGGTGCGCCGATCACCTTCCGCTTCAAGGGTACAGCTGGGCAAAGCTTCGGTGTTTGGAACGCCGGCGGCCTCAACCTGTATCTGGAAGGCGACGCCAACGACTACGTCGGCAAAGGCATGACTGGTGGCAAGCTGGTGGTCACACCTCCGCAAGGGGCTGCCTATCGCTCACAGGACTCGGCGATCATCGGCAACACCTGCCTATATGGGGCGACCGGCGGCAAGCTGTTTGCTGCGGGCACTGCGGGTGAACGTTTCGCAGTTCGCAACTCCGGCGCGCATGCGGTCGTCGAGGGCACGGGCGATCATTGCTGCGAGTACATGACCGGTGGCTTCGTCTGCGTACTCGGCAAGACCGGGCACAACTTCGGTTCGGGCATGACTGGCGGTTTTGCCTATGTGCTGGATATGGACAACAGCTTCATCGACCGCGTGAACAACGAGCTGGTCAACCTGCAGCGCATCACTGGTGAGGCGATGGAAGCCTATCGCAGCCATCTGCAGGGTGTCCTGCGCGAATATGTTGCTGAAACTGCGAGTGAGTGGGGGGCTGAACTGCTGGATAATCTCGACGATTACCTGCGTCGTTTCTGGCTGGTCAAGCCCAAGGCGGCCAACCTGGCTTCGCTGCTGTCGAGCACCCGGGCCAACCCGCAATAACAATAAGCCGCTTCAGGCAGCGGCCCCAGCCTCGGCGGGGCCGCTGCTTACCCTGATTGTCTTGCGGCCGTATGTATTGCCTACGGCTGCTGTTGAGAGGTTTTGAAATGACTGAACGTCTGAATAACGGCTTCCAGTTCATCGAGGTCGGGCGCAAGGATCCGAAGAAGAAGCTGCTGCGCCAGCGCAAGAAGGAGTTCGTCGAGATCTACGAACCCTTCAAGCCGCAGCAGGCTTGCGAGCAGGCCCATCGTTGCCTGGGTTGCGGCAACCCGTACTGCGAATGGAAGTGCCCGGTCCATAACTATATCCCCAACTGGCTCAAGTTGGTCTCCGAGGGCAACATCCTCGCTGCGGCCGAGCTGGCGCACCAGACCAACACTCTGCCGGAAGTCTGCGGTCGCGTTTGCCCGCAGGATCGCCTCTGCGAGGGTGCCTGCACCCTGAACGACGGTTTCGGCGCAGTGACCATTGGTTCGGTGGAGAAGTACATTGCCGATACCGCCTTCGCCATGGGCTGGCGCCCGGACATGTCCAAGGTCAAGCCGACCGGCAAGAAGGTTGCGATCATCGGTGCCGGCCCGGCAGGCCTAGGCTGTGCCGATATTCTCGTGCGCAACGGCGTGACCCCGGTGGTGTTCGACAAGAATCCCGAGATCGGTGGTCTGCTGACCTTCGGCATCCCCGAATTCAAGCTGGAAAAGACCGTACTCAGCCGTCGTCGCGAGATCTTCGGTGGCATGGGCATCGAGTTCCGTCTGAACACCGAGGTGGGCAAGGACATCACCATCGACCAGCTGCTGGCCGATTACGACGCCGTGTTCATGGGCATGGGTACCTACACCTACATGAAGGGCGGCTTCCCCGGTGAGGACCTGCCGGGCGTCTACGACGCGCTGGATTTCCTCATCGCCAACGTCAACCGCAACCTCGGCTTCGAGAAGTCCGCCGAGGACTTCATCGACATGAAGGGAAAGAAGGTCGTGGTGCTGGGCGGCGGTGATACAGCGATGGACTGCAATCGCACCTCCATCCGTCAGGGTGCCAAGAGCGTGACCTGCGCCTACCGTCGTGATGCGGCGAACATGCCGGGCTCGCGTCGTGAAGTGAAGAACGCCAAGGAAGAGGGCGTGAAGTTCCTCTTCAACCGCCAGCCCATCGCTATCGTTGGCGAAGGCAAGGTCGAGGGCGTCAAGGTGGTCGAGACGCGTCTTGGCGCACCGGACGCCCGCGGCCGCCGCAGCCCCGAGCCAATTCCGGGCTCCGAGCAGGTGCTGCCCGCCGATGCCGTGGTCATCGCCTTCGGTTTTCGGCCGAGTCCGGCGCCGTGGTTCGAAGCCCAGGGCATCCAGATCGACAACCAGGGCCGCGTTGTGGCACCTGAGGTCGGCCAGTTCAAGCACCAGACCAGCAATCCGAAGATCTTCGCCGGCGGCGACATGGTCCGCGGCTCCGATCTGGTGGTGACGGCGATCTTCGAAGGTCGTCAGGCTGCCGAGGGCATCATGGACTATCTCGGCGTCTAATCGGGTATCGCCGGGCGCCGAAGGTGTCCGGAGTGGCCTGATTTGAATCAAGCCCATAGCGAAATGGCACGGCGCTCGCCGTGCCTTTTTTTTTCCGCTTTGCGACAATGCACGGCACTTTTACGCTGGAATCCTGCCATGACCGCCTTGAAGAACGACCGCTTCCTCCGCGCCCTGCTCAAGCAGCCTGTCGATGTCACCCCGGTGTGGATGATGCGCCAGGCCGGTCGCTATCTACCCGAGTACCGGGCTAGCCGCGCCAAGGCCGGTGACTTCATGAGCCTGTGCATGAATCCCGAGCTCGCCTGTGAGGTAACCCTGCAGCCGCTGGAGCGCTACCCGCTGGACGCTGCGATCCTGTTTTCCGACATCCTCACCGTACCGGACGCCATGGGCCTGGGCCTGTATTTCGAGACTGGTGAGGGGCCGCGCTTCAAGAAAGTAGTGAGCACCATGGCGGACATCGAGGCGCTACCGATCCCCGACCCAGAGAAAGACCTGGGGTATGTGATGGATGCGGTGCGCACTATCCGCCGCGAACTCAATGGCCGTGTGCCGTTGATCGGGTTCTCTGGTAGCCCATGGACTCTGGCGACCTACATGGTCGAGGGCGGCTCGTCTAAGGACTTCCGCAAGTCCAAGGCCATGCTCTACGAAAACCCGCAGGCTATGCACGCTCTGCTGGACAAGCTGGCCCAATCGGTCACCAGCTATCTCAACGGCCAGATCCTGGCTGGCGCTCAGGCGGTGCAGATCTTCGATTCCTGGGGCGGCAGCCTGTCGGCGGCGGCGTACCAGGAGTTCTCCCTAGCTTACATGCGCAAGATTGTCGATGGTTTGATTCGCGAGCATGACGGCCGTCGTGTGCCGGTCATCATGTTCACCAAGGGCGGCGGCCTATGGCTGGAGTCGATGGCCGAGGTGGGCGTCGAAGCACTTGGCCTGGATTGGACCTGCGACATCGGCGAGGCGCGTCGTCGCGTTGGCGACAAGGTTGCCCTGCAGGGCAACATGGACCCGAGCGTGCTTTACGCCAAGCCCGATGCCATCCGTGCCGAGGTGGCACGCATTCTGGCCAGCTTCGGCCATGGCGAGGGCCACGTGTTCAACCTGGGCCACGGCATCACGCCGGAAGTCGACCCGGCTCATGCCGGCGCCTTCATCGAATCGGTGCACGAGCTGTCGGCGCAATACCACGGCTGATTTACACGCAGTAAACAAACGCCCCGCTTAGCGGGGCGTTTTACTTTCGCGGTCAGTGCGCCGTCTGCCGCTCGGGCAATGCCGGTAGCCGCGCCAGATGTAGCGCCACAGCGAGCGAGATCAGCAGCAGTGAGGCGATGAAAAGACCGACACCATCCCAGCCTGCCGCGTGCCAGAAGAAGCCGCCCAGGGTCCCGGCGATGCTGGAGCCTAAGTAGTAGCTGAACAGATACAGCGACGATGCTTGGCCCCGTGCCTGCCTTGCGCGCCGCCCAATCCAGCTGCTGGCGACTGAATGAGCGCCAAAGAAGCCGAAAGTAAATAGCAACATGCCCATCAGCACCATCGGCAGCTGATCGAACAGGGTCAGGGCGATCCCGACAAGCATCAGCGATATCACCACCCAGAACACCCGACGGCGGCCGAACCGATCGGCCAGGGCGCCGACCTGGGCCGAGCTGTAGATGCCTGACAGATAGACCACTGCCAGAAGCCCGACCATGGTTTGGCTTAGTTGAAAGGGTGCTGCTAGCAGGCGATAGCCGATGTAGTTGAAAAGGGTGACGAAGCTGCCCATCAACAGGAAGCCCTGCAGGAACAGCCAGGGCAGGCCGGCATCACGAAAATGCATGGCATAGCCCTGCACCAGTCCGCGTGGGCGCAGCTGGCGAGGGCGGAAATGTTGCGAATCAGGGAGGAATCGCCAGAGCAGCAGCGCTGCCAATAGGGCGAGGCCGCCCATCAAGCCAAGCACGCTGTGCCAGGACAGGTAGTCGACCAACACACCACTCAGTAGCCGTCCGCTCATGCCGCCGATGGCATTGCCACCGATATACAGCCCCATCGCCAACCCCAGGTGGTGGGGGTGGATCTCTTCGCTCAAGTAGGTCATGGCCACGGCGGCAACGCCGCTAAGGGCCAATCCGACCATTGCGCGCATGAGCAGTACGCTCTCCCAGCTAGGCGCGAGGGCGCTGCCGAGGGTGAACAGGGCTGCGGCCAGCAGCGAGGCGACCATCACTGGTTTGCGGCCAATGGAGTCGGAAATCGGTCCGGTTATCAGCAGGCCGAGAGCCAGCGTGATAGTCGAGAGCGAAAGAATCAGGCTGCTTTCTGCCGCGTTGATGCCAAACGCGTGGGACAGCATGGGCATCATCGGCTGTACGCAGTAAAGCAAGGCGAAAGTGGCGAAGCCTGCGGCGAACAATGCCAGCGCCGTACGTGTAAAGCGCGGAGTACCTTTTTCGGTGTAGAGGAGTGGCGCGGGACTGTCTTTCGTATCTGCCGGCGCGCCTGCGGCGCACTGCGTGCTGTTCAAGATCATGGCCTCTAAGGAATACATTTTTTCCGACCAAACGTTTGCCCGTAGCGCCTGCATTCATCGTTTGAAAAGCGGGCGAGGGCGCATTTGATTAGGTTTATGAGGCGAATGATAGGGAGCTTTATTTGAGCTATCCAATATATTATTCGACCCAAATGATATGTTTTACGAATCGTTTGGAGGGCTCATGGAGCTGCGACATCTACGCTATTTCGTCGCGGTAGCCGAGGAGTTGCACTTTGGACGTGCCGCCGAGCTGCTGCGCATCTCGCAGCCGCCGCTTAGTCAGCAGATCCAGGCACTGGAGCAGGAGCTGGGCGTGCGCTTGTTCGATCGGACCAACCGTCGGGTGTCGCTGACCGATGCCGGGCGACTATTTCTCGACGAGACACGGCGCACCCTGGCTCAGGTGGACAAGTCGGTAGATGTGGTGCGGCGTGCCGAGCAGGGTGAGATCGGCGAGTTGCAGGTCGGCTTCACGTCATCAGCGCCGTTCACCTCGATTCTGCCGCGGGCGATCCTGGCTTTTCGCCAAGCATTTCCGGCGGTGCACCTTGCACTGCAGGAAATGACCAGCAAACAGGTGATCGACGCGGTGCAGGACGAGACGCTGCAGGTCGGCATGATTCGTCCCTTCGCCTTGCCGCCTGGCCTGCAGACGGTGGAACTGTTCAGCGAGCCGCTGGTGGCGTTGATGCATGCCGGGCATCCGCTTGCCGAGGTGGGGGAGGAGGGTCTGGCGCTGGCGGAACTGGCCGAGGAACCTTTCGTGTTCTTTCCCCGCAGTTACGGTACCGGGCTCTACGACCAGCTGCTCAACCTGGCACGGCAGGCCGGGTTCAGTCCGCGGATTGCGCAGGAGGCAAACGAGGCGCTGACCATCATCGGGTTGGTTGCTGCAGGGCTGGGCGTTTCGGTGCTGCCGGCATCCTTTCGGCGTATACGCATCGATGGCGTAAGGTTCCGTACGCTGCTGGACAAGGACGCCACCACGGCCGTGTGGCTGGTCAAGCGCCGCCAGGAGCAGTCGCCCCTGGCGCAGGCTTTCATGGATCTGGTAACGCGTGAGGCGTTGAGTCAGCGTTAGCCATGTAAACCGCAGCGGTGCTTCAGGGCTGCTTGTGATGAGCGGGCGTTTCGCCCTTGTCCTGTTTGGGCACACGGGTCACGCGAATGTCAGTGATGCCCATGACCTCGGCTTGCTCAAGCAATTGGCCCTCCTCGGCATCGGCCTTGGGCATTACCAAACTGTTCTCGGCGTCGCCATTGTGCAACTGGATGAGATGGCGCGCGGCCTCGCCCTGGGACAGGTTGTCGACATCCGCATCGTAAGTGTCGGCGCGCGGGTCGTTCTGGTAGATGTAGTTGATTTCGAAGGTATGCGAGGACTTGTCAAACATGAGGCGCTCCTGTGAGGTCACTGATGGTCAGTGGACTCGACGGCGTCGCCAATCGTTCCGGCCCGCTAGCAGCCTGGCTGTTTACGGGCGAGTCACTGCTCCAGCGCACCCGCCCGTGGCGCTTACTTGACGTTGGCCAGATCGCCCTTGAGTGCGACACCGGCCATGATAGCCCCGGCATGGCATTCGTACTTCTGGCTGTCCTTGTACTCGACGTGCTTGTAGTTGCTGGCGATGTTCACCACGGCGTTGGTACCGGCGGCCTTGGCTGCCTGCTGCATCGCGATGAGCGCCGATTGCAGGGCCCAGTTGCATGCGCCCTCGTCGGTCTTGTTGAAGGCATTGGTCTTCTTGCTAGTGGTGACACCGCTGCGCACGACCTTGGCGCTCGAAGGCGTCTTGCCTGCCAGGAAGAACTTCACGCTGCCGTCCAGGCGTCCGGCCTGGGTTGCTTCAGCTACGACAGCGTCGAATGGCAGGTAGTGAGTGGTATCGCGGGCGTGGCTGATACCAGGTACAGCCAGAAGCGCAAGTGCAGCGCCGATCCATGCGGTTGTCTTCATCTGTTTTTTCCTAGCGTTGTTGTTGGGGGAAGCCCTCAGGGCCAGCGGCGAAAGATCAGCGAAGTGTTGATCCCGCCAAAGGCGAAATTGTTGTTCATCACGTACTCGTGCTGCATGGTGCGCGGCGCGCCCCGCAAATAGTCGAGTTCGCCACAGCGCGCGTCGACGGCATCCAGATTCAGTGTGTGGATGTAGTGGTCGCGGTTGAGCATTTCGATGCTGAACCAGGATTCCAGCGCGCCGCAGGCACCCAGCGTGTGGCCGAGGAAAGACTTTTGCGAGCTGATTGGCATGCGGCTGCCGAACAGCGCCTGGGTGGCCAGGGTTTCGGCGATGTCGCCCTGTTCGGTGGCCGTACCGTGGCCATTGACGTAGCCGATGGCAGCAGGCGCGAGACCTGCGTCTTCCAGGGCCAGCTCCATGGCCCGGCGCATGGTCAGCTGCTCGGGTTTGGTCGCGTGTTGGCCGTCTGCATTGCTGCCGAAGCCGACAAGCTCGGCATGAATCTTCGCCCCACGCGCCAGGGCATGCTCCAGCTCCTCGAGCACCAGCATGCCGGCGCCTTCGCCGATCACCAGGCCGTCCCGATCGCTGTCATAGGGACGTGGTGAGGTATGCGGTGCGTCGTTCTTGAGGCTGGTGGCGTAGAGCGCGTCGAAAACCATCGCCTCGGTAGCGCACAGCTCCTCGGCCCCGCCGGCGAGCATCAGCGGCAAGCGTCCGAACTTGATCGCCTCGTAGGCGTAGCCGATACCCTGGCTGCCGCTGGTGCAGGCACTGGAGGTGGGAATCACGCGGCCGGTGAGGCCGAAAAAGATGCTGATATTCGCCGCGGTGGTGTGAGGCATCATGCGGATATAAGAGTTGGCATTGAGTCCGTCGGCCACCGAGTTCAGCAGCATGTTGCCGAACGCCTTGATCTCCTCGGTGCTGCCGGTGGACGAGCCGCAGGCGACGCCCATGCGACCATCGCGGATCGTGGCGTCGTTCAGCAGGCCGGCGTCAGCCAGTGCGCGCTCGGCGGCCAGCACCGACAGCCGCGACACGCGGCCCATGCTGCGCAACTGTTTGCGAGTCCAGTGCGCCGGTACGACGAAGTCGTCCACAGGGCCCGCCAGGCGTGTATTCAGTTCAGTGAAGCGATCCCATTCATGCATACGGCGGATGCCGCTACGGTTGGCGCTGAAATTGGCTTCGATGCTCGGCCAGTCACTGCCCAGCGACGTGATACCGGCCATGCCGGTAACGACCACGCGTTTGCCATTCATCAGCACAGCCCTCCGTTTACGGCGATGACCTGCCGGGTGATATACGCCGCCTCGCCAGACATCAGGAAATTCACCGCTCCGGCAACTTCCTCCGCGGTGCCCATACGCTGTGCCGGAATCATCTTCAGCATTTCCTCAATGGGGAGCTCGGCATCGAGCATCTCGGTGTCGATCAGTCCGGGCGCGACGCAGTTGACGGTGATCCTGCGCTTGCCCAGCTCCACTGCCAGGGCTTTTGCCGCTCCCATGACGCCAGCCTTGGATGCACTGTAGTTGACTTGGCCGCGGTTACCGATCAGTCCGGATACCGAGGTGATGCAGACGATGCGCCCCGGCTGGCGGCGGCGGATCATCGGCATGGTCAGGGGCTGCAGCACGTTGTAGAAACCGTCCAGATTGGTGCGCAGCACCTGGTCCCAGTCGTCGTCGCTCAGTGCCGGGAAGGCGCCGTCGCGGGTCAGACCAGCGTTGCAGACGACACCGTAGTAGGCGCCGTGTGCGTCGACGTCGGCTTCCAGCTCGCGCCGGCAGGCGGTGCGGTCGGCGATGTCGAATTGCAGGATGCGCGCGCTGCGACCCATCGCCTGGATCTCGGCCTGGACCGCTTCGGCTTGGTCGCGACGCGAGCGGCAGTGCAGCACGATGTCGTGGCCAGCCTGGGCCAGGCGCAGCGCGATGGCGCGACCGATGCCGCGGCTGGAGCCGGTGACGAGGACGGTTTCAGTCATGGGGCAGGCTCTTGTAGGTAACTCGCCACTTCGGGCGGGCGGAACACGTTCAGACGCGCCTCAGCATGGATGCCGGGGCCGTCGAGATGGCATTCGAAAACGCCCATGCCGTTGTCGTCCTGTAGCGAACGCATGGCGCGGACGCGCAATTGGGTGCCGACTGGAAAGGATTCGACATTGCACTGGTAGTTGCGAGTGCCCAGCAAGAAGCCAAGTTCCACCGGTTGGCCGGCCTGGCGTGCACGGCAGCCGGCAAAGGCCGCTACGCTCTGCGCCATGATCTCCACGCCGACCCATGCCGGCAGGCTGCCGTCGGCGGCGCTGAGCAAACCGTCGGCAGGCACCTGTAGCAGGGCTTCCACACTGTCGTCGTCGAAGCGCTCGACCCCGTCGAGCAGGATCATATCGCCGGCGTGGGGCAGCAGCTCGGCGATGGGCCAGTCGATCACGGTGCATCCCCCAGAATCAGGCTGATGTTGTTGCCACCGAAGGCGAAGGAGTTGCTCATCATCCGTCGTGGCCTTGTTGTATTCATGCGTGAACCCGCTGCTACCAGCTGCAATGCCGGCAACGCCGGATCGGGCTCGCCATCCCAGCGGTGCGGCGGTAGCTGCTGATCGGCGTTGAATGGCGACAGCGACAACCAGCAGAACGCTGCCTCCAGCGCCCCAGCTGCGCCGAGGGTGTGTCCGGTCAGCGGCTTGCTCGATGAGCAGGTCACGCCTTGGGGAAACAGCGCGGCCACGGCGATGCTTTCCATGGCGTCGTTGTGGCTCGTGGCGGTGCCGTGCAGGTTCAGATAATCGATCTGCTCAGCCGCGCAGCCTGCCTGTGCCAGTGCCTGGCGCATGGCGCTCAGTGCGCCGTGACCCTCTGGATCAGGCGCCGAGATATGGTGGGCATCGGAACTCGCACCGCCACCGAGCAGGGCGATGGCTTTCCCGCCGCTGGCCTGGCGGGTCATCAAAAACAGTGCTGCAGCCTCGCCGATATTGATGCCGTTGCGGTTGCGTGAAAATGGATTGCACAGTGTCTCGCTGGTGGCTTCCAGTGAGCTGAAGCCTTGTAGTGTCAGATCGCTGAGGCTGTCGACGCCCCCGCACAACACCGCGTCGCACAGGCCGGCATCAAGCAGACGCTTGGCGCTGAGCAGCGCTCGGGCGCTGGAGGTGCAGGCCGTGGAGATCGAATAGCAGGGGCCAGCCAGTTGCAGCCATTCGCCGAGAAAGCTGGCCGGCGCGGCAAGTTCCTGATGCGCGTAGTGGTAGCTGGCTGGAAACTGCCCATCACGCAGCAGGCCGGCAATACCCTGTGCGGCTTCCTGGATGCCCGTGGTACTGGTGCCCAGCACCACGCCGATACGACTCTGGCCGTAACGTGCGATGGCTTTTCGGATATCGCTTTCGATCTCCAGCGCGGCAGCCAGCAACAGCTGATTGTTGCGTGTGGCATGACGCGGATCTTCATCGGGCAATGGCGGCAGTGCGCAGCGGACGGCGCCCACCGGCAGTCGACGGCCGGCCACAGGCTGCGGGTGGGCTTGCATGCCCGAGGCATCACCGTCGAACAGGCGCGCGGCGACTTCGGCCTTGCCGCTGCCGAGCGCACAGATCACGCCGAGGGCGTTGAGGTAGGCGATCATCGGTGCTGGTTTCCGGTGGTCTCGGGCAGGGGGGCGACACCATAGGTCAGACCCGGCGCCACGTCGAGTTCAAAGCTCTGTGCGGATCGATAGCGCACTTGCCAGCGTACGCTGCCAGCCTGGCGCAGCTGTCGTTCAGCGGGGTCATGCTGCTCGGCTTCACCGCCATACAACGCGGCCAGTTGGTCGCGCCTGGTCAAGGCGAACAGCAGCGCGGCGAACAGTTCGCGAGCGTCTGGATTGGGTCGTAGCAGCCCATCGGCGTGCCAGTCGCCGTCGCGCAGTTGTTGCCGCGCGAGCGGGATGCCCAACGGATCGAGCAGCGACCAGCGCAGGGCCGGCCCTTCACGCTGGATCACCAGCAGCCAGTCCGCCGGCTCGCTGCCGCGCCGCTGGACGTGCAGTTGCAGCGGCACATTCAGCGCGGGTGTCTGTGTCGGCAGCGGTGCGCGCGCCGCACAGCCGGCGAGCAGCACGACGGCCAGCCAGACCAGCAGGCGCTTCATGCCCGTCGACTCATGCATCAGCCGCGCAGAGTTCGGCCAGTACGCGCAGACGGCGTTTGGGTTCGGCGACATAGGGGTTCTTTTCGTCCCAGGCATAGCCGGCGAGGATCGAGCTGATCATCCGGCGGATCTCCGGCTGGGCGTGTTCGTAGTAGATCACGTCTTGGAAGCTGCAATCGTACCAACCCTCCACGTAGGTCCGGAAGGTATCGACCCCACGCTTGAGCGGGGCGGCGAACTCGGTCTCCCAGTCCACCGTCTCACCGCTCAGCTGGCGATGCAGCACGGCGGCGGCCATGTGTGCCGAGCGCATGGCGATCGTCACACCGGAGGAAAACACTGGGTCGAGAAATTCCGCAGCATTGCCGAGCAGCGCGAACCCCGGACCGTGCAGGCTTTTGACGTTGGCCGAGTAGCCGCCGATCAGCCGTGCCGGTGTGTCCCATTGCGCATTTTTGAGGATGCGCTTGAGGTTCGGCGCTTCCAGAACGAACTCGCGCAGGCAGGCATCCAGGTTCACCGGCCGGCCCTCGTAGCGTTCAGCACTGGCGACGACGCCTAGCGAGCAGCGACCGTTGCTGAAAGGGATGGTCCAGTACCAGACATCGCGCAGCTCGGGATGGGTGGTGATGAGGATCTTCTCGCGGTCGAAGCACGGGTCGTCGATACGGTCCTCGATGTGGGTGAAGATCGCCCTGCGCACCGGGAATCCCGATGGCGCTTCCAGGTCAAGCAGCTGCGGCAGCACGCGACCGTAGCCGCTGGCATCAAGCACGAAGGCGGCATCGACGCGGTATTCGCTGCCATCGGCCCGGCGCACCTGCAGCCAGGGTCGCTCGCCGCCGAAGTCTGCGGCGGTCACCTCTTCCTCGTAGCGGATATCCACGCCCTGCAGCTCGGCCTGATCGGCCAGTAGTTTGTCGAAATCGGCACGCTGGACCTGATAGGTGCTGCCGTGGCCAGCGGTGAATTTGTCGCGAAAATCGAATTCGGTGTAGCGCTCACCCCAGCCGAAAGCCGCGCCATGCTTGGTCTGGAAGCCTGCGGCGCGCACTGCTTCGAGCATGCCTGCTTCCTCGATGAAATCCAGACAGTGCGAGAGCAGGCTTTCGCCGATGGAAAAACGCGGAAAGCGTTGCCGCTCGACGATCAGTACGTCGTGCCCCTTGCGCTTGAGCAGCGCGCCGGCGATGGCGCCTGACGGCCCGGCGCCGATGATCACGACTTCACGGTGTTGCAACTCAAGCGGCGCCATGGGGGCTCCCTGCATGTGGTGGTGGGTCTTGCTCGATGGTGGCCCAGGGGGCCAGGAAAAAACTGAATGCCAGCCCGAGGCTGACCGTGAGGCCGAAATTACTCACCGCCGGTGTGCTGGAAATAGCCAGCAGACCGAACGACAGCCAGGTGGTCGTCGCCGCTAGTAGGGTGCCGACCAGGCTGACCGCTGCACCGCCGACCCGCTCGCGCATCAGGATCGCGTAATCGACGCCGATGGCCGTTACCAGCAACAGGCCGAACAACCCGAAAAGCGTCAGCGGTTGTCCAAGCCAGCCCAGGCAGGCCAGGCTCGCCAATGCCGCCAGCAATGGCACTGCGATACAGCGCAAGGCACCGCTGGCGCCGAATGGCAGGCACAGCAGGGCGAAGATCAACAGACTGGCAAGCACCTTCAGCACGGCCGCCTGCAGCTTGGTATCGGCAAACAGCTGATTGAGTTGCGCTGGCCGATCGACCAGGGTCGTACCTGGAACACCCTCGGCGATTGCCGCCAGCGGCGCGCTGTCGCGTAGGCCTTGCAGGCTGATCAGTCCGGCTACCCCCTCGTCTGTCTGCTCAAGCCAGAGCGCCCGCCAGGCTTCGCCCAACGGCCCGCCAAGCGCCGCCTCGATAGTCACCGGCGGGAGTGCCTGCAGGCGCTCGATCTCCGCCTGTAACCGACGGGGCTCAATGCCTAGCGCCTCAAGCGGCTGACTCAGCGCGAGCAGTTGCGGCAGGGCCGCACGCAGTCGCGCTTGCTCGGAGGTCGTTGCGACCAACTGGCTCAGGGCTAGATAGCCACCTAGCCGCTGCTCGCGTTGCAGTGCGTCCAGTTGCCGACTTAGTTCGGCCTGGCGCATGAGCAGTTGATCTGCATCTGCGGCGCGGACGAGTAAATACTGGCTGGTGGGCTGAAATCCGGTGATCGCGCCAATGCGCTCGGCTTGTCGTTGCAGTTCCGGTGCATTGCTCACCCATTGGCGCAGATCGTCCTTGAACGACAGCTGCAGGACACCGCCCATGCAGAACAGCCCTAGGCCGGCGAGCAGCCAGGGCGTACCGAGGTGCGCCAGCAGCGCCAGGCGCAGGCGCAGCCAGTGCCCTGCCCAGCCAAGTGGCTGCGGCCAGGGCGTGAGGCTGCGGCTGAAGATAACTGGCAATAGGCACGTGGTGCAGAGAAAGGCACCGAGCAACCCGGCGGCAGAGAAAACCGCCACCTGTGTCAGCGCCGGAAACGGGGTGAAAGCGAGGGCAAGGTAGCCGATCAGGTTGGTGGCGAGCGCCAAAGTCAGGCCCGGGAGGATCAACTGCAGTCCCTGCCGGCCTCGCCAAGGTTGCAATGTCCAGCTCTTGGATAGGTAGTGCAGCGGAAAGTCCAGGCTGACGCCGATCAGGCTGGCGCCGAGTACCAGTGTCAGCACGTGCATCTGTCCGAACAGCGCCACGCACGCCGCTGCACCGGCCAACGCACCGACGGCCACCGGCAGCGCCGCCAGCAGAATGCGCGGGGTACGAAACAGCCAGAGCAAGAGCACCAGCGTGGCGCCTAGCGACAGGCTGCCGATCAGGCTCGCTTCGTCGCGCGCCGTACGTTGACCATGCGCGGCATGCAGCACGCCGCCGGCACTCAGCAGTTCGCCTCCCGCAGCTTCGACGTCGTTACGAGTGTTTTCGACCAGCGCAGCCACTTGCTGCGGCAAGCGCTCGTCGAAGGCATCGCCACGGCTGCGCGCATGAACCACGGCCCAACGCTGGCCCGCGTACTCGGCAACGAGGCTCCCGTCGGTATCTGCCCGCACGTTGCCCGTCTGCGGCAAGCGCTGCAGCGCCAGGCTGGCAATACCGAGCCAATCCTGTTCCACCGGCAGCGGACTTGCGGCAAATGGATCGTAGAGCCGCTCGACGCGTTGCAGGATGTACTGCTCGGGATGCTCGATCAGCTGCTCGCGATCGGTGCTGGTCAGTAAGGCCAGTGAATGCTGAAACAGCTGCTGCTTCACGGCTGGAAGATCGCTGTTCAGCGTTGTTCGAACCTGTTCGAACTGGCCGCTTTCCTGCAAATCCGTAGCGATGTCCATGACCAGGCGGCGTGCCTGTTGTTCGTCGGCATGGCGGACCAGCAACATCAGGTCGCGATTGAGCGGCTCCTGCATGCGTTCGGCCGCCAGTTGCTCAAGGGTGTCATGGCTGCCGCTGGGCAGCAGTTGCAGCAGATTGGCGCTCAGTGGCGGGCCGTTGCGCCATTGCCAGGCGCTCAGTGCCAGCAGGCCGATCAGCGCGAGGCCGAAGAGAATCGCCGGCCAGCGCCGGGAGGGCAGCTGATCAGTTGGCAAGATCGTGCTGCTCGCTGGTGTTGAGGTGGTCGTCGATCTGGCTGTCGAGCAGGCGCAGCACGGTGCGGTCGCCTTGAGCTTCGCGCAACTCGACCTGTGCAACGGTGCCGCCGCCCTCGATCTCGATGGCCTCGAAAACCTGCTTTAGCAGCGCGCCACGCGGGACCAGCAGCAGGCGCCAGGCGCTCGGCTCGCCGCTGAGAGTAAGCTCGAAGTCGCGCTGCAGGGCCAGCGTATCGCCGCTCAGTACGGCGAGGAACAGCTGGTTCTGCCGCGCCGAACTGCCCTTCGGGTCGATCGCCAGCCAGTTGCGCTCGCTGCGCTTGGCAATGCCTTCGCGGGTGATGCGGTAGTCCTGACGAATCGGCTCCTGCAGCAGCCAGAGCAGGCCATGGTCGCGGGCAAGGACGAAACGGCCCAGGCTGGTCAGCGGCTGCGGCAGGGCACGCAGGTGTTTTTCCTGAATGAAGTCTCCGCGCACCACGGCAGGTTGGCTCAGCTGCTGGGCAAGCTGTTGCAGATCGAACGCCTGCGCCGTGGCGCTGATCAGCAGCAGGCTCGCAGCGGCCAGCAGCCTTGTCAGCTCTATGGTGATTGCCCTCATGCCAGCGCTCGCTCGACCGCGTCGACAAAGACCCGTGGTGATGCCAGCAGCATTTCGCGGCTGGCCATTTCTACTGCCACTTGCACTGTGCTGCCACGGGTCATGCGCTCGCCACTGTCGGCATCGCGGATCAGGTAGTTGATCTTCAGGCGGTTCTCCCATTCGACCAGGTCGGCGCGCACGATGATGCGCTGGTTGAAACGGGCGCCGCGCATGTAGCGCAACTGCACGTCGATGATCGGCCAGGCATAGCCGGCTTCGCGCATCTGCTGGTAGTTGTGGCCGATGCGTTCGAGCAGCGCGCAGCGGGCGACTTCGAAGTACTTGACGTAGTGGCCGTGCCAGACCACATCCATGGAGTCGACATCGAAGAATGGCACGAGGATCTCAACCTCGGCCTGCAGTACACCGTCCTTACGCATAGAGGCTCCAATGCCGGTTGCGAATCTGCGCGATACACAGGCGCAGTTCGCCTTCCAGTGCGCGGTCTTCGATCAGTGGCGGGAAATCCTCGGCCAGCGTGGCGTGCATGGCTGCCAGCGGCGCGGGAAGCGCATGCGCATCGCTCTGACGCTGGCGCAGCCAGACGCCCTGCTGCGCGGCGAGCAGCGTGGCCGCGGCGACCTGCTCGCTCAGCTCCAGGTTGCGCAGCGCATCGCGGGCGGCGATGGTGCCCATGCTCACCTTGTCCTGATTGTGGCATTCGGTAGAGCGCGAGAAGACGCTGGCCGGCATGCTGTTTTTCAGTGCTTCGGCGGTCCAGGCGCTGGCGCCGATCTGCACCGCCTTGAAGCCGTGATTGATCATCGCGGTGGCGGCCGGCGCACCGGAAAGGTTGCTCGGCAGGCCATGGTTGTAGCGGCTATCGACCAGCAGGGCGAGCTGGCGGTCGAGCAGGTCGGCGACGTTGGCCACCAGGTTCTTCAGGCTGTCCATGGCGAAGGCGATATGCCCGCCGTAGAAATGTCCGCCGTGCAACACGCGCTCGTTGTCGGCATCGATGATCGGGTTGTCGTTGGCGCTGTTCAGTTCAGTCTCGATGAACTGGCGCAGCAGGCCCAGGCTGTCGGCCAGCACGCCGAGTACATGGGGCGCGCAGCGAATCGAGTAGCGATCCTGCAGGCGGTGCAGGGGTGCAGCTGGGGCGTCGATGGCCAAGTCCTGGCGAATCCAGGCGGCGACCTGGGCCTGGCCCGGATGGGGTTTGGCGGCGAACAGGCGCTCGTCGAAATGCTCCGGATTGCCTTGCAGCGCGATCACGTTCAGCGCGGTGATGCGGGTCGCCAGCTGCAGCAGGTAATCGGCGCGGGCGTAGGCCAGGCAGGCGAGACCCGTCATCACGGCGGTGCCGTTCATCAGCGCCAGCGCCTCCTTGGGGCGCAGCGTTAAAGGCGTCCAGCCAAGCTGGCGGTGCACCTCGGCGGCGCTGCGGCGCTCACCGCGATACAGCACCTCACGCTCGCCGGCGAGGGTGGCGGCGACATAGGACAGCGGGGTCAGGTCGCCGCTGGCACCGACCGAACCTTCCTCAGGAATCAGCGGCAGCACGTCGTGTTCGAGAAACGCCTGCATGCGATCGAGCAGCTCGATCCGCACACCGGACATGCCGTGGGTCAGCGAACGCAGGCGCGCCGCGAGTACGGCGCGGGTGGCTTCGGCGTCCAGCAGCTTGCCCAGGCCGCAACCGTGAAAGGTGAACAGGTGCTGCGGCAGCGCTTCGACCTGATGCAGCGGCACCGCCACCACGCAGGAGTCGCCATAGCCGGTGGTGACGCCATAGATCACGCCTTCGCGATCCAGTAGCGTGTCGAGAAACTGCGCACCGCGGGCGATGCGGCTGCGGAACGCTTCGTCCGCTTGCAACCCGGCCGGTGCGCGGCGTTGCGCCACGGCCAGCACATCTTCGATGCGCAGATGGTTTTCGCCAAAGATCACGGGCTCAGTCACGACGTCGGTCCTGTGTGTTCCAGAAAGGGTAGAAGTTGAACCATTGCAGCGGTGCCTCCAGGCAGCGTGCGGCGAGGCGATCGGCGTAGCGCTGCACCGCCTGCTTGATCACCGCTTCACGCTCGGCGCGGCGCCAGTGGATGCGCTCGGCGAAGGGCTCCAGATGCACATGGAAACGACCTTCATGTTTGAGGCAGAACAACAGGTTCACCGGGCATTCGAGCAGGCCGGCAAGCAGCCAGGGGCCCTGGGGAAGTGCCGCGGGCTGTCCCAGAAAGGCGACCTCTGCAGTACGCCCACCGTGCAGCGGCACCCGATCACCGGCAATGGCCAGCCATTCGCCTCGCTCCAGACGCTGGGACAGCTGCAGCATGGTCGCCGGGTTCAGCTCGCTGACCTGAATCAGCCGCAGATTATCGGCACCGGATTGATCGAGAAGGCGGTTGAATTGTTCGGCGTGGCGGGTATGCACGAGCACGTTCATCTGCACTTCGCCGCCCATTTCTGCCAAGGCCCGGCAGATCTCCAGATTGCCCAGATGCGAGCCGACCAGTAGCTGGCCGCGTGTGCTGGCAAAGCTAGCGTGCAGATTCGCTGGGTCGTGGATCACCAGACGCTCACGGCCAACGCGCCCGCTCCAAACATCCAGCTTGTCCAGCAGCGCCTCGGCGAAGCTCATGAATTGACGGTAGACCGACATGGCGCGCGGCTGCAGCTCGCTGCGCTTGCTCCAGTCAGCGAGGTTGCGCTGGTACTCGCGGGCGCTGTCGCGGGCGCTGCGACCGAACAGGTAGAAATACAGCACGATGATATAGAGCAGCGGCGCCATTGCCCGCCGGCCAAGCACCCGCACGGCCCAGGCGGTCAAGCGCATCAGTGCAAAGCTGCCGCGCTCACGTTGCGCAGCCCAATGCGAGGCAACTGGTGCTTCGCTCATCGCTGCAAGCGCCGTGCGAGCAGCTTAGGCGCACGCAGCAACATGCCAAAGAACAGCCGCGCATGCATGGCGGATATCAGCGCGTTGTCCAGCCACAGGCGAAAGTGCGAGATGCCGTCCTGCGGGTAATGCACCCGCGTTGGCAGCCAGATCATCGGCTGCTCCTGCCAGTGCAGGCGCACCAGAATTTCGGTGTCGAAGTCCATGCGTCGGCCCAGGCGCACACTGTCGATCAGCACCAGCGTTGGCGCCAACGGGTAGACGCGAAAGCCACACATCGAATCGCGGATCGACAGCGACAGCGTGTTAATCCAGACCCATACGTGGGTCAGATAACGGGCGTAAAGGCGGCCCTTGGGCACGCTGGCGTCGTATTGCGGATAGCCACAGATCAGCGCATCCGGTGCCTGGCTGGCGCGGTCGAGGAACAGCTCGACGCCGGAAAGATCGTGTTGGCCGTCGGCATCGACCTGCAGCGCATGGCTGAAACCCAGCCGCTGTGCCTCGCGCAGTCCGCTGATTACCGCGCCGCCCTTGCCTTGGTTGCGTAGGTGACGATGCAGGAAGACTTCGGGTTGCTCGGCGAGTTGGTCGATGACTGCGGCGGCGGCAGGTTGTGAACCGTCGTCCACCAGCACGCAGGGCAGGTCCGCGGCACGTAATGCGGCGACAACGGCAGGTAGGCTGCGTTCGTGGTTGTACACCGGAATCAGTGCGCAGGGCTTGAACCAGTCATCCTCCGGCTGCGGGGAAGGGGCAACCACTGTTGCTGCTGTGGTCGCCGCAACCGTCACGGGAGGCAACTCGTTCAAGGTGGTCATTGCTGTGCTCCCAGCAGGATGCGTCCGGACGAGCAGGGTTTGCCGTCGTTGTGGTAGGTGAAGTACAGCTTGCCGCGCTCGTGATCGAATCGCAGGCTCAGCTGCAGTCGGTCGCCAGGGCGGGCGAGTTGTTGGAATTTCAGCACTTCCATGCCGCCGAAGCGCGGCGGCAGATCGTCGATCAGTTCGCGTGCCAGGTTTATCGCCCACTCGATCTGGACGACGCCGGGGAGTACCGGCGTGCGCGGAAAATGGCCGCTGAAGTGGGCCAGGTCCAATGGCACGCCGAGTTCGATCTGCCAATGATGGTCCTGCCACTGCAGTTGCAGGCGTTCCGGTTGCCGAGGCCGCGGTGCCTGCAGCAGGGCGTCCAGCTCGGCCTGCGGCAGCTTGCCTTGAGCGTTGCTCGGCAGTTCACGCACCAGTCGCCAACGTCGCGGCAGCGCCAATGCTTCGCAGTGTGAAGCAAGATGCCGACGCAGCGTCTGAGTAACGGTACGACGCCCCTGATTGCGCAGGGCGAAAAGGCCGGCTTCGCTGAGCGCCACCAGTGCGCCGAGGTAGGCCCGGTTGTCCTGAATGACGCCCAGGCGCGCTTCGCCAACCCATGGGTGCTCGCCCAGTGCGCCTTCCAGCATGGGCAGAGAGATACGCTTTTCCTCCAGCTTGACGATGCGATCCAGTCGGCCGCGCAGGACGAAGCGGCCATCGGGTTGCAGCTTTACGCCATCGGCGGTTTGCTCCACATGGCCGCGCGGCAACCATGGCGACGTTACGCGCAGCGCACCCTGATCGTTCTGGCCCAGGTCGACGCCCGGTAGCGGCTGCCACAGCTCGCCACCTTGGCGCAAGGCAATGCCGCCGGTTTCCGAGCTGCCGTAGATTTCGGTTGGCCACTGGCCAAGGCGCTCCTGCAGGCGTTGCGCGGCTTCGACAGGGAGCGGGCCGCCGGAGGAGAATACTCGGCGCACCTGACGCAGCGCCGGCCAGTCGAGGTTGTCACCCATGCGCTTGAGCAGCGCCGGGCTCGCGACCCAGCAGAACGCCGGTTGGGCGCGACTGGCCAGTTGCATGTCCTCGGCAAAAGGCAGAGCCCGGCGCAGCGCCGGACGACCGGAGCACAGCGGCCAGAGCACGCGGAACAGCAGTCCATAGATGTGCTGCGTGGCGACGCTGCCGATTACACAGGCATCGCCAAGCTCGGCGCCCCACAGCGCTTCGAGTGCCTGCACTTCGCTGGCGAGCTGATGCAGGCGTTTGTCGATCAGCTTAGGCTCGCCGCTGGAGCCGGAGGTGCACAGCGTAAGGCCTAGCAGATCGGGATCGAGCTCGGCGGCGGCGAGGGGTTCAGCCAGGAGCTCCGCCAGGCATGGGTCGTCAGCTTGATCGGTCAGCCAGAGCTCCGCCAGCGGGCTCAGCCGTGCTCGGCTGGCAGGCTGCAGATCGGCAGGCAATAGTACGCGCACCCCGGCGCGCCAGGCGCCAAGCAGGGCGATAGCCAGCTGTCCGGCGTCCTCCAGGTGCACGGCGAGGGTTCGCACGCCGCGCTGTTGCAATCCGCCGGCTAGTTGGAGCGCCTCTTGCTGCAGCTGGCCGAGGCCCATTTCAGGGTTGCTGGTTATCGGGCGCGATGCGGTAGGCATCAGCAGCTCGCACATTGCAATCCAGTTCATGTTCGGCTCCTGACCCGTTGACGTATCAGCCATTCGCCAGCGAACAGCAATCCCATCAACAGATAGGCGATCAGACCGTTGTACAGGGTCCACCAGGCCAACGGCGCCCACAGCGTCAGAGCGGCGGCGATAGTGCCGTTGACGATGAAGAAGCCCACCCAGACCTTGGTCACCTGCCGCGTATAGTGCACTCCGGCTGTCGGCAGGTCGGGTTCCTGCAACCGTGCCAGCCGCTCGATTACGGGCATGCCGCTGAGCAGGCTCCCGGCGAACAGCACGAGCATGGCGGCATTGATCAGCACCGGATACCAGCGCAGCAGGACGGCGTTGTCGAGCAGCGCCAGCAGCAGGCAGAACAGCAGCGCAACGCCAGCCGTCCAGCGGCTTGCGGACCGGCCGCTGCTCAGCAGGCGGGCGAACCACAGCGCCCCGAGCAGCGCGGCAAAAACACGCGGTGAGAGGTGCCCGATGCCGAAATAGACGGCAAAGGGATACGCCAGCCCGGCAAGGAGAAGCGCGAAGCCCGCCATCCGGGCCATGCCGGTCGGGATTCTGGAAAAACGTGTGAGCATCAGAGAGTCCGGAAAATGCCTTGGGTACGCTGCAAGTCACTCAACCGTGACGCTGCGGCGTTTGTCAGGCTGTTTCCGTGCTGGTCAGGCGGTAAACCGCCTCGACCACGTCGCCTACGGTGCGCACAGCTTTGAATTCTTCGGCGGCAATCTTCTTGCCGGTCTGGCGCTTGATGTGATCGATCAGGTCAACGGCGTCGATACTGTCGATTTCCAGATCCTGGTAGAGGTTGGCTTCGAGGGTGACGCGCTCTGGCTCGAGCTCGAACAGTTCGACCAGGGCATCGCGCAGGGTCTGGAAAATCTCGTTACGGCTGTTCACGGGAGATACTCCTCAGGCGGTGGCACGGTTGGCGCTGACGAAGGCTGCCAGGCTGTCGACGTTGGCGAAGTGCTTGCGGGTGTCCTTGGCGTCGGCGTCTATCTTGATGCCGAAGCGCTTCTGGATAGCCAGGCCCAGCTCCAGTGCATCCACCGAATCCAGGCCAAGACCTTCGCCGAACAAAGGTTGGTCGGCAATGATGTCGTCCGGGCCGAGGTCTTCCAGACCCAAGGCGTCGATGATCAGTTGCTTGATTTCAAGCTTGAGTTGGCTCATCGAATGCGAGCTCCTTTATGAAGTGTCGGTGCAGATGGTCGTTTAGGCGTCGCGAGGCGATAGGTGCTGCGCCCAGGGCGGCGAATTGTCGTGGGTCGATGTCATCGCCCACACGCAGATGAAAGTGGAAGCGCTTAGAAGGAATGCGATACCAGGGTTCGGCTTTAGTCAGGGTAGTAGGCGTCACGCTGATCACCACGGGCGTCACCAACTGTGCTCCGCGCATGGCGATGGCGGCGGCACCCCGGTGGAATTGTGGCGGCTGGCCGGGAGTGGTGCGGGTGCCTTCGGGGAAGATGATCAGCGTCTGGCCTTGCTGCAGCGCTTCGGCCGCTTCGTCTAGCATCTCGGCGCTGCCGTTATTACTGATGTACTGCGCCGCGCGAATGGGCGCGCGGGTAAAGGGGTTGTCCCACAAACTCTGCTTGACCACGCAGTTGGCGTCGCGAATCAGCGCGATCAGCACCACCACGTCGATCAGCGACGGGTGGTTGGCGATGATCAACTGGCCGGGGCGCCCCAGCCGCTCTGCGCCTTCAACCTCATAGGTCAGCACGCCACTGCGATACATGAACTGTACGAACAGCCAGAACAGCTGACTGACTGTCTTTCGCGCACGGCGACGATGCGCAGTGGCATCGCCCGGAAGCAGCGAAAGCAGCGGAAATATGATCAGGCGTAGACAAAGGGCGCCGACGCCGAACAGGGCGAACGACAGGCCGGTGGCGACGAGTCGCCACAACCACGGCACGTTGGGCCGCTTCAGCGAGTCCGCTGCCAGTTCCATTTGCGCGTCTTCCATTGATGCGTGAATTGGGCGTGGTCGCTGAGCAGGGACCTGATCAACTCCAGCGCGTGGGGTTGCGGCTTTTGCGGCGCGGTTTCATCGGCGGCTTGCAGTTGCAGTTGCCAGCTATCGCCAGCGGTCAGGCGCAGCGCCAAGGCATAAGGAATGCAACCATCTTCGATCCAGGGCCGATAGGCCTCAGGAGGTAGCTCCTCGGCAATTACCAGCAGCACGGCCGGCGCGCCTTCGTTCAGTAGTAGGGCGGATTCCAGTACGGCATGTTCGAGCCCATCGCCCTCGGCCGCCAGCGCCGTCATCTCGCTGGGGTCGCCCTGCAGGATAGACCAGAGGCCGACGATGGCGTTGTGTACGGACAGGCTGAACTGAGTAGGCGAAAGCGGTTGTTCATTCGCTAAGTCGCTGAGCAGGGCGAAGTTGCGCGTGGTTTCGCCATGTCGAGAGGCATATACCAGGGGCATTGGGGGCTGGTTCTCAGCCAGCGGAGTGGCGACGGCAAAGACCATCCGCGCCAGACGGCTCAAGCGGCGGCGTTGCATCGCCGGGAGAAAGGCCACGTCCGGCTGAGCTTCGGGATCGCTCCGCCAATCGTCGGCTTGCGTCCAACGCAACCAGTCGGCGTGGCAGGTACGGCCCGGAGCCCAGGCCTGCCATTGGTCGATGTCGAAGCGTATTGCGTTCATGCCGGCACGGCCACTCGCGAACCCGCGTGGCATGCGCACTGACGTCCGTGTATTGCTTGCATTGGAAGTGCCGCTTGAGAAGAGCGGGCATTATCCAAGTGCGATGAACACTAGGCAAACATTGCGATACAGATCCGGATAGGAGGTCGCGAGAGTTGTGGAACTAGGTCGCAAATCCGTTGTCAGGCAACGGCTACCGCACGCCCTGCTGCGCTAGCCACGCCATCAGCTGTGGCAACGGCATTGCGCCGCTCTGCCGAGCGATCTCGCGGCCTTCACGAAAGAGGATCAGGCTGGGGATGGAGCGGATGCCGAGTTGCGTCGACAGCTGTGCATTGGCTTCGCTGTCGAGCTTGGCCAGGCGGCAGCGGCCTTGGAGCTGGCTGGCTGCCTGGGCGAAGGTCGGTGCGAAGCTGCGGCAGGGGCCGCACCAGCTGGCCCAGACATCCACCAGCAGCGGCAGGTCGCCCTTGATCTGGTTGGCGAACTGGCTCTGTTGCAGGTCGAACGGTGCACTCGTCAGAGCCTCGGCCTTGCAACGACCGCAGCGCGGCGCGTCCTGTAGTCGGTCGGCAGGAATGCGGTTGAGGCTGGCGCAGTGCGCGCAGGGGACGATCAGTGATTCGGTCATGGCGAGGCTCCACAGCGGTATGCCGTTAATGTGGAGCCTCGCTGCGGGATATCAAGCCGCAGCGTGCCGTTGTGCGGTCTTAGCCCTTCGAGGCGCTAAGCGCCTGGGCCAGATCGGCGAGGATGTCGTCGATGTGCTCAATACCAATGGATAGCCGGATCAGATCCTGGGAAACACCGGCTCGGGCAAGCTCCTCGGCATTCAGCTGGCGGTGCGTGGTGCTCGCCGGATGGCAGGCCAGGGATTTGGCGTCGCCGATGTTGACCAGGCGCACCACTAGTTTGAGCGCATCGATAAAGCGCGCGCCGGCCTCCATGCCACCTTCGATGCCGAAGCAGAGGATCGATGCCGGGGTGCCGTTCATGTAGCGGCGCGCCAGCTCATGTTCGGGGTGATCCGGCAGCCCGGCGAATTTCACCCAGGCCACTTGCGGATGAGCCTGCAGGTACTCGGCGACCTTCAGTGCATTCTCGCAATGGCGCTCCATGCGCAGCGCCAGGGTTTCCAGCCCCTGCAGGATCAGAAATGAATTGAACGGCGAGATCGCCGCGCCCATGTTGCGCAGCGGCACCACGCGGCAGCGACCGATGAAGGCGGCCGGGCCGAAGGCCTCGGTATAGGTGACGCCGTGGTAGGACACATCCGGCGTGTTCAGCAGGGCGAAGCGCTCCTTGTGCTGTGCCCAGGGAAACTTGCCCGAGTCGACCACGATGCCGCCGATGCTGGTGCCGTGACCGCCCATGTACTTGGTCAACGAATGCACGACGATGTCCGCGCCATGCTCGAACGGCCGGCAGAGCATCGGTGTGGCAACGGTGTTGTCGACGATCAGCGGCACGCCATGGCGGTGCGCGGCTTCGGCCAGCGCGGCGAGATCGATGATGTTGCCGGCAGGGTTGCCGATCGATTCGCAGAACACCGCCTTGGTGCGCTTGTCGATCAGCGCCTCCAGCGCGGCAATATCGTCATGGGCGGCGAAGCGCACTTCGATGCCCTGGCGCGGCAGGGTATGGGCGAACAGGTTGTAAGTGCCGCCGTATAGCTTGGCCACCGAGACGATGTTGTCGCCCACTTCGGCGATGGTCTGGATGGCGTAGGTGATCGCTGCCATTCCCGAGGCAACGGCCAGTGCCGCCACACCGCCTTCCAGCGCTGCGACACGCTGCTCGAGCACGTCGGTGGTGGGGTTCATGATGCGCGTATAGATGTTGCCCGGTACCTTCAGATCGAACAGGTCCGCACCGTGCTGGGTGTCGTCGAAGGCATAGGAGGTGGTCTGGTAGATCGGCACCGCCACCGCTCGGGTGGTGGGATCAGGGCTGTAGCCAGCGTGGATGGCGAGGGTTTCCAGTTTCATGCGCGCTCCTTTCTTCTTGTTGGTCGGGGCAAAGGCCGAGAGCATGAAACCCAACGCCTACTCGGTCAATGATCCAGGGCAAGCCTTGCCGTCAAAGCGGCGTAAGCGGCCAGAACAACGGGATCACCAGCGTGCCGACCATCCACAGCAGCAGGTTCAGCGGAATGCCGATCTTGAGAAAGTCGGTGAAGCGATAACCGCCGGCGTTATAGACGAAGGTGTTGGTCTGGTAACCGATCGGCGTGGCGAAGCTGGCGCTGGCGGCGAACATTACCGCGACCACGAACGCCCGGGGATCGACACCCATATGCTGGGCCAGACCGATGGCGATCGGCGTGATCAGTACGGCCACTGCGTTGTTCGACAGCATCTCGGTGAGCAGCGAGGTCAGCAGGTAGATGAAAGACAGCATGAACAGCGGTCCGGCCCAGGGCGTCAGCGTCGTTACGTTCTGCACGATCAGCTGCACAAGGCCCACCTTGTCCATGGCTATGCTGATCGCCAGCATGCCGAAGATCAGGCTGAGGATCTTCCAGTCCACCGCTTTATAGGCATCCTCGACATCCAGGCAGCGGGTCGCCAGTACCGACGCCGCACCGATGATCGCCAGGCCTTCGATCGGCATCACGCCGAAGGCTGCCAATACCATGACCGCCAGCGTGGCGATGATCGCAATTGGCGCCTTGTCGCGGCGGAAGGCGCGCTCCTGCACGGCATTGAGGCTGATCAGCTCACCGTTATCGGCGAAGCGCTTGATCTGCGCCGGCGTGCCTTCGACCAGCATCACGTCGCCGAACTGCAGCTGGAAGTCGTCGAAGTTGCCCTGAATGTTCTCGTCCTGGCGGTGCACGGCGAGCACGCTGATGCCATAGCGCGCGGACAGGTCGAGGTCGCGCATCGGTCGGTGACTGTAGCGCGAGCCGCGGCCAACGATGGCCTCGGCCAGGATCACGTCTTCACTGCTGATGGTTTCGAAGGCGTCGCCACGGTTGAAGGTGAGGTGGCCGCTTTCGCGCAGCTCCACCACGTCCTTTACCTGGCCATGGATCATCAACAGATCGCCGGCGGTCAGGGTGAAGTCATGCTCCGGGCGGCTGAACAGCTGGGTGTCGCGATTCACCTGCAGCACCTGCAGGCCGCTGCCGCCGTTGAGGTTGGCCTCGGCGATGGTCTTGCCGATCACCGGCGAGTTCGACGGCACGCGCAGCTCGGTCATGAAATTGCGATCCAGCCGCGGGCCGAGCAGCTTGGACAGCGTGTCGCGCTCCGGCAGCAGGTGTTTACCGATGGTGAGCAGATAGACCATGCCCGCGGCAGCCATGATCAAGCCCGCCCCGGTGATCTCGAACATGCCGAACGGCTCCAGCCCCGCCTTGCGCGCCACCCCGTCAACGAGGATGTTCGTCGAGGTACCGATCATGGTCAGCGTGCCGCCGAGGATGGTCGCGTACGAAAGCGGAATCAGCAGCTTGGAGGGTGTAGTGCCGGCGCGCTTGGCCAGCGAAATCGCCACAGGGGTAAGGATCGCTACCACCGGTGTGTTGTTGAGGCAGGCGGAAATCACCAGCGCGGTGATCGTCAGGCCGAACAGAACCCGCGTAGGGCTGGTGCCCACCAAATTGCCGAGCCAATTGCCCAGCGCATCGATGCAGCCGGTACGTTCCAGTGCCGCGGAAATGATGAACATGCAGGCGATGGTGACCGGAGCCGAGTTGGACAGCACGCCGAGCACCTCGCCGGGCGTCAGCAGCTGCGTCGCCAGCAGCACCGCCACAGCAATCGCCACGACGATATCCGGGCTCCAGCTCTCCCTTACGAACGCCACCAACACCCAGATCAACAAGGCGCAGACGAACAACAGCGGCAGCGATTCTGGAAGCATGAACGTCCTTAAGGATGGCGAGTAGGCAAGTCGAAACAACGACCCCGCGGCGCACGATAGAGACGTCAGCTTAGAGAGTCCAGAAACCTTTCCTGATGTTTATATGCGTTTTGGTTATTAATGGCGGGTAGCCGAGCGGCCAGGCGCAGAGGCTTCATTAGGTAGCGTCACGGCCTCAGGGAGATCGACGAAAAGCCGCGCATCGCGGGGGCTTTTGATGGTGGCGAGCCCACACGGACTCGATCCACCTGGCGCGAGCGTAGAGAACTATCAGCAGGGGTGCTGAAAACCTACCGCCAACGCAGTTGTAGCGCCGCTTCTTGGAGTCGAGCAAGCCAAATACCTTTGATTTCTCAACTGGTCAGGTATACGTTACATTTCATGTGAATTGTCGCGTATACACAACATGGACTACTCCCTCATCACACTGCGCCTCGGCGAGCAGCTTCGGCAGCGCCGTCTCAATCGCGGGCTGACTCAGGCCGCGCTCGCTTCACTGGCCGGCATCACCCGGCAAAAGGTGATCGCCATCGAGAAGGGCGACCTCTCGGTGGGGATGATTGCCTATGCGCGAGTGCTGGCAGCCCTCGACGCTGAGCTAAATGTAGTGCCTGCAGCCATGCCCACGCTTGATGAAATCCACGGAGTATTCGATTGATGACCGCCGTGCTGCAGGTTGCAACGCCAGAGGGTGACAGCGGGAAGATTCTTACCAGCGCCGGAGACTATCTGTTCCGCTACCACGAAGACGCCAAGGCACAGGCCGCGATCAGTCTTCTAATGCCGGTGCGCCTGGACGAATACCGCCATCGGGAGCTGCACCCGATTTTCCAGATGAACCTGCCGGAAGGGTACGTCCTGGAGCAGCTGCGCAACCGCCTGGCCAAGGTGGCGAACGTTGACCCGATGTTGCTGTTGGCGCTGTCTGGTAGCAGTTCGCCTATCGGGCGGGTGGCGGTCAGCTCGCCGGAGGTCGATGCGCTGTTGCGCAGGCAGCAGTTCCCCGGAGAAAAACTCGAAGAAATCCTCGCCTGGGATGGTACAGAAGATATTTTCGCCGGCCTGGTGGATCGCTACATCCTGCGTGCCGGCATATCGGGCGTGCAGCCGAAGGTACTGGTGCCAGAGCATCCGGATTCAGCGCCACAGCGCTTCACCTCGAAAACCTCTGACCTGATCATCAAGAGCGGTCGGGACGAGTTCCCAGGGCTGGCGATCAACGAGTTCCTTTGCATGTCCGTGGCCAAGGAGGCGGGCATTGCAGTGCCGGAGTTCTACCTCTCCGCCAATGCCAAGTTGTTCGTTATGCGCCGCTTCGACAGGGATAAGCAGCTCAACCCCATCGGTTTCGAGGATATGGCGGCATTGATGGGGCTGGCTGCGGAGCAAAAGTACAGCAAGAGCTATTCGGCCATCGCCAAGGCCATCCGCCTGTTCTGCCCGCCCGAGCAGATACAGGGCTCACTGGCGCAGCTATTCGCCATCGTGGCCCTGAGCTGCATTGTCGGAAACGGCGACGCCCATTTGAAGAACTTTGGGCTGCTGTATTCCGACCCGACCCAGCGCGATGCGCGACTCGCCCCGGCCTACGATATCGTCAACACCACGGCCTATATTCCAGAGGACGTACTGGCGCTGGATATTGTGGGCAACAAGTCTCTCTTTGCGTCGCGCCAAGGGCTGCTGGAGTTTGCTCAAGTCTGTGACGTGGCGCGGCCAGAAGAAGTGATCCGCGAGCAGTTGCAAGCATTGGAGCGGGTACTTGCACGCTCAACTGAGCTGGCCGAGCAGGCGCCGCATGTCGTCGCGGCGATTAGGCAGTGTGCTGCACCGTTTATGCAGACGTTTGGCTAGCTCGCTTGGGGCGACTCCAGAGAGTGCCGACTGATACGAAAAAGCCGCGCAATGCGCGGCTTTAAAAGGTGGTGGGCCCACACGGACTCGAACCGTGGACCAAAGGACTATGAGTTGCCTAGAAACGCTGCAAGCCCAGTGAAGTCGGGCGTAGCCTAGCGCAGGTGCAGTGAGCTGAAAGTAGCGTTGTAGAGCGGGTTAAGCGTAATTTGGCGAAATCTGTAAAAGCTGGGCACTGTACCGTCAGCGTACTGTTTTTGTACCGCGAAACGGTCAGGGTTAGCTGTCACATGTTGTTCGCTCTCGATCCACGGCTGTCACCTAGGGGAAATAAATCAGTCCTCTTTTCGATAAAGTCGGTCTGCATTTTCTTTTTCATAGGCTGCATAGCAGGTCTTCAGCGGCAATCGAGTCTCACCCTTCAGCCTGGCCCTAAAATTCATTCGGCGGCCTCCCCTAAGATTTTATTGCATTCCCTAACTACATATTCAGGAATTAAATCGAACTGCGCTGGATCTAATTGAAATATGAACTCATTTTCAATATGGTAAGCTTCGTTGATAAATTTCCTGATAACGGAGTTGTCAATGGTGTCTACATCTAACAATATTCGAGTTAGTTGTAGTTTTTCATAACCATTGGTGCTTTGGCGATACATTGTCTTAACTCGCTCCTCGTCACGGAATAACGCAATCAAGGATAGATAGTCTGCCGGAAGCTCTGGGATGTAGGACTTTATTTCCGCGATTCCTACCGATACGTCATCGGGCGATAGAGGTGCGCTCAAGCCATCATCAGTTTTTGGAATTCGATGGTCTTCGGGGGCTGCGCGCTTCTTAAATAAATTTGACAACACTTGGTATGCAGTTTCAAGTGAGCCCAAAACCTCATAACGGCGCCGCAAATAAATTAGTTTAATTACAGGGTCGTGCGCTGATCCCAATATGGTTTCGCATATCTGTATAAAGGTTTTTATATCGCTTCCTGAGATTGGTTGTTCTGTGATTTGCCCGTTTTTTAGTCGTAAATAAGCTGCGCAAACTTTATTGCTAAATCGCATCCGAACAGACTTTAGCGTATCAATAATCGGTTCGACATCATGGGTTAGCATTAGCACTGTCTTGCCATTTAAGCAGTCTTTTGCACTGCGGCTAAAAAGCATCTCTAAGATCGCATATTTTTTGTTTTTATCGAATGATGATATAGGGTCGTCGAGTATGATTAGGCTTGGATTTTTGGCAATGCACTCATACATAAATAGGACAATTGAAAAGGCATTGCGCTCACCAAAACTCAAGTGCTGACTGCCGCCACTCAGATTGCTTGAGTGATCTATATGTCGTAATTTTAATTGTGATTGTACGCCTTCACCAATGATTGCTACCTGATAGCGATACCCGGCAAAAGTAAGGAATTCATTAATGTCAGTCTGATGTTTTTCAATCAGTTTTTGCATTTCTTTTCGCTGTTGATTTATTTTTCCCTGTAGTGGGCCGGCCTGCTCTATTAGGCTGTCAATTGAATGGTTGATTATAGCTATTGTTTCGTTGGTTTTAGCAGAGTTTAATGTGTCAAAAAACTGAATGTCGATTTTGTAACTCAACAATTTTTGCCCAACAACTTCACCTTCTTTAAAATCGAATCCGGTTAGGCTTTTGAGCTTTTCAAGCTTTGTCACCAAATCATCAATCTGTGATTTAATTGTCACGATAAAGGTTTCGTGCTCTTTTTCAATTCCATCTTTAAGGGATTTAATAACGTTAAGTTTTTCTCGCGCAGGTTCTGAGAAAAATTCCCCTAGCGTATTGATTACTTCGATAATGCTCACTAGGTTTTTTATAAGGTTTTTGTCGTACTCTTGACTCACCTTTGCAATCTGCTCTTTTTTGTCTGCAGAGTCACTTGTGCAAAAGGGGCATGAATCAGATAGTTCAGAAAACTCTTTGTGTCCTTTGGCTTGCCAATCAATCCAAGTGACACTCTTGGGGCTTTGGATAAATGGCTTATAGTGTTCTAGTCCCTGGGGTATGTGATCAATTTTATTTGCACTGGAAAGTGCTTTGGCCCCAGTTGATGTTTTGGCTAAGCCGCCGTTAGCGGTAACTTTAAATGCGCCGCTTAGCTCTTTAAAGTTGGCGAGTAGCATTTCTAAATCAGGGTTGTTTGCAAATTGCTGCTGAACTGCGCTTGTAAGAACTTGGATATCTCTTTCTTTTTCTTTGTAAGCTTCTGTGCGTATAAAAATATCGAAGCTGTTGCTTACCAGTTCGTCGGGTTGAAAGGTGAATTTGCTTACGTACTCTTCGTTAAAGCACATAATGCTGTCGAAGTTTTCAATGCCAGTAACTTCAGATTTGATGTTGTCTGGATTTGCACTGCGGAATTTAAATGGTAATAGCTCGGCTAGCGCCTTGTCGTTTTTAGTCGAGGCGAACTGAATGGCTTTTGAAATGGTGCTTTTTCCCGTGCCGTTTGGGGCGAATTTTATATTTAGCTTGCCGGCTTCGATGGATATTTTTGCAGATGTAAAGTTATTACAATGTCTAATTTTAATTTCCATTTTTGCCATCCTTTTACTGTTGGCTTTTTTACTTTATCGTGACTTGCCTGTTCATTGGCGTGGGAATTAGCTTGTCTTGCAGTGCTTCATGTTTCGAGCCGTATTTGGCTCGTATTCGTTTTATCTTCGCAATAAGAGAAATTGGAGAGAGGCTACGATTTTCAACCTTTCCGCATTTCAGATGCTCTGCATGGTGCGACACTTGGGGAAAGCCAGAGCATCCCCAAAACTGCTGCCCCGCTTTTGCGCCTGATTTCACTGTGCGTATCAGTAACGCGCTGCCGCATTTCGGGCATTGCCGCTCGGCTGTCGGATCGCTACGGCGTTTAAGGTTTTGCACGTGCTCGCGGTGGGTGGCGAGGGTTGGCGCGCGGCGGCCGGTTTGCAGGGCGTACAGCATGGCGTCGACTTCAGCCGCGCTGAATACCGGCTGCTGGAATGACTTGATATAGCGGATAAAGCCGATGCCCTGAGTGACGTTGGCCGGCACCTCGGTTTTGAAGATGCTGCCGCCTACAAAGGTGATGACTGAGTGTAGGTGCTCGGGGTTAACGCCAAGGGTGGTTTCCAGGGCTTTGAGGTGTTTGTAGTTCTGCCGCAGCGGGTTCTGGAATTTGAAAGTGCGGTTGTAGAGCTTCTGCGTCCACTGCGCCTGCTTCTCGCTGCCGAAAATCCAGCCGCTCATGTTCTTCGTTTCCAGCACGAAGATGCCGTAGGGCGAGAGGAATACGTGGTCGATCTGCGTGGTGCCGTCTGGCGTGTTTAGGGTGACATTGTGCAGGCGGCGATAGGTCTGCTTGTCCAACTGCCAATGGGCGAACAGCCGCACCAGGAGTTCGCCAATATGACCCTTGGCCCAAGGCGACTTGAGCAGGCCGATCAGCAGCATCAGCGGGATAAACCATCCCAGCGTGCCCCACACTTGCGTGATGACGGGAGTGAAGTCCATTTCTCTGCCTCGATTGATTCCGCAACTTTCCGGAGCTTACCGAAAGCGAGTGTAAATGAACGAACGTTTATTTCTCTTGATCCAGAGCCAGCGCAATGCTTTGCCATTCGGGCTTGAGTCGATAGCGCAGATAGGCGATGAAGGCTCTGTCACCCAGGCGCCAGAATGAAGAGGGCCTTCGCGTTTTCATGGATGCAGTCGATCGTTTGCATGTGTTCGTCTTTCATCGCTCCTGCGGACCCTGCGCAGTGTGACTAGTGAATAAACCGGACGCTTAGATCGAGGGTCGGGTATTGCCCATCTGCGATAGGCAGCCGGAGCCAGCCTTGCACCTTGTCATTTCCGAGATACCAGCGGCCGTCACGGTGGGCTAGGGCAAGGCTTTCTCTCGAGCTACCAAAGGGGCCTGGGTTTTGTTGAGCTATCTCCAGTGTGTCGCTGCCGACGCTGGCGATGATCGCAACGTGCCCGTAGCGGTTGAGTAGTGATGGGGCGAACACCAACAGATCGTCCGCTTGCGGCGGCATGGCGCTGCCGTTGGTGAACTGCAACATGGCTCGCCTGGCATTCATGCCGCCATCACTTACACGGGGATCGAAGAAGTCTTTGGCATGCCCGTAGGTGTCCGGCATGCGGTGGCCGTGACGCTCGAAATAGTAGCGTTTGACGAACTCGACGCATTGATAGCGAAGGCCTAGGTTATAACCATCCTGAGCCAGGTTACGGCCTTGCACCGTGTTGACCCCGCCGTTGTAGTAAATGGCTACGCCGTTTAGCTCATCAAGCTGCTCGCCGACGGCATGCTGGGGGTTGGGGTTTACTCGGGTAACGGCGGCATAAACCGCCAACGCGGCCAGCGGCAGTAGCGCACCGGCAGCGAGCAAGGTGCGTAGGCGTTTTCTCATCTCAAGACTCGCTGCCGCCAGGTTGACGCGGCACTTGGAAGATCAGCGTGCTTTACGCTCGAACTCGTCTATTTCGGCGAAGGCTTTACGGTGCTCGGCTTGCGAGGCGTAATCGCCAATGATTTCCTTGACGGCCTTCCCGGTGAGGTTCTCACCACTTTGAGCATCGCGAGAAAAGGTGACTGCAAAACGTCTACCGGCTAGATCCAGGTAGAGGTAGTAATAGTCTTCAGGCTTGTTCGGCTCGGCAAATGCGCTGTAGGCGTAGCGGATGCGATGGCTGAGATCTGGCGGGTTGTCGAGGAGTACCGACCTGTCCAGCTCAGGAAATTCATCCCGCAACTCGCTACTGGCGATTAGCGGCAGCTCCGCATGTTGATGCGCTTTAAAAGGCAGCGGTTTGCTACGCAGCATGGTGACATTGCTAGCCCCACCATCGGCTTCGATGTTCCGTGGCTTGTACATGCCGGTCGCGAACCATTGGTCTGCGTTGAACATTTCTTCGTTTTCAAATCCGCCGTAATACATCTTGATTGTCCGTGGCATTTCGCCCTCCTTGGCATTCAGATAGAGCCCGGTCGATAGGCTAGCGGCCAAACTGATACTCCATAGCAGCCGCTTGTTCAAAGGTTTCATAGCGGTGTGTATTCGCGCAAAGCGGCCGGTACACCAGTTGGCGAGTCACCGGCGCGAACGGGGCGGACAGCTCCTTCCGCGTCGAGCGGGTAACCAATCGTTCGCTCGTATGCATCACGGCTTTTTGCGTGGCGTGCGAGTAACTCATCCTGGGCGGTGGCCAATTTCACAGGTTCTCTGGGCGGAGTCTCGGTGGGCAGCTGGTTGTTGGTGTCTTCACTGGAAAGGCGGTGAGCCGCTATGCGCTTTTGATAGCTGCTAAGTTGCAGCTCATAGCGATCCATCGCACGTTTGTCCGCTTGAACCCTCCGACTCGCACTCTCCAGGTTCGCGCGATCATCGGTATTGCCATAAGTCTGATCATAATTGCTGCGCCGCGGAAATGCCCAGACCGGGGTCTGAGTGGCGTTGGCTATAAGCTGCGCCAAACTCTGTTCGTAGAGCGGGTCTTCGCCTTCATTCACGTACACATCGGCATCAATGCCGAGGCCGGTCCTGCAAGCATAGGAGTAGATCTTCCCCCTCAGGTCAAACGCCTCGGGCTCGAGCATCCGGGCTTGGGCGTCGCGCATGCGGTAGCTGTCGGCCTTGGCTAACTCGTAACCAAACTCAATGGCCCCTACCAAGCCATGGGCGAACAGGTCGAGCTGCTTTATCTCTCGTTTTTCAGCAATGCGTGAGTTGATGAAGTCGAGGAGGTGGGCAATTGAGTCGAGCTCCTGATATTTGGCTTTGTAGCGGCTCTCGAGCACGTCCTTCACCGCATCGAGTAGAGGGCGTTCGTAGTCTTCGGTGAAGATCAGGAAGATGCGCTGGGTGGTGTCGTCTGCACTCGCCTCTGGATAACGTCGGATCTGCCGGATGCCTTGATTGATGAAGCGCATCTTGTTGCCTTTTTGGCCCCTTAACCTCTCCATCATCGTCATATGCGATGCGCCGACTACGGTGATGAAGTCTCTTTGCAGGGCGATGGGGATTTGCCGTATGGCGTGTTGCGCGCTCGTCGTCCCTGTGTGGAATGTTGTCATTGCATCTGTCCTTAGAAGCTAATGCCCTGTTGCCTGAGGTGTTTGGCTGCATCCCGTCCCCAGCGGACGATCACGGCCTGGGGGTCTTTGGTGAACACTCGCTCGGTATTGCCATAGGCATTGGTGTAGCCCACGAAGCGCTGGCCATCGGCACACTCCACGCAATAAAGCGCGTCCTTAACTGGCTGGCCAGTATTGCTGTCGATCAGTTGATACTGCTCGCTGTGCCTTGGTAAAACCTCAGGGGCGGTGAACGGTGCACTGCCCGATTGAGTTCCGACCACTACGTCGCCGGAGCCTGTAATGATGATCCCGCCGTGGGCCGTAGCGCTGCCCAGAAAGGCGATGGGCTGGCCGTTTATCAAGATGCTACTGATGCCTTCGGCAACCGCATCGCCACAGGCCGTACTGTCCCCGACCCTCAGAGTGGGCAACCCATTGATCAACACGTTAGGAGAGCCGCTGGTGGTGGCGTTGGTGCCGTGCCCGGTTTTTGGACAGGCATTTAGATCGGTAAGTCGAGCGGCGGGTTTGGCCATGGTTGAACGTCCTTGTGCATGGGGTGTGCATTCTGGGCGGTATCGGTGACTCTCGATGTGGTCGAGGTCACTGTTCGAAGCGTTGGTATCCGGCAGGCATCCCCGCACCATGCCTAGGGTATTGATCTATATCGTGTCATCCATGGTCGTTTTCATTCGTGAGCCGGTTAGCGAGCCTATTCGGCTCACTGTCTAATCAGGCCGCAACCTGCGGCCTCACTGTGCGACCTCCGCTACTGCATCACTTCGAGTTTATAAAGCCGTTCCACATCTTGCCCCGCGCATTGGGTGCCGAAGGTGTTCCCGTATACCAGCACGTCATAGGAGCCGGTTTTAGTCGGTGTTCCTTGGATGAGGCCATGCTTTTTCCTTGTTTCATGGCTCAACGCTAAGCCTTCAGGCAGGGGGTGGGCTGAAGCCACTAGCAGTTTGCTAATAGAGGTGCTTGCGTCGACCACATCAAACCGAACGCTATATGGCGTCCCTACTTTGGCGATTGGAAGTTCTGTGGGCATTAATTGGGGCTCTGGTCTGGTAGCGCAGCCGGCAAGGACACTGCCAAGCATCACAGCTTCACAGCTTCACAGCTTCACAGCTTCACAGCTTCACAGCCGGACAACATCATCACCAATCCGCCAATGGCGAATGACCTAAATCTCATGTGCATTTCCTTCTGCGTTATGGGATTCGGGTGAGTACCTGGCCACCAAAGATCTTCTCGAGCAACTGGTCTAGCCGATAGCCACGGGTTACCAGGTGCCCAACCATTCCCCAAGAGAAAAAAAACTGGAGCGGTAATATCTCTTCCAGCGAAAGGCGCTTTCAACTTTAAGAGCACCTTGAGTTCGTCGTCCCGTGCATCTCCAGCCTGGCTGTGCTGTGCTCACGGGTTGATTAAGGAGTGAGCAGATACTCCTGTATCTCCTCCGTCAGTGTTCGCGCGATAACGTGTACTGCGCCCACCGCCAGGCAGTCGCACCAGGCAGCCCTTTTTCAGAAGGTCGCTTAAATGACGGGTAGCAGTTGCTTTGGAAACCTTGGTCACGGTTTGGTATTGAGCGGCGCTGATACCGTCCTCAAAGCCTCGTTCGCGGCCATCCAGCAGGCGGTTGAGCACTTTGATTTGTTCGATGGGAGGGGCTGGCCGCGGTGCTTCTGCCAGAAGCGAGCTTCGGCCAGCACTCGGTCGATACGGGCAAGGGCTTGCTCCAGACTCTTCGGTATCACCACCAATGGCACCGAGCATGCCGAGCAAGCGCCCCTGAGCCTGAGCGCAGGCGCGCAGCAGCGGGGCGAGTGCATCGATCTGCCAACTGAAGTGCGGCCAATTGGCTGCTGCCAGATCCAGCCTGGGTCATTCATGGGGCTGCTCGTCTGTGAGCCGATTAGCGAGGTTATTCGGCCCATATGGTGAGCCGATATGCCGGCTATTCGGCTCACTGTCTAACTGCAGGCTTGAGCTGGGGAGGGCAGGCCGCTTTTCCATCGCGCACAAAAAAGCCGCGCAGTGCACGGCTTTGAAGGTGGTGGGCCCACACGGACTCGAACCGTGGACCAAAGGATTATGAGTTGCCTAGAAACGCTGCAAGCCTAGTGAAATCGGGCGTAGCTTAGCGCAGGTACAGTGAGCTGAAAGCAGCGTTGTAGAGCGGGTTAAGCGTAATTTTGTGAAAACCTCAGAAGCTGAGCACTGTACTGCAAGTGTACTTTTTTGGCCTTAGAGTGGTCAGGTTCTACTTGCCATCGGATCAGCAAAAATATGGTGGTGCTACTGGGGATAGACCGCGAGAATAGAGATGGCCATCTCCTGCCTTTTTCTCTAGCATTCCTCACCAAACCAATGGAATGGAGCTTTCATGTCTTCTGCCCCCTCATTTGTAACCCCTCTACGCTATCCCGGCGGTAAAGGTCGACTAGGAGCTTGGCTGGCTGGCCTGATTAAGCACAATGGAGTGCAAGAGGGCTGCTATGTTGAGCCGTATGCGGGTGGAGCCGGGGCGGCTGTCTATCTACTGGTGAACGATTACATAGACAGGATTGCTATCAATGATCTTGATCCAGTGGTTCATGCCTTCTGGTGGGCGGTGCTGAACGATACAGATCGTCTCAAGGAGATGATTCTGGAAACCCCGGTCAACATGGATACTTGGCACGCTCAGCGCGAAATCATTACCAAGCCGGATACTGCAGATCGAACTACTTTAGGTTTCGCTACCTTCTTCCTGAATCGAACAAACCGTTCTGGAATTATCAAAGGCGGAGTCATTGGCGGCCAGAAACAAGTCGGGAAGTACCTAATAGATGCACGCTACAACAAAGAAAATCTAGCTGAAAGGGTTGCCAGAATCGGTAGTCTTCGGGGACGGATTCAACTCTTCAATATGGATGCCATGGAGCTATTGACTCATCCTGATCTAGAGCTGAATAAATCCTCATTAATTTATCTGGATCCGCCCTATTATGAGAAAGGCAGCCAACTCTATCGAAATCACTATCAGCCGGATGATCATCAAAAGATTGCCCAGCAGGTGGTGGGTATAGATACACCTTGGTTAGTGACTTACGACAACTGTGTTGAAATTAATCAGCTATACGCCCAAGCTAACGGGGTGAAATTTTCACTTCATTACTCCACTCACATGCTCAGGCCAAAGACGACGGAAGCGATGTTCTATGGAAACCTTGAGCTGCATGCTCCTCCTACGCTAAGACGATAAGCTACCAACATTCGATAATGTAGTCTTTCAACTCGCTCCACATGGAGTTGAGGGTTTCGCCATTAGGGAAATGAGCGGTAGAGTGTAGATATCGTTGTAAGGTACTTATGGTTAGCATTCCTCCATCCTCCGCGCAGTGTCTCAAGACTACGTCTAGGCTGACTTGGGAGAGTTTTCCATTTAGATGCATGTGTTTTGCGGAGCACTTAACCTTTTCCCTTAAAGGTGTATTAGGCTCCAGTCGTCGAATCGCATCTGGATTAACAGTGAGATAGTGGTCAGAGCTTAGCTCTAAAAGCGCCCGAAGAAGGAAGGCAACTGATATAGGAGTGCCTTTGTCTCCCGAATGCTTGAGGGTTGCCAGCTCCCTCACAATGTCATGAACTTTTATTTCGTTGCTGGGTATATTTAATTCATGGTTTCTAGTTGTGAATAATCTTTCTCTTGTGCCTGAGCGAGGCTTTGCAATCTTACCTTCATTGCTGTTAGTGCTACTGGAGGGGGCTTTAGTCTCATTGTCAGAGTCAAGGTACTGGACTCCTAAGGCCGCTGAGATAAGCTGAGGGGGCTGTGCCTCATAATCGCCCCACTCCCCAGTCTGTTTTATATCCTTTACGAAATCTTTTCGCTGATCTTTGCTTTTAAGTTTCGTTACTGATGCCTCTCCTGATGCCATAAGCTCCAAGACAGCAGTGATGGCTCGATTGAAGTAATCTTCATCAGCAATTCTATAAACTTTACCCTTCGAAATGTGGCATCCCAGTTGCTCGCGCACTGCTGGGGTGCTTAGTAAGCGGTATAGAGTCGTCGTGGGGATGTTTTCATACTGATCAGAGTTTATAAGCCCTTTCGAAAGGGCATACGATAGAATTTCTACCGCAGGTCTATTTGTGCTTCGCTCACCGAGGCGGGCTAGAAAACTGTCGTATTCTTTTGCACCCCAAGATGAAACTCCGGCTCCTCCTGCTTCGCCGCCATGTCGTAACTGGATCCAGTATGCAGCGTCTGGAAAATCCTTAAATATTGCAAATTCTACTCTCAACGGTATTCTTGCCGTCGCTTTGCTTCTTGTTTGCTCATACTGTTTGCGCAGTTTTGGGTTTGGACAAAGATTTGGGTTGTTGAGGAATTTTAGCGCCGCAACACGGCGATTGCCTTCGACGACTATCCAAGGTTTTTTGTCACCATCTTTCGAGGGAATGACGCCTAGAGTGTCAAAGGGGCTAAGTCCTTTGGCAGCGATCTCAGTGGCAAGCTTATATACTTTATCGCCAATTAGGCCAGTGCTCATCCATTCATATATTTCGCTTTGAGAATGTCTTTCCCCATGCCTGGCATTTTCGGAGTCGAGTAAGGTGCTATTAATTGAAAGGCTCTTTTTTGTTGTCATCCGATGGTCTCACTTCCGATTTTGAGCAGTTGTAAGAAGTTGGCTGGTAAGTGGGCTAGCTATGTCTCTCATGTAGGAGCTTTGCTGTTTTAATCGCAGCTGCTCGTAGCTCAATTTCAAAAGCTTTAACCTGCTCAGGGTGCTCCTCGAGCCATAGGGGGATTAGTTTCCAATTTGAGATATGGCCCAGCTTGGCTCGCATCCATTTCTTTGCTGACTCACGCTCTTTTATGTTTGTGTCAGTGTCAAATAGATGGTTTTTTAGCTGGTCGGTAGTCACTCGCATTTTTCTCAAAGCGGCGCGTGAGGTTGGATAGTTTTCATTGTTTTCAGAAAGTACTTTAGCAAATTCATATATTGTCCGTTCAGGTGACATTCCTTTTTCACCTTGAACCTTTCCTCCGGGCAGCTTCACTACGTTGGTTGGAGATCCTTTGCCTTTTTTTACAGTGGCGTCGGCATCCACAACAATCAGAACTTTTTTGAAGTGGCTGTCAAATTTTTGGAGTCCCTGTAGGTTGTCGCACCCTACGCTGATTGGTATAGGCTTTAATTTTGCCCCGCACTCTGAGTTTATGCTTCTCTTTAGTCCTAAATTAAGCAGGTGCTTAAGAAAGAAGTCGGCTTCTGCGTCCTCTAGGTAGATCTTTAGTTCTTTGCTTTTTTGTTTTGGAGGAGGCGTCGGAGCAATGAGTGCCATATCTTGCTGAATTTCACGGAGAGAGATGTCGTCCGAAACATATGGCTTCTCTGTGTCCATGATGTACACGATACTGTCGGTATATTTGCCTTTTCCACCTATTGGGTTATTGTCTGGGTGGACGGCCTCTATAAGGGAAAGTGAGTGGGTGGTCGCCACTACTTGTACTTCAAGAGTTTTTGCGGCCCAGCGAATTTTTTCAAGAAGCTTCTTTTGGGCGTGAGGATGGAAGCCGGCATCAAGCTCATCTATTACTAACAAACCACCAGGATACTCTGTGCCTTGCTCTCGCTTGATCTTGCGAAATGACGCGAAGGCTGTCGCAATTGAGCTGAGGCTATCTTGCCCTAGGGAGACGCTCCTAGGGCTATGAGAGTATTCGGGGTGTTTGTTTAGTTTCTTGGTGCCCTTAACTGCTTGCGTGGTTATAGTGTTCTTAGCGGCTGTGCTCTTAAATCCAATAACACTCTGAACGAAGTCGGCTATAAAATCTGCATCTGTGCAGTCAATGCTTATGTCTAGTGAGTTCTCTACGGAGTCAGGGTCACTTTCACCTATGGGTAGCATTCGTGCCATCCCTAGATAAATTGTGGGGATAGGAACTTTTGCAGCCTCTCCGACTACCTGATTTGTTCCTGGGATTGGAAAGTCATCTATTGGGTGGTTTCGGGGTACTACGCGGACTTCTAGACGCCTTGTCTCTTTTGCTGCAGATATAACTGTTCGCTTTGCTAGGGCGCATCGCTTTGTTAGTTTCGCTCCATTCATGTCGTACTCAAGAAAAGGGTTGGGTAGCTCCTCTTCTCTATCGTTTTTATCTGAGAACTCAGTCTTGTAGTCTAAGTGGATAATGTCATTTAGGTGTCCAAGAAATTGTCGGCCCAAGTATGTTTTGTGCTTACGATTTCTGAGGCCGGAGCCATTCGCGACTAGCGCGAGGATTGTTGATTTTCCTATTCCGTTGTGGCCGCAGATTAGTGTGAGCCGATCAGAAAATGTTATTTCTATCTCTTTTAGCTTTCTAAATTGTGGTTTATCAATTAAAAGCTTTTTAAGAGTGAATTTTGCCATCTCTGTACCTTACTTTAAGACTCTGGGTATAGTTTTGTTTTAGGGGAATAGGGGACAGACCACGATTTCCTGTTCTCACATGCATTTCAAACGCTCTGTATCGTTCGGCACTTGGGAAACGCCGAGCAGCCCCAGAACTGTTGCCCCGCTTTCGGGCCAGACTTCACGGTACGAATCAGCAGTGCGCTGCCACATTTCGGGCATTGCCGCTCGGCTGTCGGATCGCTCCGGCGCTTGAGGTTTTGCACGTGCTCTCGGTGGGTGGCGAGTGTGGGGGCGCGGCGGCCGGTTTGCAGGGTGTGTAGCATGGCGTCGACTTCGGCCGCGCTAAATACCGGCTGCTGGAATGACTTGATACAGCGGATAAAACCGATGCCCTGGGTGACGTTGGCCGGCACTTCGGTTTTGAAGGTGCTGCCGCCGACAAAGGTGATGACCGAGTGCAGGTGCTCGGGGTTAACGCCAAGGGTGGCTTCCAGGGCTTTGAGGTGTTTGTAGTTCTGCCGCAGCGGGTTCTGGAATTTGAAGGTGCGTTTGTAGAGCTTCTGCGTCCACTGCGCCTGCTTCTCGCTGCCGAAGATCCAGCCGCTCATGTTCTTCGTTTCCAGCACGAAGATGCCGTAGGGTGAGAGGAATACGTGGTCGATCTGCGTGGTGCCGTCTGGCGTGTTCAGGGTGACATTGTGCAGGCGGCGGTAGGTCTGCTTGTCCAGCTGCCAATGGGCAAACAGCCGCACCAGGAGTTCGCCGATGTGGCCCTTGGCCCAAGGCGACTTGAGCAGGCCGATCAGCAGCATCAGCGGGATAACCCAGCCCAGCGTGCCCCAGACCTGCGCGATGATAGGGGTGAAGTCCATTTCCTGTCCCTGGGTAATCCTGAGTTAACCGGATAGTACCGAAAGTAAGCGCAAATGGACGAACGTATTCAGTAGCGCTTATAGCTCGGACATTTCACGCCTGAATGGCTCTAAGTCATTGAGACATGCTGATGGATAGGGTGGTTTTCGTTACTGAGCTGCTGGAAGTGCGGCGATGGCTTCCAGGCGCTGAAAAATGAGTTCTTCGCGTGCCGGTTGCTGACGGGCGGAGGATTGCACGGCGTAGGCGAAGTCGCGATGGGCGAGCAGGGCGTTGATGGCATTGGCGATGTAGTGTTGTAGGGCGAGCTGGGCCTCAGCCAGTTCGGCGTGCAGGCTATCGCGGCCGTCTATCACCGCCAGGATGTCTTCAATATCACGACTGCCCAGAGGGTCGTTGTGGCCGCGACCCCGATAGGCTTCCAGCTTGGTCGCTAGAAAGTAGCTGGGGGTGACAACGCGGATCAGCGTGCCAGAGGGCAGTGCATGGTCTGCGGCAGTTTGCAGGGCGTCGCGGTACCAGCGGTTGGTGAAGTTGAGGATGGCTTCGTCGTCGGGCATGAAGTCGACCAGCAGATCACGGCCGATCAGTGCGTTGGGCAAGCGCAGCCGGCAGATGATGTCGTCTTCGGGAGACTCGCGAAAGCCGCGCTGCCGCAGCTCAGTCAGCAAGCGTTGCCAGTTGCCATAACCAAGCACGTGGACGATCACGTCGACATCTTCGGTGAAGCGTACAGCCTCGCGGGCGAAGGCATCGGTGATCAGCAGCGCGGTGGTGCAGCCGCCGACAAAGGCGACCTCACGGAGTAAGTCTGGCCCCAGTGCATCGGCCACGGTTTGCAGCATCTGCTCCTGCATGCGCCATTCAGCTGCCATCGGGTTCGCCTCGCAGTTGTTGCGTTAGCAGGGTTTTGGCCAGGCTGGCCTCGCGCTCATTACCGAGTCGGATGGCGTCCACCAGGGCGAGCATGGCGTACAGCGCTTCATCCTGGCGCACGGCATTGGGCACGCTTTTGAACAAGGGCTCGATGCTTTGGCCCATGTCGCTGCCCAGTGCATCCTCCCAGACATAGATGTGCTCACCACCGGACAGCAGCTTACCCGCCAGTACTGGTGCGGCATGTGCGGTGGCCAGGCCTCGTACGATAGGGCCGGGCCGTACCGGGAACACGTATTTCAAACCGTGGGCGAGAAATTCGTTGAGGGCACGGGTGTTGACCTGTGGCAGTGCGTTGTTACGCCCGAGCTTGGCGAGCCCGGCTGCAATGCAGCGGTTAAGCGCATTGCTGACTTCGGACTTGCTGATGCCGGTGGACTGCCCCAGCGCACGCATGGAGAAGTGCTCGGCCGCTTGCTCGGGCTTGGGGTGCTGGTTTGCCAAGCTAACCAGCTTGAGCATTAACACTATGTCTTGGCCTTTCATCATCGCAGTCGCTCTCCGTCCACTGTCCATGGACTAAGGACAGTTTGTGGGTCGGACAGCTCACCTGTCAATGCAGCTCAACTAAGCGACCGGCAATAGTGGCCTAAAAGCTCTTGAAAACGCCCCATGCGCAGCATCGGTCTGGTCGGTGTCACGTTAGGCTCGCCTCAAAATCCTATGCTGCAAAGCCCAACTTATTCAGCCGCAGTCTGTTTGCCCATGGTCTTCTCGATCAGCAGTAACAGTTCTTTTTGCCTGAGCTCGTAAAAGGCCGCGAAATCATCGGCGCGCAGTGCCTCAACCGGAATGCAGTGACTCGCCAGAAGCGCATTCATTTCTATGTCGTCCAGCTGAACCTGTTCGTGGGCTTGAAGCTTGCTCAGATACTGTGATGGCGCGGCGCCGCCAATCATGCGATTGGCTTTGTAGGAGATAGGTGTCTTGTTGATGATCGAGTCATAAAGACGCGAGGCAATACCCTGCTTTTCACACCAGTCACGCGGGAAAATATGGTGAATATCCAGGGCGACTTCATCTGCTTCCAAGTCGCGGATATTGGCCTTCCAGAAGAAATCCTTTGCGCCCTCGCGTAGCACAAGCACGTTGATACCTTTGTAAGCGGCGCTGAGGCGCGAGCTGAGTGATGCCAGGCGGTCTATCTGGAACGTCGCATCACTGATCGTGCGGGGTGGCTCAGCATCAGCCTCAATCCAGTTGAGCAGCTCTTCCACATCATTGGCGATACGAGTCTCAACTGCGCCGCCATAAAGCTCGCCAAGAACGCCGCACCAATACCAGCGCGCAAGCTTTTGATAGATGCGCGGTTCACGCCAGCGCTCGTTATCACCAATCATCGCCATCACAGCTGCGAGTGGCGGAAGTTGGGTTCTATAGGGCAGATCCCGTACCGCAGTAAGGCATTCCTGGCGCAGGAATTTTGCAGCTCGAATAAACCCTTGTTCTACCGGCGTAGCCCATTCTAGGTAGGCAGTAAGTGGCAGCTCCAGGACAGACGCGCGCTTCGCGCTGACGGGTGAAACGGCCTTGCCGCTTTTACCCTCATTCAAGTCTGCGCGGCGTTTTTCCAAGGTATGCAGAAGGGTGATTGTCTGTAAAAAGTCTGTGCTTTCCACAGCAGACAGCAGTGGTTCCTTCGCCAGCTTTTGCTGTCGTGAGATGACTTGGCGTTCTTCGCTGCCGAACCAATCGTCGCGCAGGTTGTAGCCATCAGCTGCATAGCTGGCAGTGATCAGCTCGAATACGGACAGCGGCACACCGCCGGTATTGACCTTTTCAAAGACGAGGCAGACCGCTTCTTTGCTGGTTTCCTTTTTCAGTACGATCAACGGGATTTGATATTCGTTGTAGGCGTCGAGTACTGCCGTCTTGAAATTGAAAAAATCCTGTACCCCGTCTGGGTTGAATTTATAGAGGTCTTGCAGCCAGTTCATGGCTTCGAAAATTTCACTGCAGGGGAAGTACAGCTGCTGACACTCAAGCTCGCGCGTCGACAAGTCCAGATCGACCTTACGGCCAAAATCGCTGCGCTGCTGACGGCTCGCGTCCACCGCGATGATGGCGTCGTCGAGGCGGTCTGTGCCGGCAAGGGCGGTCGGGATGTGGATGTAGTAATAGCGCTCAATGGGCTTTCCCTTCTCGGTGCGGGTTTGCACCGGGCCAGAAAGTTTTAACACCTGGGTAAGCGTGGTCAGTCGCTGTTGGCCATCGAGAATCAAACGCTCTGGTGCGGCTAGCTTGTCCTTGGGCACGTTCTCCACGGGGCGTACCTGAAACCTAACCGGGCCACCTGTCTCCAGGAGCATCACCGCACCTACGGGGAAAGAGCGCCCCAAGCTGACGAGCAAGCTGCGCACATGTTCGTCATCCCACACCCAGCCGCGTTGAAAGTCGGGTAGCTGAATCTTGCCCTCTACTACGTCCCTGAGAATGTCTTTCAACGGTAACTTGGTGCTGTCGAAGGTGGTCATACGCGAGTTGTCCTTTACGGGCTATTTGCCAGGTTTAGTACGTCCCAGTGAGCCGAATAGGGTGCGCTATTCGGCTCACATTATGAGCCGATTGTGCTCAAGGCTCTGATGCATGTGGGTGTGTTGCGCATCTAACTCAGCTTGCCAAGCGATAGCTGTTGTCTGCCTGCTGCACCATGCCCAGTTCTTCCAGGGCATCCAGTACAGCCTGAACGGCGACCTTGGGTGAGCGCTTGAACTGAGCGGCGAGGGCGTCGGCGGGTAGTGGGCTTTGGCTGAGTGCGTGGCGTACGGCAGCAACCTGTTCGCGCATTTGCTTGGGCCAGGTGAGTTTGCCGGTGGCGGCTGCGGCGGCCGGGGCGGATTCGAAATCCGTTGTGTCGTCCAGCTCGGCTTCGCGTTGCTCCGGCGCGACGGCGGCGCTCGGGTTTTGGTACTCGGGGCGCAGCCAGCGCACCAGGCCGCGAGCTTCCTCGGCAGCGCGTTCGGCGTTGAGGGCTACCAGGCGGCGCAGCAGTTCTTCCTCGGCTTCGGCCTGGGCCTCGGGCTTGTCCGGCAGCGGCGTAGTGGCGCCGGGTTTGCCGACCAGTTGTGCGGCCAGATCATCCCAGCCATAGGCGGCGAACACGGCGCGATCCAGCTCGTCGTGCAGCTCGCGCAGCAAGGAGACCAAGCCTTGCTCGTGGATGGTCTTGTCTTTGGCGGTCAGCGGCTCGCCGGCACGCAGCTTTTCCAGCACGTTGTACATGCCGGTCAGGGTCAGCTCGGGGTGCTGGGCCTGTTGGCGTTTGCGGTGGGCGTCGAGGCGTTCGGCTAGATCTCGGATAGTTTTTTGCTGCTCGGGACTTGCAGATGGGAAGGCAAATTTTTCGAGGCAGTCTGAGTGGTTGTACGTCGAGTCATTTCCTACCCCCAACCAACCCCCAACACGATTTGCGAAACAAACATGAAGGCGCGAGGACAGCACGCCGAGCTGAAAAGCGTCGTCAAACCCCAAGACCAGCACCTTCGTTTCCGGCAGAAAAGATGCTTCAAGGAACTGGAAAACCCTATGCCTAGATGTCCGAGAAGTCACCGCGATTCGGGCGAGCCCAGCAAGAGCTCCTCGAAACCGCCCTCTTGGTTCTGCATGAATCCACCAGTCGCGGCGGTATTTTTCGCGTGGGTTCTTGTCTCGTTCGGGTTTTACTCGGTCGTAAAGCCACTGAAAAGCATCTGGGAAATTCTGCTTCAAGTCGTCAAGCGGAACGCCAAAGGTATCGATAACGTACTGAACCCGCATGGTTTGAGCCAGGTCGCGGCCAGTTATGTACCGCTTTATCAGCTTGGTGCTCGTTGAAACTTGGAATGTATGCATTGCGCTAGCGTCGACTAAAAAGCCCTGCCCAGAGAGCTGGACTCCCGGACACGCTAATCCCGTGTTTGCTTTCAAAGTAATTAGTGCTGACGTATCAACTCCAATAGTTAGGTCGGCGAAAATCACCCCATCGTCGACATCAAAACGTACGTCCACTGCGTCTTCATCGGAGGCATATTCACGCTTTGAAAGCAAAAGCCTACCCGAATCCTGAGAGGCATCGGCGACGCTCATTGCAACCCGCACTTGCGCTCCATCGGAGCTGTCGACCCATGGGTGATCAGGTATCACGAACCGCAGCCCAATCCCTCTATCTAGAGCGTTTTGTATTACGGATCGATTGAATGTTTGCGAAATGGAGTTCGTCGTAATGAATCCGAAACGTTTGACCTGGCTGGTACGCACCGTTTCAGCAGCGATATGCCACCAGTACATGACGAAGTCCGCAGACTCCGGCACCTCCAGCCAAGTGCCACGTACAGCATCGACATAGCCGTCGCCCAGCGCCGTCCGCATCCGCTTGTTACCAATAAACGGCGGATTCCCTACGATATAGTCGGCCTGCGGCCACTCGGCTTTGCGCGGGTTGCGGTAGATGTACTGCTCGACCTGCGCCGATTCATCCGGCACTTGTTCGCCGGTAATCGGGCTGGTCTTGGTGGTAATGCCATCCCAGCGGGTGATGGGCTTGCCGCTTTCGTCGCGCAGCAGCTCCACGGCTTCATAGGCAATCAGTGCATCGCGGTGTTCGATATTGTGGAAGTCACGCAGTACCGGCTCGGGCGGGTTGACCTTGCCGTGGGTGCGGAAGTGCCATTGCAGGTAGCCGATCCACAGCACCATTTCGGCGATGCGGGCGGCGCGTGGGTTGATTTCCAGGCCGAGGAACTGGTGCGGGTCGACGGTGACGCCTTCCAGTTCCAGAAGGCCCTGTGATTCGCCCAAGTCGTGCAGCAGGTTGAGCACTTCGCCCTCCAGGCGCTTCATGTGCTCCAGGGTGACGTAAAGGAAGTTGCCGCTGCCGCAGGCCGGATCGAGTACGCGCACGTCGCACAGATGGCGGTGAAAAGCGCGGATCTCGGCGACGGCCTCCTTGTGCTTGCCCTGGCCTTCATAGGTGAGCGCGGCAACCTGCACTTCCTTCCACTCGGCGCGCAACGGCTCGATGACGGTGGGCAGTACCAGGCGCTCGACATAGGCGCGGGGCGTGTAGTGGGCGCCGAGCTTGTGGCGCTCGCGGGGGTTGAGCGCGCGCTCCAGCAGGGTGCCGAAGATGGCCGGTTCGACATAACGCCAATCGGCCTCGGAGGCCTTGAGCAGCAGCTCCATCTGGTCGCGGTCGAGAGCAATAGCCTGGGCTTCGGCGAACAGGCCGCCGTTGAACTTGAGCAGGGTGCTTTCCAGGATCGGCGAGAAGCCGCCGCTGTTCATGGTCTGCCAGAGGTGTTCGAGCATCGGCGCGAAGGTGTCCGGCTTGTTCTTCAGGCGTTGCAGCAGCTCGGTAAAACCGCGCTCGGGGAGCAGGCCCACATCCTCGGCGAACATAGTGAACAGGGCGCGCATCAGGAAGCTGGCGACCAGTTGCGGGGGATGGCCATCGGCCTCCAGCGACTTGGCCAGTTTGGCCAGCTGATCGGCGATTTCGCGGGTGACGCGGGCCGAGCGGCGGGACGGGTCGAGTGAGAGCGGATCAAGCCAGACGGCGCGCAAGCGTTCGCGAACGTCTTCCTTACGCAGGTCTTCCAGGCGGATGCGATGGTTGAGGGCATCCGGGTAGGGCGTGTAGGTGGCACCGGAGCGGCTGAACTCGGCATACAGCTCGATGTTGCGGCCTACGTCCACGACCAAGATGAACGGCGGGCGACCTTCTTCGGCGGGCAGGGCACGGGCGTACTGGTCGGCCTGGTTGTGGGCCTTGAGCATGGCCTTGTCCCAGCCGGAGCTGTCCAGGGTCTTGCCGGTTTGTTTGGCCTCCAGCACGAAGCTGCCGCGCTTGTAGAGGTCGATAAAGCCGTTGTTGCTGCTGCCATCCGGCTGGTTGATGACCACGCGGCGCTCGAACACGTAGGCGTTATCGCGGGTGTCGTCGCCAGCCGGCTCCGGCAGTGGCAGGCCCAACAGGCTGCACAGCTCGGTGAGGAACAACTGGTAGTTGGCGCGCTCAGTACCACCGGCCTTTTGCCAGCGGGCCAGGAAGGTGTCCAGGTGTTCCATCACGGCATTGCTCCGACTACGAGAAAGGCTTGGATTCTAACGGAGTGCTCGCCATTCGGTGCAAATCATGGTGGGGAGGCGGTGCTGTGCGTTGTGATGCGGCCTATCAGCCTCAGTGCATTGCTTGGTGCCTGAACGTAAGTAATTCGCTCACTTTGCGCTCCATACTTCATAGCCCTGGCGTGCGATTTCCTTCTGCGCTAGGTCGTTTTTAGCGCCTGCCAGTTGTCGCAAGGTCAGCAACATTTCCAGTAGTACCCCATCCATTCCTTGCAGGCCGTTTCTGTGTTGGGAATCTCCTGGTGCTTGATCTTTCATCCGCTCGACTACTCGCCTGAGCATCTGCAACTCATCCATGACGGCGTCTTCGCGCTCCAGCCGGTTGCGTAGGTAGGTGCTCAGCGGTAGCTCTGCTGCCATCGCTTGGGCCTCGTACAGCTCTCGTTTTTCCACCGTCAGGCGGAGTGGTATTGCGTCCGCTAGTCTCATATCGCTCCGTAGTCGCCTCCGTGTACAGCCACCCCCTCGTAGAATGGGGGCTCCAGCTTGGTGTGTAGTCGCCTTGCAATACAGCTTAAATGGCTTGCTTGTCGAAAAACCTATTAAAATCAATGCCTTGAGTGCGCCTGCAAGGTGCGTATGGTGTATAGCAAAAAAGCTGTGTTTTAAGGGCCGCCAACATCCCCAGAACACCTCGGTTTTTAAGTGGAACTCTATCAAGAGGGTCTGTGTAATCCCCAACGGCTTGTCCGTTGGCAGAGGTAGCTCAAAAGTAGCAATCAGGTAGCAGCTGAATAGCAGCTCAGTAGCAATTCGATAGCAAGAAAGAAGCAGATCATGCATTTATTAGGCAGGAATGATGCATGAATCATCCAGAAATAATGCTGAAATCACTCAGCTTTGATGCAAATCAATTAGGTGGTCAGAAGGTGCAGGGAAAAGACCAAAAAGAGACAGTCAGAAGACTGAAAAAAGACAGCTGAAGAACAGGTAGAAGACAGAAAAGTAACAACAGACAACAGCAAAGCAACAGCAAAGCAACAGCAAAGCAACAGCAAAGCAACAGCAAAGCAACAATCTCGATGATCGAGGGTGCATGTGCAAGCGCGCAACAGGCGAGAAACTGAGCGCAGAGGTATTGTGAAATCCTGGTGCTCGGGCTGTTGTTCAGCGCCTTGGCGCGCTGGTTTCTCATGATTAAATAGGATTAAAGAAGATTAGGCGCGAACAATATTTTTCTGAAACCCTTGCAGTACTGGGGCTGCAGAGGATTTTGCCTGTGGATAAAATAGCCAATGCAACGGTATTTTCTAGCCAATGCAACGGTAAAACCTAGTCAATGCAACGGTACTCGCTAGCCAATGCAACGGTATGGTTTTGGGGGCTTCGCAGGGCCTGATTTTTTCTCTATGTGACGGCTTTGGCTGCGGCTTGGGCTTTGCTGAATGTGCACTTTTCCGTTGTGGATTCGATAGCTGAAGGGCTTTCGGTGCTTGGTGTGCGCCACCACAAGGGAGTCCAGCGCGCGACGTAGATTCTGCTCAGCGCTTGAGGCGGTGGTGTCATTGCTGCCAGCCAGCTGCATCAGCGTATGAACAGATATGGGATATGGCGCTGCATGGCTGGCGTAATACCCATGTAACCACTGCGCCAGTGGCTTGTTAGTAAGAGCTCGACGGATGCACCAGTCGATGCGTGTGAAGCCTTCTTTGCCAAATAGGTTGCATAGCTTCGGGTTGAGTAGCACTACCAGTTCATGCGTGGATTCGTCCCGGTAAATGGCGTCTATCAAGCTACCGGTATATGAGTACCGGGAGTCGTTTACCTCAATTGCGGTTGCTTTCAGTCTGGATAGGCACTTGTACAGCTTGTTGCGATTAGCACCTGTATCGCTCTTGCCTTGCAGCTTAAGCAGTGAATACGCGCTAGTCCTTATGTGATTGCCCAAGTGACCGTTTCGAGCCAGATGCAGGAGTGTGATCCATGCGTCTTGATCTGTCTGATTAAGCCTTTGACCGGTGTACCTTATGTGTGCAGGGCTCTGGGCGAAGATCTCCGCTCGTTCAAGGTATCTGTTTGAACGGCTTGAACTGAAAAGTGCCGAGCGTAGCGTGATATTTGGCACGCCTCGTTGCGTGTCAGGCCAGTCTGGTAGGCATGAGTCGTTCCGCTCCATGCGCACCATGCGCTCTTGTGGTGCTGGTGGCTGCCGGTTGGAGATTGACTCTCCTAGTCGCGCAAGTGCAGCTAAGGTAGACAAGGCCTACCTCATGCCTCATCGATAAAGCGGGCGATACCGGTAACGCGAAAATAGACGCGTCGTCCAATTTTTATCCTGCAGGGTTTCAGCCTGCGTGCGAGGTCATTGTCTCCCGAGAGAGTGATGCGCAAACCTTCTGGGCTGCGGTGAAGGATCTCAGCAACCTGAGGGAGAGAAAGCAGGGGTGAGCCGCCGTTGCTGGTCAAAATGAGTTCTTCAGTTGTCATGTTCCTGTCCCCGCATGGGTAATGTGGGTGGAACATTACGAATAACTACGCCTAGAATAAGTTAAGTATTTTTAACTTCTAGGTTGACATGCCTGACGCCGATTACTTCAACGAGCTGTTGCCCCTGTTCCCCTGTGATCCGCGTTGTCCAGAGGATTTCAGGCTAGGCTTTCAGGCCGTGATTGCAGGGCTGTCTCCCTCTTCAAGCCTCACCTCTCGACGTTTTTCGATCTGGCCGAAGGTTAGATGCCACCTTGATAAAGCATTTAAGCGGGCGGTTGAGAGCTGCCAGAGTGATTGGTCTCGTGAGTTGCTGGCCTGTGATCGGCTGTCCGAGATGGCAAAAGTGCCCCCAGCAATACGGCCCGAGCCAAGGATGGCTGCCGGAGAGAATGGCTATGCTGATCTGCGCGCAGAACAGCTGGAAGCCGAGCTAACGATTAAGCCTGCGAACATGCCTGAGATTGAATGGCAGTTGATGAATCTTGAGTGCTGGGATGCCAACCTAAGGTTTGCTATTCGAAGTTTACTGGATTCATCAGGAAGGCCTTCGGTTGATGGCGAAAGTCTTTGTGGTGTTCTTGAGTCGGTGCGCGAGCTATTCCGTTTATTCAGGCATTTTAGGCCTAAAGCGACCAAGGCACTTTTAGACTTAGACACGTTGGCAGATGCGCGAACACGCCCACAAACGATGGCCTACTGCGAGCTTTGTTGGCGTGAAAGTATGAGGTCTATTCGTCTCAGGGAGCTTGATGAGCAAGAGGCCAGGGAAATTAAAATGACTTTTACAAATTGTGGTCTCGATTGTGCTGATCGTATAAGTCTTACTTCGTTTCTTCACAGGCTAAAATATGGGCTGCAGCTGACTGGGGTTGATGCTGAAATATCCCGGCAGGATCAGGCGAAGATTTCGAGAATTCTCGGGCGCTTTGATATTGAGAGAATCAGGGCTGGCAATTTAAGTCGCCGTTACTGCTCTATACATAAACCGGGCTCAGCTAAATATCATGCGGACTTACGCTACAAAGCCGCGTTTCATCATCACTTGGAAGTATTAAAAGGGTGGGCCAATTCGGAATTCGCACTGAATTTACCGCTGCCAGCCTCTGCGGATGTGCAAGAGCGTAGGAAAGTAGCATACGAGCAAGTTCATTCCCGGTTACATGCAATTGCGCCTAAAGCGTCTCCGGCTATGGGGTTGCGTGAAAAGGTTTGGCAGATGCGTCAGGAAGGCCTGAGCCAGTCGGAAATGGCTCGGCGTTTGGGTGTTTCCCGGCAGGCAATATCAAAAGCAAAGAAAAGCTTGGAGGTACTGGTAAAGAATCACCAGGTCGGCAGCTATCTCAATCCATTGACAGGTGAAGCGCAGATTCCGGATTCGACTCGGGCGCTGATAATTGAAAGTGTTGATAAAGGGTTTTCTGTTGCGGAAACTGCTAGGGCTGTAGGTCTTAGCAAAGCCACTGTTGATGGACTTGTCCGTCTTGTGATGAATAAGCCGCAAATATCATCGTAGCCGCTGTTGCTCCGGCGGATTTTCAGCCGGGGTAACAGTGGCTGGATTGTTGTAGTGGTCTCGGTGCTTTCTGAGTCCGGCTGGCGACGCAGTGAAGATGGCGCGCTTCAACGGTTACTGCTTGCTGGCTTTAGGTGGCTCGGAACGATCCATCATTAGCTTATCCAGCTTCCCTACAAGATCTTCAGCTCTCAGGTGTGTGTAGCGCTTCAGCATCTGCATCGACTTGTGGCCGCTGATGGCTGATACCTCCTGGTCAGACAGACCGCCCTCGACTAGCCGGCTGACTGCTTCATGGCGCAGATCGTGAAAGCGCAGGTCGGGCATGCCGAGCTTGGTTTTCAGCAAACCCCAGGTCTTGGTGAAGGCGTAGGGGCCGCGCTTGCCGTTCTTACCCGGTTCGCCAAAGAACACCAGGTCGCAGTCAATGGGGCGCACGGGGTTGTTCAGCGCCGCCTGGAAGGTCTCTGTGGCCCATTTGCTGAGTGGTACGGTGCGTGCAGTATCGTTCTTGGTGTCGGAAAGGCGCACCACGCGCTTTTTCATGTCGACCTGATGCCTGCGCAGGGATGTGATCTCTGATGAGCGCATGCCGGTTTCCAGTGCGATGCGGACGATCCAGCCAAGCATAGGGTTGCTGTGATTGTTTACCGCTGTCAGCAGGCGGCGTTCTTCTTCTGCAGACAAGCGCCGGTCACGGCCTTCGCCGGGGCTTGGTTTGCGGATGTTCAGCACCGGATTGAAGCTGAGACCCAGGCCCCACTCCTGAATCGCCACGGTGAACAGGTGGCTGAGCAGGGCTAGCTCCAAGCGCACGGTGTTGTTGCTGGTGGGCTTGCCGCGATTAGTGATCGAGGCCAGGCGCGTGTCGCGGTAGCCGGCGATGATTTCAGCGGAGAGGGCGGCCATGGAGTATTTGCCCAGGTGGCTGATCAGCTGTTGGGCTTTGGTGGCTTCGGCGCGCTGGGTGGTCGGCTTCTTGGTGGGGCTGATTTCGCTGAGGTAGCGTTTCAACGCCATTTCCAAAGTCATGCGCTCGGAGCCGCTGCGTTGGATGTACACGCCCCTGACCATTTCGTCTTCGGTGCGGCGCGCCCAGTCTTCGGCATCGCGCTTGGTGCGGAAGGTTTTGGTGTTAGTCGGCCAGCCGGTTTTGCGCACCAGAGCCTTCCAAGTGCCGGCATCCGTTTTGACGATGGTGGCCATTTTTCCTAGTCCCAAAGCGTACCGCTGTACCGGCACTGTACTGAATTTGTACCTTTGGACTATAGGACTGGTAAAGCTGTTTTTCTCGCAGATATGAAAAAGCCGCGCAGTGCGCGGCTTTGAAGGTGGTGGGCCCACACGGACTCGAACCGTGGACCAAAGGATTATGAGTCCTCTGCTCTAACCAACTGAGCTATAGGCCCCCAGAAGGCCGGCGGATTATACCGGCGTGTAGCGGCTGCGCCAATCGAAGGTGACTGCTTGAGCGTGATGTTGCAGAAAAAAGAACCCCCGGCATGCCGGGGGTTCTGGTCCTACTCGTCGAGGAAGGAGCGCAAGTGCTCGCTTCTCGTCGGGTGGCGCAGCTTGCGCAGCGCCTTGGCTTCTATCTGGCGGATCCGTTCACGGGTGACATCGAACTGTTTGCCGACTTCCTCGAGGGTGTGGTCGGTGTTCATGTCGATGCCGAAGCGCATGCGCAGTACCTTGGCTTCACGAGCTGTGAGGCCGGATAGTACTTCGCGAGTCGCTTCCTTGAGGCTTTCCACGGTGGCTACGTCGATCGGCGATTGCATGGCCGAGTCTTCGATGAAATCACCCAGGTGCGAGTCTTCGTCGTCACCGATTGGCGTTTCCATGGAGATCGGTTCTTTAGCGATCTTCAGTACCTTACGGATCTTGTCCTCGGGCATTTCCATGCGCTCGCCAAGCTCCTCAGGTGTGGGTTCGCGACCCATTTCCTGCAGCATCTGACGGGAGATGCGGTTGAGCTTGTTGATCGTCTCGATCATGTGCACCGGGATACGGATGGTCCGCGCCTGGTCGGCAATGGAGCGAGTGATCGCCTGGCGAATCCACCAGGTGGCGTAGGTCGAAAACTTGTAACCGCGACGGTATTCGAACTTGTCCACCGCTTTCATCAGGCCGATGTTGCCTTCCTGAATCAGATCGAGGAATTGCAGGCCGCGGTTGGTGTACTTCTTGGCAATGGAGATGACCAGGCGCAGGTTGGCCTCGACCATCTCTTTCTTCGCCCGGCGGGCCTTGGCCTCACCAATGGACATGCGGCGATTGATGTCCTTGATGTCGGCAATTGCCAGGTTGCATTCCTGCTGCAGCTCGATCAGCTTCTGCTGGCAGCGTTGAATGTCCTCCTTGCGATTGCCGATAGCTTCGGCGTACTTGCCTTTGCCACTTGCCAGCTGGTCAGCCCAGTCGAGGTTGATCTCGTTGTTCGGGAACTGACGCAGGAAGTCGGCGCGCGGCATGCGGGCATCACGCACGCACAGCTGCATGATGGCGCGTTCCTGAATACGGATCTGGTTCAGGGCGTTGCGTACACGCTCGACCAGTGCATCGTACTGCTTGGGTACGAGCTTGATCGGCATGAACAGGATGGCGAGGGCTTCGAGTTCCTCGACCGCCTGTTGGCTGGCGCGGCCATGTTTTTTCAGCGCCTTGTTGGCCTTTTCCAGTTGTTCTGCAACTGCGCCGAAACGCAGGCGTGCAACTTCCGGATCCGGACCGCCGTCGCCTTCTTCCTCTTCACTGTCGGAGTCGTCCTCTTCCTCGTCGTCCTTGTCGTCGGTCGCCGCTTTCGCAGGGGCCTTCGGGGCTTCGGGTTCGACTTCCTGAGGACCTGCGGCACCATCATCGTCAGGGTCGATGTAACCACTGAGGATGTCGGACAGGCGGCCACCTTCGGTCGTTACACGCTCGTAATCTGCGAGGATGCTGTCGACGGTGCCGGGGAAGTGAGCGATAGCGCTCATCACCTCACGAATGCCTTCCTCGATGCGTTTGGCGATTTCGATCTCGCCTTCGCGGGTCAGCAATTCGACGGTGCCCATTTCACGCATATACATGCGCACAGGGTCGGTGGTGCGACCGATGTCGGTTTCGACCGCAGCGAGTGCGGCCGCGGCCTCCTCGGCAGCGGCTTCATCGGTATCGGCTTCGGCCAACAACAGGGCATCGGCATCCGGGGCAACCTCGAATACATTGATGCCCATGTCGTTGATCATGCGAATGATGTCTTCCACCTGTTCCGGATCGGAAATATCCTCCGGTAGGTGGTCGTTGACCTCGGCGTAAGTCAGGTAACCCTGCTCACGACCACGCTGGATCAACTCTTTGAGGCGAGATTGCTGTTGCGCTTTTCCGGACATATAACCCTATCCACTGAAGGTTCTGGCGGGCTGAAAACAAGCTGAGCATTATAGCCGAGCTAGGACCTCAGGCGCCAGTTGAGGTCGGTGTAGCGGGTATTGCGTTACGGCTCAATAGGTTACGCAGCTGATCTTTTTCCTCCGCGCTGAGTTCACCTTGCCGAGCCTTGCGTAGCAGGCTTTCGAGGCGCCGTTCCCGCTGTCTGGCGGCAAGGCTATTAATGGTGTCGAAAAACTGCTGTTCAAGGTTATCGGCAGAGATCAGCCATTCTTTCTCGGCAAGTGCACGTAAAAGTCGACCCTGATCCGTGCCATGCCAGCGGGCGATCAGCTGCAGGCTGCGCAGCTTGGGATTCTTCTGCAGTGCGCCGAGCAGTGCTACCAGCAATTGGGCGTAGGTGTCGTCTTCTGCTGCGAAATGGCTGACATCTTCTACTTTCTGGGCCAGTTCCGGATGGTGCAGCAGGGTGCGTAATGTGGTCAGAGCCGGCGGCTCGACGGTGGCAGGCGTACGCGGCCCGCGAGGGGTGAAGTCTGGTCGCTGCCCGGATTTTTTCCAGTCTTTCTTCCATTCCTTTTTGCCGCCGCGTTGTGGCTTGGGCGCTTCTGGCGGTTGGAAGTAGTCGGCTTCGGCGTGGTGCGAACCCGTGTCGTAATAAGCTGAGTCGTCGTATTCAGTCGTACTGCTGGGTGCGGTGGCCGGCGCAGCCGCCATATGCTGCAGTGCCTCGCCGTTAAGGCCGGTGATCTCAGCGAGGCGTTGGCGCATCAATGCGCGCAGGTTGGCGCCTGGAATTTTTTCGATAAGCGGCGCTGCAAGCGTGGCCAAGTGGGCTTTGCCTTCCAGTGAGCGCGGATCGGCTTCGTCGCTCAGTTGCTGGAAAAAGTAGTCAGCCAGAGGCTGCGAATGCTGCTGGATGCGTGCGCGAAATGCGTCGGTGCCCTCGGCGCGAACCAGGGTGTCCGGGTCTTCGCCGTCTGGCAGAAACAGAAAGCGTGCTCGGCGGCCGTCCTGCAGATTTGGCAGCGTCGCTTCGAGTGCGCGCCAGGCGGCCTTGCGTCCGGCCGCGTCGCCATCGAAGCAGAACAGTACGCTCGGCACTATGCGAAATAACCGCTTGAGGTGTTCTTCGCTGGTTGCGGTGCCGAGGGTGGCGACGGCGTTGCGCAAGCCTTGCTGGGCCAGGGCGATTACATCCATGTAGCCCTCGACCACCATTATTTCGTCGAGATCGCGGTTTGCCTGGCGAGCCTCATAAAGGCCGTAGAGTTCCTGGCCTTTGTGAAAGACTGGGGTTTCCGGCGAGTTCAGGTACTTTGGCTTGTCGTCGCCCAGCACCCGGCCGCCAAAGGCGATCACCCGTCCGCGACTGTCGCGGATAGGGAACATCACGCGGTCTCGGAAGCGGTCGTAGCGTTTGCCGTTCTCGGCGTTCTCGATCAGCAGGCCGGCGTCGATCAGAGCTTTTTGCTGCAATGCGTCGCCGCCGAGATGCTTCATCAGGTTGTCCCAGCCGGGTGGGGCGAAGCCCAGGCCGAAATCCCTCGCGATCACCCCGGATAAGCCGCGGCCTTTGAGGTACTCCACTGCCGACTTGCGGGTCGAGTGGCTCTTTAGGGCGTGGCGATAATACTCAGCGGCGGCGGCCAGCAGCGGGTAGAGCGGCGAGTCGACGGGTTGCCGTGGCTTGTGCTTGCGGCCGCTGTCCTCGTGGGGGACTTCCATGCCGGCGCGCTTGGCCAGGTCCTCGACTGCCTGGGGGAAATCCAGCTGGTCGTGGTCCATGACGAAGCCGAGCGCATTGCCGCCGGCACCACAGCCAAAACAGTAGTAGAACTGCTTGTCGGGGCTCACGCTGAACGAGGGCGTCTTTTCCTTGTGGAAAGGGCAGAGGGCGCTGTAGTTCTTACCAGCCTTTTTCAGCTGGATGCGCGAGCCGACCACCTCGACGATGTCGGAGCGGTTGAGCAGATCATCGATGAAGGATTGGGGGATCAAACCGGCCATAGGGGTGTCAGATTACGCTCGCATTGCATGGGCCGGAAATGAAAAAACTCCGGCCTTTCGCCGGCTGGCGAAGCGGAGTATGCATGCAATGCAAAGCCCGGCCTAAGCCGGGCTTGATGCGGCGTCAGCTGTACTTGATTAGTACAGGCGAACGCTGCGGCGCTGCTCGCGCTGCACTTTCTTAGCGTGACGCTTGACTGCGGCAGCAGCTTTACGCTTGCGCTCGGCAGTGGGCTTCTCGTAGAACTCACGGCTGCGGACTTCGGCCAGAACACCGGCCTTTTCGCAAGAACGCTTGAAGCGACGCAGAGCTACGTCGAATGGTTCGTTCTCTTTGACTTTAACGTTGGGCATCCAGGACGTACCTTCACTTGTTTACCGGTTACAACGCGCTTCGGCAAATATCGCGAGCACGCTGGTTTTAAGGGTTGCGGATGTTAACGCCTTGCCGCGTGGAATGCAAAGCCCCCTGAGCGAAAAGCGCTGGTCGGTCGCTGGCCCCGGCGATTAATATGCGCGGCTTCATTCGCTTCTTTGAAAGGGTCGTGCCCATGCTGGTGCTAGGGCTGGAAACTTCATGTGATGAAACCGGCGTCGCGTTGTATGACAGCGAGCAGGGTTTGCTGGCGGACGCGCTGTTCAGTCAGATCGATTTGCATCGCGTTTATGGTGGCGTGGTGCCTGAGCTGGCCTCCCGCGATCACGTCAAGCGCATGCTGCCGTTGATCCGGCAGGTGCTGGGCGAGGCTGGGCGCGAGGCTAGCCAGATCGATGCGGTAGCCTACACGGCCGGCCCCGGCCTGGTCGGTGCACTATTGGTCGGTGCGTCCTGCGCCCAGGCGCTGGCGTTAGCCTGGGGGGTGCCGGCTGTAGGCGTTCATCATATGGAAGGCCATTTGCTGGCGCCGATGCTCGAGGCGCAGCCGCCGGCATTTCCGTTCGTCGCTTTGCTGGTGTCTGGCGGCCATACGCAATTGGTTCGTGTGGATGGCATTGGCCAATACCAGCTACTTGGTGAGTCGGTGGATGATGCCGCCGGTGAAGCTTTCGACAAAACCGCCAAACTCATGGGTTTGCGTTATCCCGGCGGGCCGGAGATTGCTCTCCTGGCCGAGCGGGGCACGCCGGGGCGTTTCGTTTTCCCGCGGCCCATGACTGATCGTCCGGGTTTGGATTTCAGTTTCAGCGGCTTGAAGACGTTCACCCTAAACACCTGGCAGCAATGCCGTGCAGCTGGTGACGAGTCTGAGCAAACTCGTTGCGATATCGCGCTGGCATTCCAGCAAGCGGTGGTCGAAACCCTGACCATCAAGTGTCGCCGAGCGCTCAAGCAGACGGGCCTGAAGTCGCTGGTCATCGCCGGAGGGGTCAGCGCCAATCAGTCGTTGCGTCAGTCTCTGGAGAAAATGCTCGCCGAACTCAAGGGCCAGGTCTTCTATGCGCGGCCACGTTTCTGCACCGACAATGGCGCGATGATCGCCTACGCTGGCTGTCAGCGCCTGCTAGCCGGTCAGCATGACGGTCCGGCGATCACCGTGCAGCCGCGTTGGTCTATGGAAACGCTACCGGCAATCTGATTAGCGTTCACGCGGTCAGAAATGCCGTTCCCGGCCGGCGAACAGATCGCGCACATTGCTGCGATGACGCCACACGATCAGCAGGGCGAGCAGGCTCATCGGCAATAGAGCCCCCGGTTGCTGCCAGGCCAGTAGAGGTAGGCAAAGCGGCAAGGCGATAAGGGCGGCCAGTGAGCTGGTGCGGGTCAGTCGGAAAACGACTAGCCAGGCAACGATCGCCAGTAGCGCGGCCGGCGGATAGAGCGCGAGCAAGGTGCCGGCGGCCGTTGCAACGCCTTTGCCGCCACGGAAGCGGAAATACAGCGGGTAGAGATGGCCGCAAACGGCGGCTAGCCCGATCCAGGTCTGTTGTTGGATCGACATATCCAACGATGCGGCCAGCAGTACGGGCAGCAAGCCCTTGAGCAGATCGCCGAACAGTGTGCAGATCGCCAGACGCTTGCCTGCCAGACGAAGCATATTGGTGGCGCCGGGATTGCCGGAGCCACTGGCACGCGGGTCGGGCATCCCGGCCAGGCGGCTGAGCAGTATGGCAAATGACAGCGAGCCGATCAGGTACGCGAGCAATGTCAGCAGCCAGAACATGGAATCCATCCGGGGCAGGGAGCCTTGAGTCTAACGGCGCGTTTCGAGCTTGTCGTGCCGTAGGAGAACGTTGCGTGGACACAGTCTTCATCGAAGGCCTGGAAGTGGATACGGTAATCGGCGCCTATGATTGGGAGCGGGGCATTAGGCAGTGCCTGCATCTGGATCTGACGCTGGGCTGGGACATCCGTCCGGCCGCCGAGCATGACGATTTGGACAAGGCGCTGGATTACGCCCAGGTTGCCGCCGCCATCGATCGCTTTGCCGCAGAAGCGCGTTTCGAGTTGGTCGAAACCTTTGCCGAGCGCCTGGCGCAAAAGCTGATGAGCGAGTTCGGCATCGTCTGGCTGCGCCTGCGGGTGACCAAACCCGGGGTGAATGCGCGGGCCCGTGCGCTGGGTGTGGAGATCGAACGCGGATGTCGCTGACTCCCGTGCTACTTGGCCTGGGTAGCAATGCCCAGCGCGACCATCATCTGCATGCCGGGCTTGATGCGCTGGCTGAGCTGCTGGAAGACATGCGCTGCTCGCCGGTATTCGAGAGCCTGGCGGTGGGTTACAAGGGTGATAACTTCTACAATCTGGTGGTGGCGGGCCAAACCGAGTTACCGCTGACCGAGTTGGACCGCCGGCTCAAGTTCATCGAGGCGGATAACGGCCGCTACGCCCCTGACCGCAAGGGGTTGCCACTGGACATCGACGTGCTGCTGTATGCCGATCTGGTCGGCAATTTCGATGGCTTGCTGCTGCCGCGCGCGGAGATTCTGAAAAACGCGTTCGTGCTCTGGCCGCTGGCCTTATTGGCCCCGGCACTGCGGCATCCGGCAGTTGGGCAGTGCTTTGCCGAACTCTGGGAGCAGTCGTCCATCGATCAGCAGCTCTGGCCGGTGCCGTTCCAGTGGCGGGGCACCGATCTCACGCCGCCCGAGCTGATCGGCGAGCATCCCCCGCGTTTCACCTGAGCCCACGACCTATCTCGCGTTCTGTCGGCAGTAGATGCGCAGGGCGTCGAGCCGGGCAGCTGCGAGAGCCTCGCCCAGTTCGGCGCCTTTGAATCCTTGATCCAGCAGCGGTTTGACCGCCACCGCGCGGGCGGTCATGGCAGCGTCTCGCAGGTAATCGGCTTGGGGGAATGGTGAGCGTGGAGCATTCGCCCAGGCCGCCATTGCGCAGGCGCAGACGAACTGCTCGAACCGCTCCGGGCGGCGGTAGATGTCGAAGTGCTGCAGCATGTCGAGCAGTGCATCGGCTGTCAGTGTCCAGGCATTGAGCGCGTCCCGGTAATACCTGCCGAGCAACATTGCCAGCTCCTGGCAGTCCCTTGGAGCTTTGCAGCGTTGGTTGAGCGTATCGATAGCGCTCAGGCGTGCCTGTTGGCCATCGTCCGCCGTTTCGCAGCCGAGAAGCAGGCAGGCCCAGCGCACGGGTAACGGCTGTAGATGCGTTGCGCATTGGCGCAGGGCGGCGAGCAGGTGCTCAGCATCGGCGTTCCCTGTGACGAAAGACGCGCCCAGCTCTGGGAATAGCTCGGTCAGCGCGTCGCAATCCTGCAGCACCTGGATGAATACGTCTGGGCGCGGCTCCATCAGTGCGCGCGAAATCTCCTTCCAGCTGCGCTCTGCTGTCAGTGCGCAGAGCTCGCCGGAGTGGGCCAGTTGGCGCATCAGCTCAAGGGTTTCATCGGCGATACGGAAGCCCAGTTCGGCGTAGCGTGCGGCGAAGCGCGCCACGCGCAGCACGCGCAGCGGGTCTTCGGCGAAAGCCGGTGAGACGTGGCGCAGCACTCGTGCTTGCAGGTCGCGCCGCCCGCCGTAGGGGTCGATCAACTGGCCCTGGTCGTCTTCGGCGATGGCATTGATGGTGAGATCGCGGCGCTGCAGATCTTCTTCGAGCGTGACGTCGGGGCTGGCATGGAAGGTGAAGCCACCATAGCCACGACCGCTTTTGCGCTCGGTGCGCGCCAGGGCGTATTCCTCGCCAGTTTGCGGATGCAGGAATACCGGGAAGTCGGCGCCGACCGGGCGGAAGCCGCGGGCCTGCATTTCTTCCGGCGTGGCGCCAACCACCAGCCAGTCCACTTCGCTTACCGTGCGCCCCAACAAGCGGTCGCGTACCGCGCCGCCGACTTTATAGATCTGCATGTCCACACCTCCGTTGGCGCGGAGGATAAAGGATAACGGCGCTGAGGCTACAGCACGGTTGGTGCGAAGGCCGCTGCGGCCCGCTGTCAGGCGAAGTTCATGCCGGGAAAACGGTTATCGACCTCCGCCTCGCTGTTGGGCCGTGGTGGCATGTGGTGCGTATTGACCAGTTTGTCGTCTTGCATTGACTGCAGATGCACGTCGAAGCCCCACAGCCGGTGCAGGTGCTTGAGTACCTCGTCGGTCGAAACGCCCAACGGTTTGCGGTCGTGCTGGGTATGGCGCAGGGTCAGTGAGCGATCGCCGCGACGATCGACGCTCCAGACTTGCACGTTCGGCTCGCGGTTGCCCAGGTTGTATTGCGCCGCCAGCAGCTCTCGAATGGTGTGGTAGCCGCTTTCATCATGAATAGCCGGGACCAGCAGTTCATCCTTACGATCGTCGTCGAGAATGCTGAACAGCTTCAGGTCGCGAATAACCTTGGGTGAGAGGAACTGCAGGATGAAGCTCTCGTCCTTGAAGTTGTTCATGGCGAATTTGACGGTCGTCAGCCAGTCGCTGCCGGCAATGTCCGGGAACCAGCGCTTGTCCTCCTCAGTTGGGTGTTCGCAGATTCGGCGGATGTCCTGGTACATGGCGAACCCCAGGGTGTAGGGGTTTATGCCGCTGTAGTAGGGGCTGTCGAAGCCCGGCTGGTAGATCACGCTGGTGTGTGACTGCAGGAACTCCATCATGAAGCCGTCGGTGACCAAGCCCTCGTCATACAGGTCATTGAGCAGTGTGTAGTGCCAGAACGTCGCCCAGCCTTCGTTCATCACCTGGGTCTGGCGCTGCGGATAAAAGTACTGCGCGATCTTGCGCACGATGCGCACCACCTCGCGCTGCCAAGGCTCGAGCAGGGGGGCGTGTTTCTCGATGAAATAGAGGATGTTTTCCTGTGGCTCGGCCGGGAAGCGCTGGTTGTCTGCCAGCTCGTCGCCCTTGTCTGCGCCTTTGGGAATGGTGCGCCAAAGGTCGTTGATCTGTCGTTGCAGGTGCTCTTCGCGATCCTTCTGCCGTCGCCGCTCTTCTTCGGCGGAAATCGGGTAGGGGCGCTTGTAGCGGTCGACGCCGTAGTTCATCAGCGCGTGGCAGGAGTCGAGCAGGTCTTCCACCGCATCGATGCCGTGGCGTTCCTCGCACTGCATGATGTACTGCTTGGCGAACACCAGGTAGTCGATGATCGAGCTGGCGTCGGTCCAGGTGCGGAACAGGTAGTTGCCCTTGAAGAAGCTGTTGTGGCCGTAACTGGCGTGGGCAATCACCAGCGCCTGCATGCACATGGTGTTTTCTTCCATGAGGTAGGCGATGCAGGGGTCGGAGTTGATGACGATCTCATAGGCCAGCCCCATCTGGCCGCGCGTGTAGTGCTTTTCGGTATGCAGGAACTGCTTGCCGTAGGACCAGTGGTGGTAACCGAGCGGCATGCCGACCGAGGCATAGGCGTCCATCATCTGCTCGGCGGTAATTACCTCGATCTGGTTCGGATAGGTGTCCAGCGCGTAACGTTCGGCTATGCGGCCGATCTCGCGGTCGTACTGCCGAATCAGGTCGAAGGTCCATTCCGAGCCGGTGGAAATGGGCTGTCGCTTCATGCTGCACACCTCAGCTGGTCATGCGCCGCTGGAAAAGCTCGCGGAACACTGGGTAGATGTCTCCGGCGCTGACCAACTGCTGTTGGGCGAACGCGTCGGAAAAGGCTTCTGCCACTTGGTTGTACTCGTACCAGAGCGCCTGGTGTTCGCGCGGGGTGATTTCGACGTAGGTGAAGTACTGCACGAACGGCATGATCTGGTTGATCAGGATGTCGCGGCACAGTGGCGAATCGTCGTTCCAGTTGTCGCCGTCGGAAGCCTGCGCGGCGTAGATGTTCCACTCGTTGGCCGGGTAACGCTCGGCCATGATCTCCTGCATCATTTTCAGGGCGCTGGATACGATGGTGCCGCCAGTTTCCCGCGAGTAGAAGAACTCCTCCTCGTCGACCTCCTTGGCACTGGTGTGGTGGCGGATGAACACCACGTCGATCTTGTCGTAGTTCCGCTTGAGGAAAAGGTACAGCAGGATGAAGAAGCGCTTGGCGATATCCTTGGTGGCCTGGGTCATGGAGCCGGAAACGTCCATCAGGCAGAACATCACTGCCTTGGAGCTGGGGTTGGGATGCTTGACCAGCAGGTTGTACTTCAGGTCGAAGGTGTCGAGAAACGGCACGCGCTTGATCCGCGCAGTGAGCCGCTCGATCTCCTCTTCCGTGGCCTTGATGTCGCCGAAGTTATTCGGTTCCTCCAGACGCAAGCGCTCCAGCTCTGCCTTCAACGCTCTCAGCTGGGACCGGCTGCTGCCGGACAGCGCGATGCGTCGGGCATGGGCCGAGCGCAGCGTGCGCACGATGTTGATGCGCGACGGGTTGCCCTCGTTGCTGATGCCGGCGCGCACCGTCTTGAAGGTATCGGTGCCGGTCAGGTGACGCTTGACCAGATTGGGCAGCTCCAGGTCCTCGAACATGAAATCGAGGAATTCCTCCTGGGTGATCTGGAATACGAAGTCGTCCATGCCGTCGCCGCTGTTGCTGGCCTGGCCAGCGCCTTGCCCGCCGCCGCCACCTTGCGGCCTGGGGATGCGTTCGCCTGCGACGAACTCCTTGTTGCCGGGGTGGACGATGGTCTGGCGACCGCCGCGGCCATGGTGAAGCACCGGCTCGTCAATATCACGTCCTGGAATGCTGATCTGCTCGCCGTGTTCCATGTCGGTGATGGAGCGCCGGCCTACAGCTTCCTCCACCGCTTTCTTGATGTGCCCACGATATCGCTGCAGGAACCGTTGACGGTTCACCGTGCTCTTGTTCTTGCCATTCAGGCGACGATCGATCACGTAGCTCATAGGCCCTCCGGGCTAGGCTGAAACCATATGCCTGAAGCTGGAAGCGAGTCGCGATGCCTCCAGCCTCGGGCGTCCAGCCGCTTACTGCGATTTACGCACCCGCAGATACCATTCGGACAGCAGGCGAACCTGCTTCTCGGTGTAGCCACGCTCGACCATGCGCACGACGAAGTCGTTGTGCTTCTTCTGGTCTTCCTTGCTCGCCTTGGCGTTGAAACTGATGACCGGCAGCAGGTCCTCGGTGTTGGAGAACATCTTCTTCTCGATCACCACGCGCAGCTTCTCGTAGGACAGCCACGACGGGTTCTTGCCATTGTTGTTGGCACGCGCGCGCAGCACGAAGTTGACGATCTCGTTGCGGAAATCCTTCGGGTTGCTGATGCCGGCCGGCTTTTCGATCTTCTCCAGCTCCTCGTTGAGCGCCACGCGGTTGAGGATCTCGCCGGTTTCTGGATCGCGGTATTCCTGGTCCTGAATCCAGAAGTCCGCGTAGAGCACGTAGCGGTCAAAGATGTTCTGCCCGTATTCGCTGTAGGACTCGAGGTATGCAGTCTGGATTTCCTTGCCGATAAACTCGATGTAGCGCGGCGCCAGATACTCCTTGATAAAGCGCAGGTAGCGCTCGCGCACTTCGGCGGGGAACTGTTCCTGCTCGATCTGCTGCTCCAGCACGTAGAGCAGGTGCACCGGGTTGGCGGCGATCTCGTGCGGGTCGAAGTTGAACACTTTGGAGAGGATCTTGAAGGCGAAGCGGGTGGAGAGACCGTTCATACCTTCGTCGACGCCGGCAGTGTCGCGGTATTCCTGGATCGACTTGGCCTTCGGATCGGTGTCCTTGAGGTTTTCGCCGTCGTACACGCGCATCTTCGAGTAGATGTTGGAGTTCTCCGGCTCCTTCAGGCGGGACAGGACGGAGAACTGCGCGAGCATCTTCAAGGTGTCCGGCGCGCAATGGGCATGGGCCAGCGAACTGTTGGTGAGCAGCTTGTCGTAGATCTTGATCTCGTCACGGACGCGCAGGCAGTACGGCACCTTGACGATATAGATGCGGTCGATGAAGGCTTCGTTGTTCTTGTTGTTGCGGAAGCTGTGCCACTCCGACTCGTTGGAGTGGGCGAGCAGGATACCGTTATAGGGAATCGCTCCCAGGCCTTCGGTGCTGTTGTAATTGCCTTCCTGAGTCGCCGTCAGCAGCGGGTGCAGCACCTTGATAGGCGCCTTGAACATCTCGACGAACTCCATCAGGCCCTGGTTGGCCCGGCACAGCGCACCTGAATAGCTGTAAGCGTCAGCATCGTTCTGCGGAAATTCTTCCAGCTTGCGGATATCGACCTTGCCCACCAGCGAGGAGATGTCCTGATTGTTCTCGTCGCCCGGCTCGGTCTTCGCCACGGCAATCTGGTTGAGAATCGAGGGGTACAGCTTGACCACGCGGAACTTGGAGATATCGCCGCCAAATTCCTGCAGGCGTTTGGTGGCCCAGGGCGACATGATCGAGCTCAGATAACGCCGCGGGATGCCGTAATCCTCTTCAAGGATCTGCGCGTCTTCCACTGGATTGAACAGCCCCAGCGGCGACTCGAATACCGGCGAACCCTTGATCGCGTAGAAGGGGACATGCTCCATCAGCTGCTTGAGCTTCTCGGCAAGCGACGACTTACCACCGCCCACCGGGCCGAGGAGATAGAGGATCTGCTTCTTCTCCTCCAACCCCTGCGCGGCATGACGGAAGTAAGAGACGATTTGGTCGATGCACTCCTCCATGCCATGGAAATCCTCGAAGGCCGGATAACGGCGGATCACCTTGTTGGAAAAGATGCGCGACAGCCGCGAGTCAACGGATGTGTCGACCAGTTCGGGTTCGCCGATCGCCATTAGCAGGCGCTCGGCGGCGCTGGCATAGGTGCCTGGATCCGCCTTGCACAGATCGAGATATTCCTGGAGGGAATATTCCTCCTGGCGGGTCGCTTCGAAACGTTGTTGGAAGTGGCTGAAAATGCTCATGACTTCACCTCGATCGATGCACGAATAGGCGCGTCATCAGGCACTCTGGGCCCGGCCGAATTGGCGGCCAGTGGAGTTCCCCCGAACACCTAATGGTCGTAACCCTGAAATCCGTCAGCCGTTTCCCGGCTTCGTTTATTTGGATGGCCTGAACTCAAGGATAGTTCGTATTCGGCAAGGTCAAGGCGGGGGAGGGATTTTAAGCGCTGCCGTTCAGCGGGCCAGAGCGCCTAGCCCGCGGTTGGCGGGCAATCGGGAGGAAATAAATTTTTACGCTTGTTCTTCGCCGCGCTCGACATCGGCTGGATAGGTGTGCCTCCAGAGTTCGAAGCCGCCGTCGAGGCTGTAGACGTCCGAAAAGCCCTGATTGACCAGATAGGCTGCCGCGCTCTGGCTGGAGTGACCGTGGTAGCAGGTGACGATCAATGGCTGGTCGAGATCGACCGAGGCGATGAAGTCCGGCAGCGAATGATTATCCAGATGCAGCGAGCCGCTGATGTGACCGTTGGCATAGCTGTGCGGATCGCGAATATCCACGATCACGGTGCCGCTGCTGCGCATGGTCTGAGCCTGTTCCGGCGGGATGCGTTTAAAGTCTGTCATGCGTTTTTACCGTGTTCACATTCGCAGCGATGCATTTCGCCGCTGTCGAGGTTCATCAGGGTCATGGCGTTGCCCCAAACGCAGCCGGTGTCCAGCGCGAAGACGTTTGGCTCGTCGCACTGACCTTCCAATGCGGCCCAGTGGCCGAAGATCAGCTTGACGTTGCGGGTCTTGCGGTTGGCATGGCTGAACCAGGGTGCATAGCCGGCTGGGGCGCTGTCGGCGCCTTCCTTGGCTTCCAGATCGAGGGTGCCGTCGGCTTTGCAGAAACGCATGCGGGTGAGGTAGTTGGTGATCAGGCGCAGCCGCGGTACGCCGTGCAGCTCCTTGTTCCATTTCGATGGTTGATTGCCATACATGCCATCGAGGAACGGCATCAGCAGTGCGTCGTCCTGCAGCGCCTGCTCGACTTCCGTGGCACGTTTGAGCGCTTTTTCCAGTGACCATTGCGGCGGAATGCCGGCATGCACCATGGCGGTGTGGCGCGCTGCGTCGTAATGGATCAGCTTCTGCTGGCGCAGCCAGTCGATCAGTTCGGCACGGTCTGGCGCATCCAGAATAGCCTGCAGCGTATCGGATTTGCGCATGCGCTCGATGTTGTGTGCCACTGCCAAGAGGTGCAGATCATGGTTGCCGAGGACGGTGATCGCGGACGACTCGAGGTCGCGCACGAAGCGCAGCGCCTCCAGCGACTGCGGACCGCGGTTGACCAGATCGCCGGCCAGCCACAGGCAGTCGCGCGAGGGGCTGAAGTCGACGCGCTCCAATAGACAGGTCAGCGGTTCGAGGCAACCTTGCAGGTCGCCGACGGCATAGGTCGTCAATGCAATGCTCCAGGTACGGCCAGGCGGAACGGTGCAATCAGTGCATCGAAACTGTGACCATCTTCGGCCAACATTTCATAGCTGCCTTGCATGCTGCCGACGCAGGTCGCCAGCAGCGTTCCGCTGGTGTAGACATGGTGTTCGCCAGGTGCGATCAGCGGCTGCTCGCCAATGACGCCGGCACCGCGGACTTCCTGCACTTGGCCGTCGCCGTCGGTGATGATCCAGTGCCGCGAAAGCAGCTGCGCTGCAACCTCGCCTTTGTTTTCTAAGGTTACGGTGTAGGCAAAGGCATAGCGGTTTTGTTCCGGCTCGGATTGCGCGGCCAGATAGCGAGGCGTGACGCTGACGTCGATGCGGTAGCGGTTATCGTCGGACATGAGTCTGCTCGCTGGTGAAAGGCAGGATAGGGTGAAGCCCTAGCTGCGCTCTGTCAGTTGATCGGAAAGGCGAACGAAGGCGGCCAGGTCCAGTTGCTCGGGACGCAGGCTGCCGTCCACGTCTGCGGCAGCGATGGCTTCTGCATCCAGCAGGCCTTTGAGGGTGTTGCGCAAGGTCTTGCGACGCTGGTTGAACGCCTCGCGCACTACGCGCTCGAGCTGGCGGTGGTCGCGTGCCGGATGCGGCAGTGTCTCATGTGGCACCAGGCGAACGATCGCCGAATCGACTTTCGGCGCCGGGTTGAACGCGCCCGGCCCGACGTTGAACAGGTGCTCCACGCGGCAGTGATATTGCACCATGATCGAAAGACGGCCCCAGTCACCGCCACCTGGCGTAGCCGCAAGGCGCTCAACCACTTCCTTCTGCAGCATGAAGTGCATGTCGCGGATCAGATGCGCGTGGTCGAGCAGGTGAAAGATCAGCGGGGTGGAGATGTTGTACGGCAGGTTGCCGACGATGCGCAGGCTGTTCGGCTCCTCACTCAGGCGGCCGAAGTCGAACTTCAGTGCGTCGCCCTGGTGCAGATTGAAGTTATCGCGCCCGGCGAATTTGCCCTGCAGGATGGGGATCAGGTCGAGGTCGAGCTCGACGACATCCAGATGCGCACCGCTGTCGAGCAGCCCTTCGGTGAGTGCCCCCTGCCCGGGACCGATCTCCACCAGTCGCTCACCCGACTTGGCATGAATTGCCCGCAGGATGCGGTGAATGACGCCAGCGTCGTGCAGGAAGTTCTGGCCAAAGCGCTTGCGCGCGCGGTGCTGATAATCGGACATCGGGGCTCCAGGGAGCAGCTTGAAGCCTGAAGCTCAAAGCTGAGAAACGGATAAGACACATATTTTAGCAGGCGAGGGCGGCCAGAAGATCGTTCAAGCTGCGTGCGGTGCCGGCTAGCTCTGGCTGCCGACCATCTGGTAGGCCGTTTCCAGCGCGACTTGCAGGCTGCCGGTGTCGATCCTGCCGCTGCCGGCGAGATCCAGCGCGGTGCCGTGATCCACCGACGTGCGAACGATCGGCAGGCCCAGGGTCACGTTGACGGCAGCACCGAAGCCCTTGTACTTGAGCACCGGCAGGCCCTGGTCGTGGTACATCGCCAGCACCGCGTCGCAGTGCTCGAGATGTTTTGTCGTGAAAAGGGTATCCGCCGGCAGCGGACCGGTAAGGTCGAGGCCTTCGTCACGGAGCCTGACCAGCACGGGTTCGATGATCTCGATTTCTTCGCGACCCAGGTGGCCACCTTCGCCGGCATGCGGGTTCAGGCCGCAGACCAGAATGCGCGGACGGGTAATACCGAACTTGCTGACCAGATCGTGGTGCAGGATCCGCGCAACCCGCTCCAGACGCTCCGGGGTGATCGCCGCTGCGACATCCTTGAGCGGCAGGTGAGTGGTCACCAGCGCGACACGCAGGCCGCGTGTGGCAAGCATCATCACCACCTGCTCGGTGCGGGTCAGCTCGGCGAGAAACTCCGTATGGCCGGAAAAGGGGATGCCGGCCTCGTTGATCACGCCCTTGTGTACGGGCGCGGTGATCATGCCGGCGAAGCTGCCGTCGAGGCACCCTGTCCCGGCTCGCGTCAGCGTTTCCAGTACGTAGTGGCCGTTGCGCGCATCTAGCTGACCCGCGATCACCGGTGCATCCAGCGGAGTATCCCAGACGTACAGACAGTTGGCCGGCGCCGGTTGGCTTGGCCAGCCATGAGGCCCGACGTCCCGCAGCTCAATCGTCAGTCCCAGTTGCGAGGCGCGTTCTGCCAGCAGTGAACGGCTGGCGATGGCTACCAGGATCTGAGGCTGGGCCTCGCGAGCCAGCAGCAGGCAGAGGTCAGGGCCGATGCCGGCCGGTTCACCGGGGGTGAGAACGAAGGGGCGGGGAGCGGTCATCAGGCTTCTCTCTGCATGGCGTGTGGCGTTCAACCGCCTGAAATGAAAATGGGGTGGCGACCCTTCGGCCATCACCCCGCGTTCCTGTTGCTTGTCGGTGCAGCGTGCAGCTTAGAGCTTGATCTCGACGTAGGCTTCGTCGCGGATCTGGCGTAACCACGCCTGCAGCTCTTCATCGTACTTGCGGTTGCGCAGCAAGCTCAGCGCCTGTTGCTCGCGGAACTGCTCACTGGCGTCGGTGGCACGGCGGCCGAGCACCTCGAGGATGTGCCAGCCGTAGGGCGACTTGAACACCGGAGAGAGCTCGCCACTCGCCGTGTTGGCCATCACTTCGCGGAACTCGGGTACCAGCGACGCCGGATCGATCCAGTTCAGGTCGCCACCGTTGAGCGCCGAACCCGGATCTTCGGAGAAGCTCTTGGCCAGCTGGGCAAAGTCTTCGCCTGCACTGATGCGGTCGCGCAGGCGCTGTACCAGTAGGCGTGCTTCGTCTTCGCTACGGATCGCACTCGGCTTGATCAGGATGTGGCGGACATGCACCTCATCCCGTACCTGCGTCTCGCCGCCACGCTTGTCCAGCAGCTTGAGCATGATGAAGCCTGGCGGCGTGCGTACCGGCTGAGTTACTTCGCCGACCGACAGCTCGCGCACTTCCGTATCGAACGGAGGTGGCAGCTGAGCCGCCTTGCGCCAGCCCATGTCGCCACCTTCCAGTGCGTTCTCGCTGCCAGAGCGAGACACGGCGAGGCGTGCGAAGTCAGCGCCTTGCTGCAGCTGCTGGTAGGTCTCCATCGCGGTACGTTCGGCAGCCTGGATGGTTGCCGAATCAGCCGCTTCTGGAACAGGGATGAGGATATTGGCCAGGTGGTATTCCTCGGACAGCTGCAGCTTGCCGAGGTCGGACGCCAGGAAGTTCTGCACTTCCTGGTTGGACACCTGAATGCGTTCGGCCACACGGCGCTGACGCACGCGGCTGATAACCATCTCGCGGCGAATCTGCTCGCGGGCGCTCTCCAGGCTCAGGCCATCACGCGACAATGTTTCCCGAAACTGATCGAGCGACATGTTGTTGCGCTGGGCAATGGTGCCCATGGCCTGATTGAGCTCTTCATCGGCGATGCGAATGCCGGAGCGCTCACCGATCTGCAGCTGCAGGTTCTCGGTGATGAGGCGTTCCAGAACCTGCTGCTGCAATACATCCATCGGCGGCGCGTCGGCGCCACGTTTTTCGATGGTCTGCTGGACTTCACGCATCCGCTGCTGCAGCTGGCTCTGCATGATGACGTCGTTATCGACGATTGCCACCACGCGGTCCAAAGGTTGTACCTGAGCGAGGGCCGCAGGCGCTAGAGTCGCACCGCTCAGCAGCAGAGCGCCGAGCGCGAGCGGGCGCAGTACTTCAGAAAGCTTGATCTTCACGTTCACGGTAGCCTTGGATGCCTTCGTCGAGGAAAGTTTCGGTCGCATTGCCGACTACGCCGCCGAGTCCCTTGAGCACGATCTGCAGGAAGATCCCGCGGTCCGGCTCGTCGTTGCGGTCGGGGTTGAGGCTGGTCTCGTCGTAGTCGACCCAATAGCGATTGATCAGGCGCAGCTTCCAGCAGCAGCTGTCGTACTCGAAGCCACCGAAGGCTTCCAGCGTGCGGCTGCGGCTGTAGTCGTGCTGCCAGCGGGCGATGACGCTCCATTGCGGGACCACCGGCCAGATGACGGAGAAGTCATGCTGGTTGATCTTGTAGTAGTCCTTGATGTACTCCGGCGAGTCCGGCGTGCCGTAATCGCCGCCGTAGGTCCACTCGCCGGTCGCTTGGTCGAAGCGCATGGTGTCGTTGCGATAGCGATAGCCGAGGTTAATGATCTTGCCCGGGTTTTCTTCCGGTTGGTAATGCCACATGGCACTGCCTGAGCGTGTGCTGTGGCTGTCCGGATCCCAGTTAAAGGTCGAGGTGAAGCGCCAGTCGCGGTTGTAGCGGTACATGTACTCCAGCGCATACGGCGATACGTCCGAGGTCGCATTGGAGCGTGTGCGGTAATCGATACCACGCAACTGCACCTTGCGGTCCTCGAAGTAGAACGCCTGGCCGATGCTGAAGCGCTGGCGCTCGAAGCCGTTGGGCTCGACCCAGCGGCTGGTTACGCCGAGCGAGACCTGATTGGCGTCGCCAATGCGATCCTTGCCGGAGAAACGGTTGTCGCGCCACAGCGAGGAATAGCTGAAGCTGCTTTCGCCCGTATCGAAAATCGGAATGTCGTCCTGATCTTCTTCCGGTACGTAGAGATAGAACATGCGCGGCTCAAGGGTCTGCCGGTAGTCCTTGCCGAACCACTGCGTGTCGCGATCGAAGTACAAGCCGCTGTCGACACTAAGGATCGGGACGCTGCGGTTCTGGCTGCTATCAAACGACTCATAGTCGGCCAAGGTGCTCTGGCCGCGTCCATCCAGATCGAGATCGTACTGGGTGTAGGCGTACTTCAGCGAGGGATTGAGGAAGCCCCACGACCAGTTAAGCGGCAGGCTGACACCGGGCTCCAGATGCAGGCGCTCGCCCTCGGTACGGGTCAGGCCCTGTAGGCGATCGTCGTACCACTGCTCCGGGTTGCCATCCTCGTTAATGAAATTGCCGTTACGCAAGCTGCGTTGGAAGCTTACGAATTCAGTCTTGTAGGCGAAGTTCAGGCCGCCCGGCTGGAACGGCAGACGTCCGTCCAGGGTCAGCTGTGGCAGGCGCTCATAAGGCGTGATGTCGGCGACGGTGGCGCGCTCATAGGCGTGCACGTTCAGGCGTGCGGTATAGGTGTCGCCGCGGTAAGTAAGCGTGCCGCGCTGATCAAGATGATCCGGGCGGTCGATGCTCAGATTGGTATCCAGATCCTGGAAATAGTACGGGTCGCTGATATCGGTGTAGTCGACCTCGGCGAGCCAACGCGAATCCAGGCCGGTACGGTTCTGCCAGCTATACATCCAGCGCTGGTCTTCGTACTCGGACTGCAGTTTGCGATCATCGTTGCTGTCGTCCAGATACGCAGCGCCGAACTGACCTTCGCTGCTGCGCGTCAGGTAGCGGAACTCGCCCTCCATCAGCAGGCCGCGGTCGGTCATCAGGTGCGGGTACAGCGTGGCGTCGAAGTTCGGCGCCAGGTTGAAATAGTATGGCGTCTGCACGGAGAAGCCGTTGTCGCTGGAGGTACCAATGCTCGGCGCCAGGAAGCCCGACTGGCGGCGGTCATCAATGGGGAAGTGGATATAGGGGGTGTAGAACACCGGAATATCCTTGACCCGCAGTGTGACGTTGGTCGCCGAGCCGAAGCCGGTGGCCGGGTTCAGCGTGACGTTGTTACCGCGAAGGTGCCAAGTGTTCTCGCCCGGCTCACAGCTCGTGTACGTCCCATCCTTGAGGCGGATGATCGCAGTCTCTTCGCGCTTGGCGTATTGCGCGCTGCCACGAATCTTGCCGGAGTGGACAACGTACTCGGCGTTCTCGACCTTGGCTTCACCACTGTCGAGAAAGATCTCTGCGCGGTCACCGACCAGCAGCGCATCGCGGTCGCGGAAACGGACATTGCCGGTCAGCTCGCCGCGATTCTCCAGCTGGTGCAGGTTGGCTTCGTCTGCTTCGACCTGGATGCTGCCCTGGCGCAGAACAACCTCACCAGCCAGGGTGGCAATCTCCTGTTCCTGCTCGTAGCGGGTTGCCTTGGCCGACACATAAGTCGGCGCTTCGCTCATCGGCGTCGTGTCGAACTTGCCGGGCCGGTCGGGCTCGACATAAGTACCGGCGCAATAGGGACCGGTTTCGGCTAGCTGAGCCGGGGTTAGCTGCTCGCGCGGAACCCAGTCGAGGTGACTGTAATCAGCGCTACGCGAAGCTAGGGCGCGGCCCTTGCTCTCGGTGACCAGCTTGGTGCTGGCTGTCGGCTGCTGCTGGGCCCTGGCGGTCGTCGATTTCTCGGTGCTCGCCGTGCTTACGGCACTGCCGCTGTGCACTGGGCGCGGCGGTAGGGTCGGGCTGGCCGCATTGGACGCGCAATTCCAGCCGCCCGAGGCATCGGGCTGGCAGGCGAATTGTTCGGCTGCGAAGACAAAAGGTACAGCTACCGGTTGCAATGCAAGCAGACCGCCAGTAACCAGTAGAGGGAATTTTTTACGAAACGCGGGGTATTTGACTGCCATCTTGTTTTTTGGTCCGTGCTTGCGGCGAGCCATCGGCCGGCTGGGCCGCACGCCTCTCGATGGGCTGAGAAAGATGCAGGATAATAAAGCATGACCCGCCTATCGGCTAGCGCCGTGGAGACCCCCTGGATGCCGCATCAAGATCAACGCCTGCTGGACCTTAGCGCCTGGCTGGAGCAACAACTGCCTGAACTCTTCGCACGCTGCGGCTGGGGCGATGTGCCAGCCGCCGAGCTCACGGCTGCCAGCAGCGATGCCAGCTTTCGGCGTTATTTTCGCTGGCAAGGGGGGAAGCGCAGTCTGATCGTGATGGATGCACCGCCGCCACAGGAAGACTGCCGGCCTTTCGTCAAGGTCGCTCAGATGCTGGATGACGCCGGCGTGCATGTACCGCAGATACTGGCGTCTGATCTAGAACGCGGCTTCCTGCTGCTGCCTGATCTGGGCCGTCAGACTTATCTGGATGTCATCGATCAGAGCAATGCCGAGCAGCTATTCGATGATGCTGTGGAGGCCTTGCTGAAATTCCAGCTGCAGCCGGTGACACAGCCGATGCCGGCCTATGATGAAGCCTTGCTGCGCCGTGAACTGCAGCTGTTCCCCGACTGGTACGTGCAGCGCCATCTCGGCCATACGTTCACTGAAGCGCAGCAGGCTGCCTGGGAGCGTATCTGTCGGCAGCTGATCGACTCGGCGCTGGCGCAGCCGCGGGTGCTGGTACATCGCGACTACATGCCGCGCAATCTGATGATCAGTGAGCCCAACCCTGGCGTGCTGGATTTCCAGGACGCGGTGCTAGGCCCGGTCAGCTACGACATCACCTCGTTGTTCAAGGATGCCTTTCTCAGCTGGCCCGAAGCGCAGGTGCGAGCCTGGCTGGAAGGCTACTGGCACAAGGCGCGTGCCGCCGGCGTCGCGCTGCCCGAGTCACTCGAAGAGTTCCTGCGTGCCAGTGACCTGATGGGGCTGCAGCGCCACCTGAAGGTGATCGGCATCTTCGCGCGAATCTGCCATCGCGACGGCAAGCCACGTTATCTGACCGACGTGCCGCGCTTCTTCGCTTATATCGAGGCCGTGCTCATGCGCAGGCCGGAGCTGGACGAGTTGCAGCAGCTGCTGGCTGAACTGCCGCGGGAGTCGCAAGCATGAAGGCGATGATTCTGGCCGCCGGCAAGGGCGAGCGGCTGCGCCCGCTGACGCTGCACACGCCCAAACCCTTGGTTCGCGCCGCCGGCGTGCCGCTGATCGAGTACCACGTTCGTGCGCTGGCCGCCGCGGGTTTCGAGGAACTGGTGATCAACCACGCCTGGCTCGGCCAGCAGATCGAAGACTATCTGGGCGACGGCAGCCGTTTCGGCGTGATCATTCGCTATTCGGCAGAGGGCGAACCTCTGGAAACCGGCGGCGGGATTCACCGGGCGTTGGGGCTGCTCGGCGATGAGCCGTTCCTGGTGGTCAACGGCGATATCTGGACCGACTACGATTTTGCCCAGCTGAGACGACCGCTTCAGGGGCTCGCGCATCTGGTGCTGGTGAACAATCCGTCGCACCACCCCCAGGGCGATTTCAGCCTTGTCGGATCGGCTGTCACGGAGCCTGCGGTCAATGGCGACGCGCTGACGTACAGTGGCATCTCCGTCTTGCATCCTGAGCTGTTCGAAGGCTGCCAACCGGGTGCGTTCAAACTGGCGCCTTTGCTGCGCGGCGCCATGGCAGATGGGCAGGTGTCCGGCGAGTGCTTTGGCGGGGCCTGGATCGACGTGGGAACCCACGAGCGCCTGGCGGAAGTCGAGCAACTACTGGAGGCGCGACGCTGACATGTTCTGGCCCATCACGCTGTTGGGGCTGCTGATCGGCTGGTTGCTGGCCAGCATTCCGGGGGCATTGCTCGGCGGTCTGCTGGGTCAGGTGCTGGATCGGCGTCTGGGGCTCGATTCGTGGGCCAGCCTGCGTAAGCGCCTGGCCGGCACGCCCGTTCTGCAAGGCAACGAATTACTCTTCTTGTTGCTGGGCCGTCTGGCCAAGAGTGGCGGACGAGTGACCCCTGCCCATATCCAGGCCGCCCGCGACGAAATGCGCCGACAGGGGCTCGATGCCGTGGCGCAGCGGCAAGCCATCGCTGCGTTCAATCGTGGCAAGGCCAGCGGTGACGGCCTGCGCGACACCTTGCAGCGCCTGCGAGGCCAGCGCGAAGAGAGTCGTCGTTTGATCCAGGCTTGCTGGCGCATGGCGCGCGCGCAGGGGCAAATCGGCGCTCGCGAACATGAGCTGGTGCTGCTCTGGGGCAAGTGGTTGGGTTGGAATGCAGCCGAGGTGGCGGCGCTAGATCCAGGCGTTACTCGGCGCAAGGAGGCGCCCGCCGGGCGTGGAGGTGCCTACGAACAGGCATTGCAGCTGCTTGGCGTGCATCAGGATACCGACCCGCAGTTGATCAAGCGTGCTTATCGGCGTTTGCTGAGCAAGCACCATCCGGACAAGCAGGCGGGGGCAGGCGCAAATGCAGCTCAGGTTCGCGATGCCACTGAGCGGACCCGCGAACTGCAAAGCGCCTACGCACTGATACGCGAACGCCGTGGTTTTCGCTGATGTGTACCTACCGTGCTGGCTTGCGGTCCAGCCAGCCACGTACGCGGCGCACCAGTTGTTCCTGCGCGCCGAAGCGGTCGTTCTCGACTGCGGGCAGCGCCACCTGGCGGTAGTCGGGATGATCTGCGCGTCGCGCAGCGTTGCGCCGTTGTAGCGCCTGCTCTTGGGCGGGCCGGCGAGTGCTGGTATAGAAATCACCGACGCCGATCTTCAGCGCTGCGATATAAGTCTCTATTGGCTGATCGGGCCGTGATGGTGCGCGCGGATCAATCACGATCAACTGGCCGACTTCCTTGGGCTGAAGCTGCGTCAGGTACTGACTTGCCCAGTAGGCACCGGTGCCATGGCCGACCATAACGATCATCGGTGCCTGCAGCGTGCGCGCATGCTCGATGGCAGCATCCAGGCGCGCCAGCATGCGCTCGGCATCAGTTGGCGACGGCATGTCCTGCTCGTCTTGCGTAGGCGGCGTTGATTCGTCGTTGTCGGCGCCTGCCGTCTGCTCAGGCAAGTAGCCCGCCGAAGTCGTTTGCGCGGCGGCCGGCTGGGCATCGGTGGCGTCAGGCTCAGCGTCTACCACCGATTCGGGCTTTTCTTCTGCAGTTGGGGTTTCTGCCGCTGGCGGGCGCGGGCCTGGGCTCAACGCCGGATCGGTGGGCGTCAGGCTCAGGGTATGCCAGCCATGTTCGGGGAGGCCGCGCCGTAGCGGGCCGATTGCGCGTGGCCAATCGGCGGTTTCGCCTTCGCTTGGTACGATGACGAGCACGCCGCGGGCCTTTGGTGTGTTCGCCGGCTGCCAGAGCGCGAGGAACCTGTCCTCGTCGCCCAGTTGCAGCTGGGCGGCGGCTTCGAGCTGCCGTTGCAGCCCTTCGGCCAGCGCCTCGCTACGAGTTTGTGGCGATGGTCGTGGCGTTGCTGCTGGCTCGTCCGTCGGTGCTTCCTGAGCCGCCTCCGGTTCCTGCGCCGCCGCCATGTACGGCACGCCGCCGCCAAGCGCGACGCCGAACAAAAGCACTAGGGCAGGCAAGCGACGCATGGATTGTCTCCGCTATGGGGGTCGGCACCACGCTGGCGCCGGCAGGGGTTATGCATTACAACAGCGTGTCGGCACGCCCATCAATTGCGTGAATATATGCTCGCCTTAACCCTGCGTTTCCTTCTTGTCCTTGGACTGGTGCTGCCTTTAGCGGCCAATGCCGTGACGCTCGACGGCGACAACCGCGCCTGGCTGGAGCAGCATCCGGAGTGGCGTGTGGGGGTGGTGATGGGCGCGCCTTATGCCGAGTATGACCAGCGCCAGCGGCGCCTGTCAGGCTTTCATGTGCAGCTGATGGAGCATCTGGCGGACGATCTCGGCGTGCGCCTGCAATGGCGCCGCTTCAGTGACGAGGCTGCGCTGGAGAAGGCCGCCCGCGAAGGCCTGATCGATGTGGCGCCGGGCCTGCGCCAGACGCCGGCCGGCCTACGTCTGTGGCATTACAGCGATCCCTTCCTGCGCATTCCGCGCTTGCTGGTAGGAGACCGTGGCGGTCCGCGCGCCATCGATTTGGAGTACCTGCACCCGAGCGAACTGGTTTCCGCCGTCGGGCCGGGACCGATCACCGAGTTCCTCGCCAGCAACTATCCCAATATCACCGTGCTGACCGCGACCAGTCAGACCGATGCGCTGCGTCAGGTGCTGGAGGCCAAGGCCAGCTATGCCGTGATCGACGAGCCGGTGTTCGCGCGGCTGTCGCAGCAGGTGGAGTACGACTCGCTGGCGGTGGTTGGTGATCTGGGCAACCCGCAGCTTCTGCGAATCGCATCGCGGCGTGACAGCCCCGAACTCGCTGCCGTGCTCGATACGGCCTTGCGGCAATTTCCGGCGCGGGAATTCAGTCAGTTGCAGGAGCAGTGGCTCAAGACCCGCAGCATCGACCTGGGCCGTGAGGTCAGCTACTGGCGCAGTCTCAGCCTGCTGCTCGGCGTCCTGCTCCTGGCCTGCCTGCTGATGCTGGCCTGGCAGCGCCGCCAGCACGGCCTGCTGGAAAGTCGGCTGAAGACCGCCCGCCGCGACATCGAGCTGCGCGAGGCGGCCGAGGAAGCACAGCGACTGACCCAGTTCTGTCTCGATCACAGCACCGTCGGCATCCTCTGGCTCAACTGGGACAGCCGCGTGCGCTACGCCAACCAGGCCGCCGAGGTGCTGCTCGGGCATGCCTCCGGGGGGTTGCTCGATCAGCCGCTGGAGACCTTCGACCCGGCGTTGGGCATGGATGCCTGGCTCGCGCGCTGGCGCGCCGCGCGCACCGGCGAAGACGACCGCCAGGTGCACGAATGCGAATGGCTGCGCGCCGACGGCCAGCGCTTTCCGGCGGCGGTCACCTACAGCTTTCTGCGCTTCGGCAGTCGTGAATATCTGGTGGTCTTCCTTGCCGACATCACCGAGCGGCGTCGCGCCAGCGCCCAGCTGCAGGAGAGCGAGGCGCGTCTCAAGGCCATGGCCGGCAACGTGCCGGGGCTGGTGTTCCGCCTGGAGCGCGACGGGCCGCAGGCGCCGGTTCGGGTCGCCTATATCAGCGAAGCCAGCCAGCGTTTGGTGGGCTATTCCGCCGAGCGCCTGTTGCAGCCGGGGCAGGGCATCCGCAGCCTGGTGCACGCCGACGACGAGGCTGGCTACTGGGCCAGTCAGCAGCTGGCACTGGAGAAAAGCCAGGACTGGCGCTGGCAGGGGCGCATTCTCAATCGCGATGGCGAGGTGCGCTGGGCCGATATCCGCGCCTCCGTGCGCGGCCAGCCGGATGGCCGCCAGGTCTGGGACGGCATCGTCTGGGATATCACCGACAACAAGCGCATCGAGCTGGAGCTGGATGCCTCGCGCGCGCAATTGCGCGAGCTGGCCGCGCACCTGGAGACGGTGCGCGAGGAGGAGAAGGCGCACATCGCCCGCGAGGTGCACGACGAGCTGGGGCAGGTGCTCACCGTACTCAAGCTCGAGACCTCGATGTGCGAGCTGGGCTTCGCCGACCTCGATCCGGCCCTGGCGCAGCGGCTGGAAAGCATGAAGCGGCTGATCGCCCAGCTGTTCCAGCGGGTGCGCGATGTCGCCACCGCGCTGCGCCCGCCGATTCTCGATGCCGGCATTGCCTCGGCCGTGGAATGGCAGGCGCGGCGCTTCGAAGAGCGCAGCGGCGTGGCCTGTCTGGTCGAGGTGCCGGAATGCCCCCCACTGCTGGGCAACGCCAAGGCCATCGGCCTGTTCCGCATTCTTCAGGAGTCGCTGACCAACGTGATGCGACACGCTCAGGCGCAGACGGTCAGTGTGCAGTTGCTGCTGGAAGGCAACATGCTCTGCCTGCGCGTCAGCGACGATGGTTGCGGTTTTCCGCTCGCCGCGCGCGGCGCCGGTAGTTCGTTCGGCCTGGTCGGCATGCGCGAGCGGGTGCAGATGCTCGGCGGGCAACTGATAATCGACAGCCAGCCCGGCGAGGGCGCCACCATCACGGCGCGGGTTCCACTGGACCCGCTGCCGCTTCCATCAGCCGCAAGCAATGGAGCATTGCCGTCATGATCAGGGTCATGGTCGCCGAGGATCACACCATCGTCCGTGAGGGCATCAAGCAGCTGATCGGCATGGCGCGTGACATGCAGGTGGTCGGCGAGGCTGCCAACGGCCAGCAGTTGCTCGACCAACTGCGGCAGATCAGTTGCGATGTGGTGCTGCTCGACATCTCCATGCCCGGCGTCAACGGCCTCGAGGCGATTCCGCGGATTCGCGCGCTCACCCAGCCGTCGGCGGTGCTGGTGCTGTCGATGCACGACGAAGCACAGATGGCGGCGCGGGCGCTGAAGATCGGCGCAGCCGGCTACGCGACCAAGGACAGCGAGCCGGCGCTGCTGCTCACCGCCCTGCGCAAGGTGGCCGGTGGCGGCCGCTACATCGATCCGGCGCTGGCCGACCGCATGGTCTTCGAGGTTGGCCTGACCGATTCGCGGCCGCCCCATGCGCTGCTGTCCGAACGCGAATACTCGGTGTTCGAACGGCTGGTGCAGGGCGATTCGGTAAACGACATCGCCGGCAAGCTGGCGCTGAGCAGCAAGACCATCAGCACCCACAAGGCCCGCCTGATGCAGAAGCTGGCCGCGCATTCGGTGGCTGATCTGGTGCGCTACGCCATGGAGCACAAGCTGGTCTGAACTCCCTCCCGCGGACCTGTCTGTAGGGCGTTCCCTACACGCGACTCTCCTGCACGCCTAGGGCAATCGCTCCGCTGTACCGATTTTTCCGCCGCCGCTGCGCTTCTACGCTGTGGCCACGGTTCAACGGTTCAACGGTTACGCAGGTGCAGCAGCATGGTCGAGTCAACGACGAACGATATCCTGGTGAGCTTTCGCGGCATCCAGAAGAGCTATGACGGTGAGTCGCTGATCGTCAGGGATCTGAATCTGGACATCCGCCGCGGTGAATTCCTCACCCTGCTCGGGCCGTCCGGCTCGGGCAAAACCACCAGCCTGATGATGCTGGCCGGCTTCGAGACGCCCACCGCGGGGGAAATACTCCTCGATGGCCGGGCGATCAACAACGTGCCGCCGCACAAGCGCGACATGGGCATGGTGTTCCAGAACTACGCGCTGTTCCCGCACATGACCGTGTCGGAAAACCTGGCGTTTCCGCTCAGCGTGCGCGGCATGGCCAAGCCGGACATCAAGGAGCGGGTCAAGCGCGCCCTGGCGATGGTCCAGCTGGAGGGCTTTCGCAACCGCTATCCGGCGCAGCTCTCCGGCGGCCAGCAACAGCGCGTGGCACTGGCCCGGGCGCTGGTGTTCGAACCGCAGCTGGTGCTGATGGACGAACCCCTGGGCGCACTGGATAAGCAGTTGCGCGAGCAGATGCAGATGGAGATCAAGCACCTGCACGAGCGCCTCGGCGTCACCGTGGTGTACGTCACCCACGATCAGGGCGAGGCGCTGACCATGTCCGATCGGGTGGCGGTGTTCCATCAGGGCCAGATCCAGCAGATCGAAGACCCGCGCACCCTGTACGAAAAGCCGGTGAACACCTTCGTCGCCAACTTCCTTGGCGAGAACAACCGCCTGCCGGCGCATCTGCTCGACCGTCGTGGCGATAGCTGCACGGTCAAGCTCGGCCGCGGCGAAACCGTCGAGGCGCTGGCCGTCAACGTCGGCGCGACGGGGTCGCCGGTCAGCCTGTCGATCCGCCCGGAGCGGGTGCTGCTTAACGGCGCCAGTGCCAACTGCCCGAACCGCTTCACCGGGCGCGTTGCCGAGTTCATCTACCTGGGCGACCACATCCGCATCCGCCTCGAGGTCTGCGGGGTCAACGACTTCTTCGTCAAACAGCCGATCGCCGAGTTCGACAGCGCCCTGCGCGTCGGCGACGTGGTCCCGATCGGCTGGCATGTCGAGCACGTTCGTGCGCTCGACCCGCTGCAGGCGGCCTGAGGCTATGCCTGGAAAAACCTACACAACTGCATCAAGGAGCGAACTGGTATGAGCAACTACCTGAAACTGTCCGCGCTGGCGCTCGGACTCGTCTGTGCCGGGCACGCCGCTGCCGAGAGCCTCACCGCGGTGAGCTTTGGCGGCGCCAACAAGCAGGCCCAAGTCAAGGCCTTCTATCAGCCTTGGGAAGCCGCCGGTCACGGCCGCATCGTCGCCGGCGAATACAACGGCGAAATGGCCAAGGTCAAGGCGATGGTCGACACCAACAGCGTGTCGTGGAACCTGGTGGAAGTGGAGTCGCCGGAACTGTCCCGCGGCTGCGACGAAGGGCTGTTCGAGGAGCTTGACCGGGGAATCGTCGGCAACCCGGACGATTTCGTCGAAGGTGCGATCCAGCCCTGCGGCGTGGGCTTCTTCGTCTGGTCGACCGTGCTGGCCTACAACGCCGACAAGCTGAAAAGCGCACCGGCCAGCTGGGCTGATTTCTGGGATACCGAGAAATTCCCCGGCAAGCGCGGCCTGCGCAAGGGCGCCAAGTACACCCTTGAGTTCGCACTAATGGCCGACGGTGTCCCGGTCAAGGACGTCTACAAGGTGCTGGCGACCAAGGACGGACAGAACCGCGCCTTCAGAAAGCTCGATCAGCTCAAGCCGAACATCCAGTGGTGGGAAGCCGGCGCGCAGCCGCCGCAGTTTCTCGCTTCCGGCGACGTGGTGATGAGCAGCGCCTACAACGGCCGCATCGCCGCCGTGCAGAACGAGAGCAACCTGCAGATCGTCTGGAGTGGCGGCATCTATGACTTCGACTCCTGGGCTATTCCCAAGGGCGCGAAGAGCCAGGAGCAGGCACGCAAGTTCATCGCCTTCACCGTCGAGCCGCAGCAGCAGAAGGCTTATTCCGAGAACATCGCCTACGGCCCGGCGAACACCCAGGCCGTGTCGTTGCTGGATGAAAAGCGCCTGGCGCAGATGCCCACCGCGCCGGAGAACATCGCCGACCAGGTGGCGATGGACGTGACCTTCTGGGCCGACTACGGCGAGCAACTCGAACAGCGCTTCAACGCCTGGGCAGCACGCTGACCTGAGCGCTCCGCCGCATTGGCGGGGCCGGTCCCAGCTATCGGAACGAATCGCGGAGTCTTCATGGCCACAGCAATATCCCTGCCGGCGAACGAGATCGCCGAGCCCAATCTGAAACAGCGACTGGCACGGGCCGAACGGGTGAACAAGCTCAAGTCGCAGGCGCTGATCCTGCCGCTGCTGCTGTTCGTGCTGCTGACCTTCCTGATACCCATCGCCTCGCTGCTCTGGCGCAGCGTCGAGAACCCCGAGGTGGTGAACACGCTGCCGCGCACGCTGGCGGCGCTGGCCGCATGGGATGGTCGCGGACTGCCGGCCGAGCCCGCCTACCAGGCGTTGGCCGAGGACCTCTATCAGGCGCGCCGCGAGCAAACCCTGGGCGATCTGTCCAAGCGGCTGAACATGGAGCTGGCCGGCTACCGCAGCCTGCTGACCAAGACCGCGCGGGCGCTGCCGTTCCGCGAGACGCCCGCGTCGTATCAGGAGGCACTGGAGTCGCTCGACGAGCGCTGGGGCGATCCGGCGTTCTGGCAGATCATCCAGCGTAACGACAGTGCGGTGACCGGTTACTACCTGCTGGCGGCGCTGGATCACCGCATCGACGAGCTGGGCGAACTGGCCAAGGTCTCCCCGGATCAGGCAGTGTACCTGGACATCTTTGCCCGTACCTTCTGGATGGGCCTGGTGATCACGGTGATCTGCCTGCTGCTGGCCTATCCGCTGGCCTATCTCTTGGCCAACCTGCCGGCGCGGCAGAGCAACCTGCTGATGATCCTGGTGCTGCTGCCGTTCTGGACCTCGATTCTGGTGCGCGTGGCGGCGTGGATCGTGCTGCTGCAGTCTGGCGGGTTGATCAACGGTGCGCTGCTCAAGATGGGCCTGATCGAAGAGCCGCTGCAGCTGGTGTTCAACCGCACCGGCGTGTACATCGCCATGGTGCATATCCTGCTGCCGTTCATGATCCTGCCGATCTACAGCGTGATGAAGAACATCTCGCCGAGTTATATGCGTGCGGCGGTGTCACTAGGCTGTCACCCGTTCGCCAGCTTCTGGCGGGTGTACTTCCCGCAGACGCTGGCCGGTGTCGGTGCCGGCAGCCTGTTGGTCTTCATCATCTCCATCGGCTACTACATCACCCCGGCGCTGCTCGGCAGCCCGAACGACCAGATGGTCAGCTACTTCGTCGCTTTCTACACCAACACCACCATCAACTGGGGCATGGCCACGGCGCTGGGCGGCCTGCTGCTGCTCGCCACCATGCTGCTGTACGTCATCTACAGCTGGCTGGTCGGTGCCAGCCGCCTGCGGCTGGGTTGAGATGACGCACGTCGCGGCGCGGCCGCCTTTTCAGAGTCTTCATGCCGGGCAGGAGAACCTTTCATGCTGAGCCCCTACATGTCACCCGTCGAACGGGCCTGGTACTACGCGCTGCGCATCCTCTGCGCGCTGGTGCTGCTGTTTCTGATCGTGCCGGTGCTGGTGATCGTGCCGCTGTCGTTCAACTCCGGCTCGTTCCTGGTCTATCCGCTGCAGGGCTTCTCGCTGCGCTGGTACGAGGCGCTGTTCACCTCGGCGGACTGGATGCGCTCGCTGAAGAACAGCATGCTCATCGCCCCGGCGGCGACCTTGCTCGCCGTGGTCCTTGGCACCCTGGCGGCGGTCGGCCTGACCCGCGCGGAATTTCGCGGCAAGGCGCTGCTGATGACGATACTGATCTCGCCGATGGTGGTGCCGGTGGTGATCATCGGTGTGGCCAGCTACCTGTTCTTCGCACCGCTGGGCATGGGCAACAGCTACCTGTCGCTGATCCTGGTGCACGCGGTGCTCGGCGTGCCCTTCGTGATCATCACGGTGTCGGCGACGCTGCAGGGCTTCAACTACAACCTGGTGCGCGCCGCGGCGAGCCTCGGTGCCTCGCCGCTGACGGCGTTCTTCCGGGTGACCCTGCCGCTGATCGCGCCGGGGGTGATTTCCGGCGCGCTGTTCGCCTTCGCCACCTCGTTCGATGAGGTGGTGGTGACGCTGTTCCTCGCCGGCCCCGAGCAGATCACCCTGCCGCGGCAGATGTTCAGCGGCATCCGCGAAAACCTCAGCCCGACCATCGCCGCCGCGGCGACCCTGCTGATCGGCTTCTCCATCGCTCTGCTGCTGACCCTGGAGTGGCTGCGTGGCCGCGCCGAGAAGCTGCGCACTCAACAACCTGCCTGACGGAATACGCACATGACTCTGCAACTTGGGCAACCCGATCTGTTGCGCCAAACGGCCTATCTCAATGGTGAATGGTGCGAGGCCGACAGTGGCGCGCGCACCGAGATCTTCAACCCGGCCACCGGCGAGCTGATCGGCGCCGTGCCGAACATGGGCCGTGGTGAAACCCGTCGCGCCATCGAAGCCGCGCAGGCAGCCCAGCCGGCCTGGCGCGCGCTGACTGCGAAGGAGCGTGCCGCGCGCCTGCGGCGCTGGTACGAGCTGATGCTGGAGAATCAGGAAGACCTGGCGCGGATCATGACCGCCGAACAGGGCAAGCCGCTGGCCGAGGCACGCGGCGAAGTGGCCTACGCCGCATCCTTTCTCGAATGGTTCGCCGAGGAAGGCAAGCGCCTGTACGGCGACGTGATCCCGGCCCACGCGGGCGACAAGCGCATCCTGGTGCAGAAGGAGCCGGTCGGCGTCACCGCGGCGATCACGCCGTGGAATTTCCCCAGCGCGATGATCACCCGCAAGGCCGGCCCGGCCCTCGCCGCGGGCTGTGCCATGGTGCTCAAGCCGGCACCGCAGACACCGTTCTCGGCGCTGGCACTGGCCGCACTGGCCGAGCGTGCGGGCATCCCGGCGGGGCTGTTCAGCGTGATCACCGCCGATGCCGCCATGTCCCGCGAAGTGGGCGGGGAGCTCTGTGAAAACCCGGTGGTGCGCAAGCTCTCGTTCACCGGATCGACGGCGGTGGGCATCAAGCTGATGCAGCAGTGCGCGCCGACGCTGAAGAAGCTCTCGCTGGAGCTGGGCGGCAACGCACCCTTTATCGTCTTCGATGACGCCGATCTGGATGCGGCGGTGGAAGGCGCGATGATTTCCAAGTATCGCAACGCCGGGCAGACCTGCGTCTGTGCCAACCGCATCTACGTGCAGGACGGTATCTACGACGCCTTCGTCGACAAGCTTTCCGTTGCGGTGGCGCGGCTGAAGGTTGGCAACGGTGCGGAGGAGGGCGTCACCACTGGTCCGCTGATCGATGCCGCGGCCGTAGCCAAGGTCCAGCGCCATCTGCAGGACGCGCTGGGCAGGGGAGCTACTTTGCTGGCCGGAGGCAAACCGCATGCGCTGGGCGGCAACTTCTTCGAGCCGACGCTGGTGGGCGGTGTCACGTCCGAGATGGCTGTGGCGCGCGAGGAAACCTTCGGGCCGCTGGCGCCGCTGTTTCGCTTCAGCGACGAGGCTGAGGTGATCCGCCAGGCCAACGACACCGAGTTCGGCCTCGCCGCCTATTTCTACGCCCGCGACCTGAGCCGGGTGTTCCGTGTCGCCGAGGCGCTGGAGTACGGCATGGTCGGCATCAACACCGGGGTGATTTCCACCGAGGTGGCGCCGTTCGGCGGGATGAAGGCATCGGGCCTCGGCCGTGAAGGCTCGAAGTACGGCCTGGATGAATACGTGGAAATCAAATACCTGTGCCTGGGCGGCATCTGATCAAGCGGCCCAAATCAGGCGTGCAAAATAATGCACGGAGTTTTACTGTAATCCGAACGCTCTGGATGGCGCGGCAGTCGATCATCGTATGCTGCCGCGCCCGTTTCCTGGCGTTCTTTCCGACCCGTGCCGACGATGAGCGGCTACCGAGGAGCTTATGAGCAAGACCAATGAATCCCTGATGCAACGCCGTGTCGCCGCCGTCCCCCGTGGCGTCGGCCAGATCCACCCGATCTTTGCCGACCACGCCAAGAACAGCAGCGTAGTCGACGTCGAAGGCCGCGAGTTCATCGATTTCGCCGGTGGCATCGCCGTGCTGAATACCGGCCACCTGCACCCGAAGATCGTCAAGGCGGTGGAAGAGCAGCTGCACAAGCTCACCCATACCTGCTTCCAGGTGCTGGCCTACGAGCCCTATGTCGAGCTGTGCGAGAAGATCAATGCGCGGGTGCCGGGTGATTTCGCCAAGAAGACCCTGCTGGTCACCACCGGCTCCGAGGCCGTGGAAAACGCGGTGAAGATCGCCCGCGCCGCCACCGGCCGTGCCGGCGTGATCGCCTTCACCGGCGCCTATCATGGCCGCACCATGATGACGCTTGGCCTGACCGGCAAGGTCGCGCCTTATTCGGCGGGCATGGGCCTGATGCCCGGCGGCATCTTCCGTGCGCTGTATCCCTGCGCGATTCATGGCGTCAGCGTCGATGACTCGATCGCCAGCATCGAGCGCATCTTCAAGAACGACGCCGAGCCACGCGACATCGCGGCGATCATCATCGAGCCGGTGCAGGGCGAGGGCGGTTTCAACGTCGCACCGAAGGACTTCATGGCTCGCCTGCGCGCACTGTGTGACGAACACGGCATCCTGCTGATAGCCGACGAGGTGCAGACCGGTGCCGGGCGCACCGGCACCTTCTTCGCCATGGAGCAGATGGGCGTGGTCGCCGACCTGACCACCTTCGCCAAGTCTGTTGGCGGTGGTTTCCCGATTGCCGGCGTGTGTGGCAAAGCCGAGATCATGGATGCCATCGCCCCTGGCGGGCTGGGCGGCACCTACGCAGGCAATCCTCTTTCTTGCGCAGCCGCCCTGGCGGTATTGGAAGTCTTCGAGGAAGAGAATCTGCTCGACCGCTGCAAGGCGGTAGCCGAGAGGCTGACCACGGGCCTCAAGGCAATCCAGGCCAAGCACAAGGAGATCGGCGAGGTGCGCGGCCTCGGCGCGATGATCGCCATCGAGCTATTCGAAGACGGTGATCATGCGCGACCGGCTGCCGCCCTTACGTCGCAGATCGTTGCCCGTGCGCGGGACAAGGGGCTGATCTTGCTGTCCTGTGGCACCTACTACAACGTGCTGAGGGTGTTGGTGCCGCTGACTGCCGAAGACAAACTGCTCGACCGTGGTCTGGCGATCATCGGCGAGTGCTTCGATGAGCTGACCTGATCCCTAGCGGCTCGCCGGCATCCGCAATGGATGTCAGGCGCGCCGCAACCCTGACCCTCGGGTACAATGCGCGGCATCTTGCCGTGCTACCCGAGGTCGTCATGCAGCCGTTCGCCATCGCCCCTTCGATTCTTTCCGCCAACTTCGCCCGTCTGGGCGAGGAAGTGGACAACGTGCTGGCCGCCGGCGCCGACATCGTCCATTTCGATGTGATGGACAACCACTACGTGCCCAATCTGACCATCGGCCCGATGGTCTGCTCTGCACTGCGCAAGCACGGCGTGACCGCGCCCATCGACGTGCACCTGATGGTCAAGCCGGTGGATCGCATGATCGGCGACTTCCTCGAAGCCGGCGCCAGCTACATCACCTTCCACCCGGAAGCCTCCGAGCACATCGATCGCTCGCTGCAGCTGATCAAGGACGGCGGCGCCAAGGCCGGTCTGGTGTTCAACCCGGCCACGCCGCTGGACGTGCTCAAGTACGTGATGGACAAGGTCGACATGGTCCTGCTGATGAGCGTCAACCCTGGTTTCGGCGGGCAGAAGTTCATTCCCAACACACTGGACAAGCTGCGCGAAGCGCGTGCGCTGATCGACGCCAGCGGTCGCGAGATTCGTCTGGAGATCGACGGCGGTGTGAATCCGAAGAATATCCGCGAAATCGCTGCGGCGGGCGCCGATACCTTCGTTGCCGGCTCGGCGATCTTCAATCAGCCGGATTACAAAGCCGTGATCGACCAGATGCGCGCCGAGCTGGCGCTGGCCCGCCCATGACTCGCCTGGAGCAACTGTTCGACGGCACGCTGCCACGGCTGGTGATGTTCGATCTGGATGGCACCCTGATGGACTCGGTACCGGACCTGGCCGCCGCAGTGGACAAGATGCTGATGCTGCTCGGTCGCGAGCCCTCCGGCATCGAGCGGGTACGCGACTGGGTCGGCAATGGCTCGCGCGTGCTGGTGCGTCGCGCATTGGCCGGGCAGCTGGACCATGACGGTGTAAGCGACGAGTTGGCCGACGAGGCGCTGGCGCTGTTCATGCAGGCCTACGCTGGCGGCCACGAGCTGACCGCTGTCTATCCGGGCGTTCGTGAATGTCTGGACTGGCTGCGCGAGCGTGAGGTGAAGCTCGCGATCATCACCAACAAGCCGGCGCAGTTCATCGAACCGCTGCTGGAGGAAAAGGGGCTGGCCGGTTACTTCGATTGGCTGGTCGGCGGCGATACCTTGCCGCAGCAGAAACCCGATCCGGCGGCGCTGTTCTGGGTGATGGACAAGGCGGGCGTTGCGCCCGGCGAATCGCTGTTCGTTGGTGACTCGCGCAACGACGTACGGGCTGCCAAGGCCGCGACAGTACGCTGTGCCGCGCTTACCTACGGCTACAACCACGGCGAGCCCATCGCTGATGAGCATCCGGCTTTGGTGCTCGACGACCTGCGTGAGCTGGTTGCTTCGGCTCCGGGGCTGCGCTAGTGTGGCCGGACTCTTTTTGACCCACCGAAGAGATCAGCTCGTGGTGCTCACCCGCAGACAATGGATGAAAGTCATCAAGGCCCTGGCCCGTTGGCGCTGGCGCGCCTGACTTTCCCTGCCGGCCAGGCCGGCGCGTTTGCCGTTGTTCGTTCGAACCCTCCTCAGACCACGAGGCTGACATGACCCGCGAAGAATTCCTGCGTTTGGCCGCCGAAGGCCATAACCGCATCCCCCTGTCGTTCGAAACCCTTGCCGACTTCGACACCCCGTTGTCGCTATACCTGAAACTGGCCGATGCGCCGAACTCCTATCTGCTTGAATCCGTTCAGGGCGGCGAGAAGTGGGGGCGTTACTCAATCATCGGTCTGCCGTGCCGCACCGTGCTGCGCGTGCGGGATCACCGCATCAGCGTGACCACCGATGGCATCGAGACCGAGGCCTGTGAGGTCGAGGACCCGCTGGCCTTCGTCGAATCCTTCCAGCAGCGCTACCGCGTCGCGCCGGTCGAAGGCCTGCCGCGCTTCAACGGCGGGCTGGTCGGCTATTTCGGCTACGACAGCGTGCGCTATGTCGAGCGCAAACTTGGCAATTGCCCCAACCCGGATCCGCTGGGCACACCGGATATCTTGCTGATGGTTTCCGACGCCGTGGTGGTATTCGACAACCTCGCCGGCAAGCTGCACTGCATCGTGCTGGTCGACCCGTCGCAGCCGGACGCCTACGAGGCGGGCCAGGCTCGCTTGCAGGCGCTGCGGGCGAAGCTGCGCCAGTCGATCACGCCGCGCCTGGGCCTGGATTTCGAAAAGAGCAACGGCGCCGAACCGACCTTCCGCTCCAGCTTCAGCCGCGAGGATTACGAGCAGGCGGTCAACCGCATCAAGGACTACATCCTCGCCGGCGACTGCATGCAGGTAGTGATTTCCCAGCGCATGTCGATCCCGTTCAAGGCCGCACCCATCGATCTGTACCGCGCGCTGCGTTGCTTCAACCCGACGCCCTACATGTACTTCTTCAACTTCGGTGACTTCCACGTGGTGGGGTCGTCGCCAGAAGTGCTGGTGCGGGTCGAGGAAGGCCTGGTCACGGTCCGCCCCATCGCCGGCACGCGTCCACGCGGTGCCAACGAAGAAGCTGATCTGGCGTTGGAGCAGGACCTGCTCAGCGATGCCAAGGAGCTTGCCGAACACCTGATGCTGATCGACCTGGGGCGCAACGACGTCGGTCGTGTCGCCGAGACCGGCACGGTGCGGCTTACCGAGAAGATGGTCATCGAGCGCTATTCGAATGTCATGCACATCGTTTCCAACGTCACCGGCCAGCTCAAGGCGCCATTGACGGCGATGGACGCGCTGCGCGCGATCCTGCCGGCCGGCACGCTCTCAGGTGCACCGAAGATTCGCGCCATGGAAATCATCGACGAACTCGAGCCAGTCAAGCGTGGCGTTTACGGCGGCGCGGTCGGCTACCTCGCCTGGAACGGCAACATGGATACCGCCATCGCAATTCGTACCGCGGTGATCAAGGACGGCGAGCTGCACGTGCAGGCCGGTGCCGGCATCGTCGCCGACTCGCAGCCGGCACTCGAATGGGAAGAGACCCTGAACAAGCGCCGCGCCATGTTCCGTGCGGTGGCCCTGGCCGAACGCGACCAGCAGGAGAACTGATCATGCTGTTGATGCTCGATAACTACGATTCCTTTACCTACAACGTCGTGCAATATCTCGGCGAGCTCGGTGCCGACGTCAAGGTGGTGCGCAACGACGAACTGAGCGTGGCCGAGATCGAAGCGCTGAATCCGGAGCGCATCGTCGTCTCGCCCGGCCCGTGCACGCCGAACGAGGCGGGTGTGTCGCTGGAGCTGATTCGTCATTTCGCCGGCAAGTTGCCCATTCTCGGCGTTTGCCTCGGCCACCAGAGCATCGGTCAGGCCTTCGGTGGCGATGTGGTACGTGCTCGGCAGGCCATGCACGGCAAGACCAGCCCGGTGTTTCACCATGACCAGGGTGTGTTCGCCGGGCTCAATAATCCGCTGACCGTCACCCGATACCACTCGCTGGTGGTCAAGCGCGAGACATTGCCCGAGTGCCTGGATATCACCGCCTGGACCCAGCTGGACGATGGCTCGGTCGACGAAATCATGGGCTTGCGCCACAAGACGCTGAACATCGAGGGCGTGCAGTTCCACCCCGAATCGATCCTCACCGAACAGGGCCATGAGCTGTTCGCGAATTTTCTGAAGCAGACCGGAGGTGTGCGCTGATGGATATCAAGGAAGCCCTCAACCGCATCGTCGGTCAGCTCGACCTGACCACCGAAGAGATGCAGGCGGTGATGCGCCAGATCATGACCGGTCAGTGCACAGACGCGCAGGTCGGTGCGTTCCTCATGGGCATGCGCATGAAGAGCGAAACCATCGACGAGATCGTCGGCGCCGTGCAGGTCATGCGCGAGCTGGCCGCTCCGGTGCGCTTCGACACCGACAAGCTGGTCGATACCTGTGGCACCGGTGGCGATGGGATGAATATCTTCAACGTCTCCACCGCGGCTTCCTTCGTCGTTGCGGCGGCTGGCGGCAAGGTCGCCAAGCACGGTAACCGCGCGGTATCCGGCAAGAGCGGCAGTGCCGATCTGCTCGAGGCAGCCGGCGTATTCCTCGATCTGACGCCCGAGCAGGTCGCGCGCAGCGTCGATACGGTCGGCGTCGGCTTTATGTTCGCCCCCGCCCATCATGGCGCGATGAAATACGCAGCCGGCCCGCGCCGTGAACTCGGCTTGCGCACACTGTTCAACATCCTGGGCCCCATGGCCAACCCGGCTGGCGTACGCCATCAGGTGGTTGGCGTGTTCAGCAAAGCGTTGTGCCGGCCGATGGCCGAGGTGCTGTCGCGCCTGGGTAGCAAACATGTGCTGGTGGTACATGCACAGGATGGGCTGGATGAAATCAGCCTGGCTGCGCCAACGCATGTCGCCGAGCTGAAGGATGGGGAAATCCGTGAGTACAGCATTCAGCCGGAGGACTTCGGCATCAAGAGCCAGAGTTTGATTGGCCTAAATGTGGAGGACGCACAGGGCTCTCTGACCTTGATTCGTGATGCGCTGGGGCGTCGGCAGAGCGAGAACGGGCAGAAGGCTGCCGACATGATCGTGCTCAACGCTGGCGCTGCGCTTTACGCAGCCGATCTGGCGAGCAGCCTGAAGCAGGGTGTCGAGATGGCGCATGATGCCCTCAGCACCGGGTTGGCGCGTGACAAGCTGGAGGAGCTGGTTTCCTTCACCGCGGTATTCAAGCAGGAGAATCAAAAGTGAGCGTGCCGACCGTTCTGGAGAAGATCATCGCCCGCAAGTTCGAGGAGGTTGCGCAGCGCAATCGCCAGGTCGGGCTGGGTGAGCTGGAGCAGCGTGCCGCAGCTGCCGAACCGGTGCGTGGCTTCGCTGCCGCGCTTGAGCGCCGGGTGCGCAGCAAGGAGCCTGCGGTTATCGCTGAGGTGAAGAAGGCATCGCCGAGCAAAGGGGTCATTCGCGATCCCTTCCTGCCCGCCGAAATTGCCGCCAGCTACGAGACCGGGGGCGCTGCTTGCCTGTCGGTGTTGACCGACATCGATTTCTTTCAGGGCGCCGATGAATATCTGCAGCAGGCGCGGGCGGCTTGCTCGCTGCCGGTTATCCGCAAGGATTTCATGATCGACCCGTATCAGGTGGTCGAAGCGCGAGCGCTTGGCGCCGACTGCATTCTGCTGATCGTCGCGGCACTGGACGATGTGCGTATGCACGAGCTGGCCGCGGTGGCCAAGCAGCAGGGGCTGGACGTGCTGGTAGAGGTGCACGACGCTGCCGAACTTGAACGTGCGCTGCGTCTGGAAACGCCGCTGGTGGGCATCAACAACCGCAACCTGCATACCTTCGAGGTCAATCTGGAAACCACGCTGGATCTGCTGCCGCGGGTTCCAAAGGAGCGGCTGGTGGTGACCGAGAGCGGGATCTTCAATCGTGCCGATGTCGAGCTGATGGAGATCAACCAGGTGTATGCATTCCTAGTGGGCGAGGCATTCATGCGTGCCGAACAGCCTGGCGTAGAACTGCAGCGCCTGTTCTACCCCGATCGTTCGCGCGGCCGCGTGGCCCCTGTCGCTGCCGACCCAGAGTGACCGCCTGCCTGCGCATTGCGCGCTGGCAGGTAGCGGTCTGAAGGATCAGCGAGTGCCGAATACCACCATGGTCTTGCCTTTGACATAGACGAGACCCTGGGCTTCCAGGCTCTTGAGCACTCGACCGACCATCTCGCGGGAGCAACCGACGATACGGCCGATTTCCTGGCGGGTGATCTTGATCTGCATGCCGTCCGGATGAGTCATGGCGTCGGGCTGCTTGCACAGGTCGAGCAAGGTACGCGCGACACGGCCGGTAACGTCGAGGAAGGCCAGGTCGCCGACCTTGCGTGTGGTGTTGCGCAGACGCTCGGCCATCTGACTGCCGAGGGCATAGAGGATGTCCGGATCCTGCTGGGTCAGCTCGCGAAACTTCGCATAGCTCAGTTCGGCAACTTCGCATTCGGTCTTTGCGCGAACCCAGGCGCTGCGTTCCTTTTCCGCTCCTTCTTTCTCGAAAAGCCCCATCTCTCCGAAAAAGTCGCCTGCATTCAAATAGGCGATGATCATCTCGCGACCGTCGTCATCCTCGATAAGAATGGTGACCGAGCCTTTGACGATGAAAAAAAGCGACTCGCAACGGTCGCCTGCGTAAATGATCGTGCTCTTCGCCGTGTATCGCCGTCTATGGCAGTGGGCGAGCAACTTGTCGATATTCTTTATCTTGGGCGTAAGAGAGATAGCTACCATGCTGTGGGTCCCGGATAAGTATTCAATAAAGACTGATTATTGTTATATGTGGCTGTCATTCAGCTTTCGTGAGCTTAACAGACCAAGGCGGAGCAGTTGCAAAGTTGCGACAGGCGAAACGTGTGGGTCAACGCACCTTTAGTCTCGTGCATGGTCGCTGACGATTTGGAGGCCCATGTTAAGCTATTCGCCTTGTCTGTATTGGAGTTGGCGATGAAAGCGCGCATTCAATGGGTCGACGGTGCCATGTTTCTCGGCGAGTCCGGCAGTGGCCATGTCGTCGTAATGGACGGGCCGCCCGAAAATGGTGGTCGAAATCTAGGCGTACGGCCAATGGAGATGCTGTTGTTGGGCCTGGGTGGCTGTAGCAACTTCGATGTAGTGAGTATCTTGAAAAAGTCGCGGCAGGCTGTGGATAGTTGCGAAGCCTTCGTTGAGGCCGAGCGGGCCTCCGAAGATCCCAAGGTATTCACCAAGATCCATCTGCGTTTCGTCGTTAAGGGGCGTGGGCTGAAGGAAGCTCAGGTCAAGCGTGCAGTTGAGTTGTCGGCAGAAAAGTACTGTTCAGCCTCAATCATGCTTGTACGCGCCGGTGTCGAGATCACCCATGCATACGAAATCGTGCAGCTCGACTGACTGCGCGCCACTCCGGGCTGTTTTGTCCCCGCGGGAAGTCGCCCCACTTCTGGTGTCGACGCGCGGGTACTCCGCGTAATACGCCCCGACTTATTCGGGGCTATTTCGTTTGACGCAAAGCCGCAATCGCCGGTGCGAAAAGATTTACCGTCCCACGCAGATGCTTCGCTATGTGACGGGCGTGCTCAAATCACGCGGTCAAACCGCACCAAAAGAGTGTTTCCCAATGGTGAAAAGCAAACTCAAGCTCCATGGGTTCAATAACCTGACCAAGACCTTGAGCTTCAACATTTACGACATCTGTTATGCCGAGACCTCTGAGGATCAGCAGGCGTACGTACAGTACATTGATGAAGAGTACGATGCTGAGCGGCTGACGCAGATTCTGACTGATGTTGTCGAAATCATTGGTGCCAATATTCTGAACATTGCTCGCCAGGATTACGAGCCGCAAGGCGCCAGCGTGACGATGCTGATCTCCGAACAGCCAGTGACCCCTACCGATAGCCAGATTGAGGAGTCACCGGGCCCATTGCCGGAAACGATCGTTGCGCATCTCGATAAGAGCCACATCACGGTGCACACCTATCCTGAAATTCATCCGGTGGATGGCATCGCCACATTTCGCGTTGATATTGATGTTTCGACTTGTGGTGTGATTTCGCCGCTGAAGGCACTCAACTATCTAATCCACCAGTTCGACTCTGACATCGTCACCGTAGATTATCGAGTGCGCGGGTTCACGCGTGATGTCGCAGGAAAGAAACACTTTATCGATCACGAGATCAATTCGATCCAGAATTACCTGTCCGATGACACGCGCTCGGCCTATCAGATGACCGATGTGAACGTGTATCAGGAGAACCTGTTCCACACCAAGATGCTGCTCAAGGATTTCGAGCTGGAGAACTACCTGTTCGGTGACGCGACCAGCAATCTATCGCAGGAACAGCGCAAACAGGTCGAGGAGCGGCTGCGTCACGAGATGCTGGAGATCTTCTATGCCCGAAACATGCCGCGCTAGGGTTAGCAGTCGGTGCCATTTCAAGTAAAGAGGGCGCTCCGGCGCCCTTTTGTTTGACCTTTAGCCAGAATCAGATGCGGTACGTTGCCTTGGTCATGACCTTGGAAACCAGGCTCATGCCGAACTTCACCGGCGCAGGGAATCGTAGGCCGCCGGCCTCGATGGCGGCGGTGGAGTGATGCTCTTCATCCTCACGCATCTGCTCTAGAATGGCGCGCGACTTTTCATCGCTCGCCGGGATCTGGTCCAGATGTTCGTCAAGATGTTTGCAGACTTGATCCTCTGTGGCGGCGACGAAGCCTAGGCTAATGCGATCGCTGATCAGGCCGGCAGACGCGCCGATACCGAATGACAGCCCATAGAACAGCGGATTGAGCACACTGGTATGGCTACCGAGTTGGCGAATGCGTTGTTCGCACCAAGCCAGATGATCGATTTCCTCGTCTGCTGCCTGCTCCATCGCCTGGCGGACCTGAGGTAGCCGAGCTGTCAGCGCTTGCCCTTGATACAGTGCCTGCGCGCAGACTTCTCCAGTGTGGTTTATGCGCATCAAGCCTGCTACATGCCGGGTGTCACTCTCGCTGAGCTCAGTTTCGCTCTTAAGCAGTGCCGGCGACGGCCGACCCGGTTGGCCACTGAAGGGCAGCAGTGTCCGTAATGCTGCATCGGCTTGCATCAGCAAGCGGTCAGCTGGGGAGTAGTGGCGTTGGCTGGGCATGTGTCCTCCGGTACAAGATGAGACCGCTGGCAAGGCGATGTGCTGCATTGTCGGGTACGCTCGCTATCAGCCTGGCGGCCAATGCATTTGGCGCTGACCGAGTACGTGCATATGGATGTGATAGACCGTCTGCCCACCAAGGTCGTTGCAGTTCATCACCACGCGGAAACCGTCCTGACAGCCTTGCTCTTTCGCCAGACGCTGCGCAGTGAGAAGGATGTGGCCGGCCAGTGCCTTGTCCTGCTCGTCATTCAGATCATGCAATGTGGCTATGTGTGCTTTTGGAATGACTAAAAAGTGCACCGGAGCTTGGGCAGCAATGTCGTGGAAGGCAATAAGCTGATCATCTTCGTATAGCTTGCGCGCGGGAATTTCCCCGTCCACGATCTTGCAAAATAGACAGTCCATGACGGTTCTCCAGAAGAGAGTCGGCCACACAGTGTATCAGGGCATTTATGCCAGGGTGAGTTGTACAGGGAGGTGATGTGAAGAACGATATACATGATCTGGGTTTGGTTCTGGAGTCGCGGGTCAAGCTGGTGCTGGTCGAGTCATGGGATGAGCGCAGGGTGCTCGAGACGCTGACCGGCCTTGCCGTTCGGCAGGGGCTTGGCTTCTACGTTTGGTCCGTCACCGAGGGGCTGCGTCATTTGTCTTTTGGTGGTGACCTGCAGGGCGGTGAAGAAAGCTGCATGCCGGAGTCGGCGCTGAAGCTGGTGAAGCACGATCCCCGTGCAAATTTGTATGTCTTCTGTGATCTTCACTCGTTTCTTGAGGAGCCAAAGTTGGTGCGGCTGCTCAAGGATATTGCAATGAGCGAGGCGCCTGAAGCACCAACCCTCGTGCTGGTGTCGCATGCGCTCAAACTCCCACCCGAGGTTCAACGCTACGCCGCGCGGTTCAGCCTTTCGCTTCCGGCTGAGGAGGAGCTGCTTGCCATCGTTCGTGAGGAGGCAGCCCGCTGGAGCGAACGTAATCGCGGTGCACGGGTGCGTACCGATAATCGAACCCTTCAGCAAGTGGTGAAAAATCTGCGCGGCCTGAGCCATGCTGAGGCGCGGGCGCTGGCGCGCAATGTCATTTGTGATGACGGCGCCATTACTCAGGAAGACCTTCCCGAACTCAATCGCAGCAAGTTTCAACTTCTTGGCCTCGACGGCGTACTGGGTTTCGAATACGAAACTGCCCGCTTCGCGGAAGTGGGAGGGTTGGCTAATTTCAAACGCTGGCTAGGGGAGCGGCAGGGCGCCTTCCTAAGTGGGCAGGGTGATGATTTGCCGCGGGGCGTGATGCTGGTCGGCGTTCAAGGGGGAGGCAAGAGCCTCGCTGCCAAGGCGGTGGCAGGGTTGTGGGGTTTGCCATTGTTGCGGCTGGATTTTGCCTGCTTGTACAACAAGTACTTTGGCGAGACAGAGCGTAATCTGCGTGATGCGCTGACGTTGGCCGAGCAGATGGCTCCCTGCGTGCTGTGGATGGATGAGATCGAAAAAGGTCTGGCGACGGGTGATATGGATGGCGGCGTCAGTCAGCGAGTGCTGGGGACGCTATTGACCTGGATGGCGGAGCGTACCGCCCCGGTATTCATGGTTGCCACTGCGAATGCGGTCGATCGGCTGCCGCCGGAACTATTGCGAAAGGGGCGCTTCGATGAGCTGTTCTTCGTTGATCTGCCGGATCTGGCGACCCGAGCGGATATCTTCCGAATCCATCTCGCTCGCCGCGAGCTGCGGCCTGATAGTTTGGGTCTGATCGCGCTCGCTGAGGCCTGCGACGGTTTCTCCGGTGCCGAGATCGAGCAGGTCGTGGTGAGTGCCGTCTATGCCGGTCAGGCTCGGCAACGGCAGGTCGATCAGCAGATGTTGCTCGACTGCATCCGTGCAACATCGCCTTTGTCGGTCGTCATGGCTGAGCGGCTGGCCGCGCTGCGGGAGTGGGCCCAGGGTCGTACGGTGCAGGCCGACTGAGCTGCGGCCCGCTGCGATTAAAGGCTGTTTCCGTTGCCCAGCCCTACGAGTGCTGGGACGGTCAACGCCGCTACCAGGCCGGAAACGATGAGCACCAACCACAGTGCAGCAAGCACTTTTACTGAACGGCTGTTGGGGGGCGGTGGCGAACCGTAGCGGTTGACCTCGCGGCTCCCGGGCATCAGTAGCATGACGAACGGGAATAGGCTGCCCAGGAATGGGACCAGATTCAACAAGATCAGCCAGCCGGACCAGCCGAAGTCATGTAGCCGTTGGATGCCAATCTGCACGCTGACTACCAGCATGCCGATGCCGATCAGGCCCATGCAGAGCAAGCCCGCAGTGCTGGATACTGCCATGATGACCGCAGCAACACCGAAGAGCCCTGCTGCTGCAACCATTATGACCAGCGACCAGGCGAGATAGCGCAGTCGGCCGATTCGGCCTGTGACCGAGAACGGCTTGAGCTCGCCGTACAGTGGCATGGCCTCGCCGACGTTTGCTGACGGCGGCGCATACGGCGAGGCCGCGACGCTTTTGCTTTGCGAGATACCGTCGCGCACCTGTGCCTGACGAGCCAGGTACTTCTCGATAATGATGCCGCAAGCCGCACATTCACTGGATTGGGTCTGGGTATGTCCGCATTTTGGGCAGGCCATGGATGCGGCTGTAGATTGAGCAGTGTTCGCTGCCAGCTCTTCTTCAGTCTGCATTAGGCTCAATGCGGGTGTGAGGCGCTCCGGCTCTTTGGTCGCCTTGGCGCCGGCGCGGTGCAATGCCCCAAGGTATTTATCAGCCTGATCACTGCTCAGGTTGCTCTTGATGGTGGTCACCTGGCCGCTGAACAGGCGCTCGACCTTGTTCAGATCTGTCTTGAACAGCGTTGCCAGGTTCGACTTGGCAACCTCAAGTGGCACTTCGGGCATCAGTTCGCCATTGAAGACGATCTTGAATTGGGCTTCTAGCATGTGGCGTCCATGTCACGACTGAATGGTGGCTGCAGATTAGAGGGCCTGCTTGGCCGAAACAACAAGGTTTACCCAAGACTCCGAGCTAGATAACACATTGCTGCTTGGTCCTGCTGGTAAGCGTCAGTGGTCTCAGAATGGCTTGACCACCACGAGAATTACGATGGCTATTAGAAAGATAACTGGGATCTCATTGAACCAGCGATAGAATACGTGCCCACGGGTGTTTTCGTCTCGGGCAAAGCGTTTCATCTGCGCGCCACATACGTGATGGTAACCGACCAGCAAAAGCACTAGCGCCAGCTTGGCGTGGAGCCAGCCGCCCATGCCGAACAATCCGGGGTTGAGCATGAGCATCCATAGCCCGAACACCAGCGTTGCAATCATCGATGGGAGCATGATGCCCCGGTATAGCTTGCGCTCCATGACTTTGAAGCGCTCACGACTAGGCTGGTCTTCACTCATCGCGTGGTAGACGAACAGGCGGGGGAGATAGAAGAGGCCAGCAAACCAGCAGACGACCGCGATGATGTGTAGTGCTTTGAGCCAGAGGTAGAGCATCGTTTGAATCCTTGCAGGGCGAATACGTCGATAGTAGTGGCTGGGGTCGGCTCCGTCATCCCGCCGGTTGGCCCGGGGCCAAAGCAGCCTTATCATCGCGCTTTAAGTTTTTAGTTGAGGGTACGTCATGATCAAGGTCGGTATCGTTGGTGGCACAGGCTATACGGGCGTCGAGTTGTTGCGCCTGCTTGCTCAGCATCCACAGGCCGAGGTCGCAGTGATCACCTCCCGCTCTGAAGATGGGGTGAAGGTCACCGACATGTATCCCAACCTGCGAGGTCACTACGACAACCTTGCCTTCAGCGTTCCGGATGCAGCGACCCTGGGCGCTTGCGACGTGGTGTTCTTTGCGACGCCCCATGGCGTAGCCCATGCGCTGGCCGGTGAGCTGTTGGTGGCTGGAACACGGGTGATTGATCTGTCCGCAGATTTCCGCCTGCAGGATGCTGAGGAATGGGCAAAATGGTACGGCCAGGCTCATGGCGCGCCCGATTTGCTTCCGGAGGCGGTCTATGGGTTACCGGAGGTCAATCGCGAACAGATCAGGACGGCTCGTTTGATAGCTGTTCCAGGCTGCTATCCGACCGCCACCCAGCTGGGCTTCCTCCCATTGCTCGAAAACGGCCTCGCCGATTCCTCACGCTTGATTGCGGACTGCAAGTCGGGGGTCAGCGGCGCCGGGCGCGCGGCGAAGATCGGTTCCCTGTTCACTGAGGCCGGCGAAAGCATGATGGCCTACGCGGTCAAGGGGCATCGTCATCTGCCGGAAATTAGTCAAGGGCTGCGCCGAGCTGCCCAAGGTGACATCGGGCTGACCTTCGTCCCGCACCTAACTCCGATGATTCGCGGCATCCATGCCACGTTGTACGCTACTGTCGCTGACACTTCAGTTGATCTACAGCGCCTCTATGAGCAGCGTTATGCTGATGAGCCCTTTGTCGACGTAATGCCGGTTGGTAGCCACCCGGAGACGCGCAGCGTACGTGGTGCAAATGTGTGTCGCATCGCGGTGCACCGCCCACAGGGTGGAAGCCTGGTTGTTGTGCTGTCGGTGATCGACAATCTGGTGAAAGGCGCATCTGGGCAGGCGATCCAGAATATGAATATCCTGTTTGGCCTCGACGAGCGATTGGGGCTTGGCAATGTCGCGCTGTTGCCGTAACAGCGGCGTTTCGATCTAGTACACCGCTACCGGTCGAATAGTTGACCGGTTTTGTCAGGAAAGCCGATAATGCGCCGTCAATGCAGTAGGGCGTTTCACGCCAGGAGATCCCAATGAGTGTCGAATCCTTCACGCCCACCGCCATCCAGTTCAGTCAGGGGGCTGCGAGCAAGGTGAAGAGCCTCGTCGATGAGGAGGGTAATCCGCGCCTGAAGTTGCGGGTGTTCGTCACGGGCGGCGGGTGCTCAGGTTTCCAGTACGGCTTCACATTCGATGAGGATGTAGCCGACGACGATACGATTATCGAGCGGGAAGGTGTGAGCCTCGTGGTCGACCCGATGAGCTATCAGTATTTGGCTGGCGCGGAAGTCGACTATCAAGAGGGATTGGAGGGCTCTCGTTTCGTGATCAAAAATCCGAATGCCACTACCACTTGCGGTTGTGGTCAGTCGTTTTCTATCTGACGTTTCCTCAGCTTGAGCGCCGTGCAATGCACGGCGTTTTCGTTTGAAGTCTCAGGCAGGATAGATAGCGCCCAGGACTCGACTGCCGCGTGCTCCGGTCACCGCCGGACGGTTTGCCGGTATGCGCTCCAGACAGCAGTGAGCCAGCCAGGCGAACGCCATTGCCTCCACCCAGTCTGGCGGCACCCCCTCGCAGTCCGTGGTGCTGACGCTGCAGCAGGGAAGTAGTACTTGCAGGCGCTGCATCAAGGTGGCGTTGTGTGCACCTCCCCCGCATACAAGCAGGTCTTGTGTCTGAGGTTGGGTGGCTATCAGCGAATTGGCAATGCTCCTCGCGGTCAGTTCGAGCAGGGTTGCCTGTACATTCTCCGGGCGCAGGTGTTGGCGTTCGGCAAGGTGCATATCTAGCCAGCCTAGATTGAAGAGTTCGCGTCCGGTGCTCTTCGGCCCCTGGGTCGCGAAAAAGTCTTCACTGAACAATGCAGCAAGCAAATGCTCATCCACGGAGCCGCTGGCAGCCCAGCTTCCATTGCGGTCGAACGCCTGGCTCTTGTGGCGTTGAATCCAAGCATCCATCAGTACGTTGCCGGGGCCGCAGTCGAAACCATGGGTAGGGTTATCGGCGGATAGGATGCTGAGATTGCTGAAACCACCTACATTGAGAACTGCTCGAGTCCGCTGGCTCTTAGCGAAGACGGACTCGTGGAAGGCCGGCACGAGTGGCGCGCCCTGCCCGCCGGCAGCAACATCACGGCGACGGAAGTCACTGACGACTGTAATGCCGGTTAGCTCTGCCAGTAGCGCAGGGTTGCCAATTTGAATGGTAAAGCCGAGCTGAGGTTCATGTCGTACCGTTTGCCCGTGGCTGCCGATGGCGCGTATTGATTGAGGGGATAGCTGCAGCTTGCCAAGGAGCTGATTGATCGTATCGGCGGCCAACGTCGCCCACTGGTGCTCTGCGATAGCAGCGCGTGCCAGCTCATCATCTCCAGACGAGCACAGCATCAGCAGTTCGTGCCGAAGCTGGGCAGGCATTGCCTGGAAGCTTGTGGCAATCAGGCGCGTGCTTGAATCTTGTTCGACAAGAGCGACGTCGAGACCATCTAGACTGGTGCCCGACATCACTCCTAAGTAGAGCGGCATGGCTATTGCTGATTGAGGGCCAACATGGTGGCTTTCTCATCGTCCATGCGAGCCATCAGTGGCTGACTGAGCTGCATGAAGCGCGACTTTTCGTTCTGCGCAATCGGATCGGCCATTGGCAGTTTCAGTCCTAGTGGGTCAACGTGGACACCATCAACCTGGAACTCGTAATGCAGATGCGGCCCGGTGGATAAGCCGGTGGTGCCGATATAGCCAATGATCTGGCCCTGCTTGACGGTGGCGCCGTTTCGCACGCCTTTGGCGAAGCCCTGCATGTGGGCATAAAGAGTGCGGTAGCGCTGACCATGCTGGATGACTACTGTGTTGCCGTAGCCTCCTTTGCGGCCTGCGAGCAGCACCTTGCCGTCACCGGCGCTTTTGATCGGGGTGCCGTGCGGAGCTGCGTAATCAACTCCTTTATGAGCGCGGATCTTATTCAGAATCGGATGCTTGCGACCATTTGAAAATCGGGAGCTGATCCTCGCGAAATCGACTGGCGTACGGATAAACGCTTTACGCATGCTGGTGCCATCGGCGTTGTAGTAGCTGGTAACCCCATCTTTACTGGTGTAGCGAACCGCAGAATACGTTTTACCTCGGTTAGTGAAGCGCGCTGCGAGAATATTGCCAGTGCCGACTGGCTTGCCGTCTACGGTCTTCTCTTCATAGATAACTTCAAAGCTATCGCCCTTGCGAATGTCGAGCGCGAAGTCGATGTCGTAACCAAATACATTAGCCAGATCCATCGTCAGGTTGTGACTCAGTCCAGCACGTTTGGCCGCCAGGAACAGACTGCTATCAATCTCGCCGCGAGCATAAACGGAGCTGACCTCCGGCTTGATTTGTTCCTTTTTGAAAACAAAGCCATCGTCAGTCCTTTCCAGTGCCAGTGTTTCCAGGCTGTTGAGTTTGCTGCGCAGGCTTGCAAGCTCACCATTCTCGGTTAGCTGAAAGTCGAGTGTTTGACCGATCTTCAAGCGAGAAAATTGCTTAGCGTCCTGGCTGCTCGACAGCACCGCATGCATGACGGAAGAGGGCAGGCCGACATTCGCGAAAATAGTCGATAGGGTATCGCCATTGGCGACTACGACCGACTTTGCCAATGCGTCGGTTTCGGCACCTGACAGCTCGGCGTGGGCTTCGTCGGGAAGGGCCTGGTTCTCGGCCTCCGCGGATGCGTCGTGCGCTGGGAGGTGCACAAAAGGAGAGTCCGCCGAGCTTTGGGTGCTGCCGTCGGGTTCGCTAAATATCTGTCCGGAGGACGACTCGAGCTTCAGGTCAATAAAAGTCTTCTTGGCTTCTACTTCGCGTGATGGAAATACGAGCAGAGCCAGGCTCAGCAGCGCAGCTACACCACTGGCAGCCAGAAGATGGCTCTTGGGGTAGTTCGGAGCTTTTGATTTGGATGGCATCATTAGGCTTCTGGCATGTTTTTGCACGGGAAATAACTGTCTAAAATATAAGCAAAGGCCTTAGGAGGCAACCCTTGTGACTGCTAGTCTGCCAGCCGGTGCAAGTAGGTGGCTTGTAATCGGCTTGCGATCTTGTAAGGTTGTCGCCCTTTGATAATGGTACGAGGCTTGCCATGAAGTCGGTTGAAGAGCAGTTGTCGGTGATAAAGCGGGGCGCTGATGAGGTGCTCGTCGAGTCGGAGCTTGTAGCCAAGCTTGAGCGAGGCGAGCCCTTGCGAGTCAAGGCCGGATTCGACCCTACCGCTCCCGATCTTCATCTCGGCCACACGGTGCTCATTAATAAGATGCGTCAACTGCAGGAGCTGGGGCATCACGTGATCTTCCTTATAGGGGATTTCACTGGAATGATTGGTGACCCAAGTGGCAAAAGCGCAACACGGCCGCCGCTAACGCGGGAGCAGGTCCTTGAGAACGCTGAAACCTACAAGACTCAGGTTTTCAAGATATTGGATCCGGCCAAAACTGAGGTCGCATTCAATTCGTCATGGATGGACAAGCTGACGCCTGCCGACTTCATCCGGCTAGCCTCACAGTACACGGTGGCGCGCATGCTCGAGCGCGACGACTTCAGCAAGCGTTACTCCACTAATCAGCCAATCGCCATTCATGAGTTTCTCTATCCGCTGGTCCAGGGTTATGACTCGGTGGCACTGAACGCCGACATCGAGCTAGGTGGGACCGATCAGAAATTCAATCTTCTAATGGGGCGAGAGCTGCAGCGCGCTTATGGACAGGCGTCGCAGTGTGTAGTGACTATGCCGTTGCTGGAAGGGCTCGATGGCGTCAAGAAGATGTCCAAGTCGCTCGGCAATTATGTCGGCATCCAGGAGCTGCCGGGCGTAATGTACAGCAAGCTAGTATCGATTCCTGATGCTCTTATGTGGCGCTATTTCGAGCTTCTTAGCTTCCGGTCGGAGGAGGAAATTGGCGAGCTTCGCGCCGACGTCGGCCGAGGTGCTAATCCGCGTGATATCAAGATCAAATTGGCAGAGGAGATCGTCGCGCGTTTTCATGGGGAGGAGGCGGCAGCCGCCGCGCACCGCTCCGCGGGTAATAGAATGAGGGATGGTGAGCTCCCCGAAGATCTGCCTGAAGTTGAGTTGGTGTCCGATCAGGATATGCCGATTTCTTCGGTGCTTAATAAGGCTGCTCTCGTTAGGAATGCCGCTATGGCCCGCGATCTGTTGGGGGCTGGAGGTGTGCGCGTTGACGGGGAGGTGGTGGATCGCACCTTCATGTTCAAACTTGGCGCCACCCATGTTTGCCAGGCGGGTAAGAAGTCGTTTGCGCGCGTTTCGCTGAAGTCAGATAAAACTGAAATAAACGGTTGACGTTAGTTTTCAGGCCCCTATAATGCGCACCACTTCCGGCGCAGTCCTCAAGCAAAACCTCTTGTAAATCAAAAGGTTAGCTAAATAAAAGGGTTGCACGGATGGCGAATTCGAGTAGAATGCGCCGGGCTGACAGGGTGGTGGTTGAGTCCTGTTGGCGGCTTCGGTCGGGTTGATCGGAAGCGGTTGAAAGAGGTGGTTGACAGCGGTGTTGAACGCTGTATGATTCGCCTCCCGCTGATGAGAGACGCAGGTTGATCTGAAGCGCAAGCGGTTGAGAAGAAAGAAAAACTTCTTCAAAAACAGCTTGACAGGTAACAAGGCTGCTGTAGAATGCGCGGCCTCGGTTGAGACGAAAGACTTGATCGAAACGCTCTTTAACAACTGAATCAAGCAATTCGTGTGGGTGCTTGTGAATGTAAGACTGATGGTCAGTAAGATTATCAGCATCACAATGTGCTCAACGAGAAATCATTGAGTGCTCTTCTTAAGAAGTGATTCTTTTAGAAGAGATTGCGATTGCTGAGCCAAGTTTAGGGTTTTCTCAAAACCCATGCAGTATTGAACTGAAGAGTTTGATCATGGCTCAGATTGAACGCTGGCGGCAGGCCTAACACATGCAAGTCGAGCGGATGAAGAGAGCTTGCTCTCTGATTCAGCGGCGGACGGGTGAGTAATGCCTAGGAATCTGCCTATTAGTGGGGGACAACGTTTCGAAAGGAACGCTAATACCGCATACGTCCTACGGGAGAAAGCAGGGGACCTTCGGGCCTTG